>NC_021039.1:1953017-2013882 GCF_000210095.1 Ruminococcus champanellensis 18P13 = JCM 17042
TATCAGTAATGCGCAGCTTTTTTTCCGTGATTTCCTCCCGGCAGTATGCTATACTGTCTACAGACGAAAAGGAGGAATCAATCATGCTATTGACGATTACATATACCGGGCAAAATGCCAGGGATCTGGGATATCTGCTGTATAAGCATCCGGATCGGACACAGCAATTTACCCTGTCATTTGGGAAAGTCTATGTATTTTATCCGGAGGCGTCCGATGACCGGACAACGGCGGCACTGCTGCTGGATATAGACCCCATTGACCTTGCCCGTGGAAAGGCAGGCTCAATGGAGGGCGGACTCTTTGACTATGTGAATGACCGCCCCTATGTGTCCTCATCCTTTCTGAGTACCGCGATTGCCCGGGTGTTCGGCTCCGCCATCCATGGGGTCTGCGACAAAAAACCGGAATTGGTACAGCAAAGACTGGCACTCAGTGCCCGGATTCATATGCTGCCCTGTCGGGGCGGAGAGACGCTTGCACGGGAACTGTTTGAGCCGCTGGGCTATCAGGTAATGACCAAAAGCTATCTGCTGGATGAGCAGTTTCCGCAGTGGGGCATGAGCAGCTATCTGGATCTGGAGATCACCGGGCAGGTAACGTTGTCCCGGCTGCTGAATCATCTGTATGTACTGATTCCGGTGTTTGACCGGCAGAAGCATTACTTTGTGGGAGAGGATGAGATCAGTAAGCTATTGGCGCATGGCAAAGGCTGGCTGGAAACTCACCCGGCACGGGAGAAGATTACAAGCCGGTATTTTAGCATGCACAAAAGCTATGCCCGGCAGGCTATGAGCCTGCTGGAGGAGCAGCCTTCGGTGGATGCGGAAGAATCAGAGCCGGAGCAGACGCCCTTTGTGTCCCTGAATACAAAGCGGCTGGAGGCGGTGCGCAAGGCAGTGCTGGAAAGCGGGGCTGCCACCGTATTGGATCTGGGCTGCGGAGAGTGCAAGCTGACCAGGCTTTTGTTGGAGGAGTCCCAGATTAGGCGGATCACCGCTGCGGATGTGTCCATACAGGCACTGGAACGTGGCAAGTCCCGGCTGCGGCTGGAACGGATGCCACAGGCAAAGCGGGAGAAGCTGACTCTGATGCACGGATCGGCGGTGTACCGGGATCCTCGGTTTTCCGGCTTTGATGCTGCCTGTGTGGTGGAGGTGCTGGAGCATCTGGATCCGTTCCGGATCCCGGCGTTTGAACAGGTACTGTTTGCGCATGCAGCACCGGGCACAGTGATCCTCACCACACCCAACCGGGAGTATAATGTAAAGTATCCGGCACTGAAGACTGGCGCACTCCGGCATGGGGATCATCGCTTTGAGTGGACCCGACAGGAGTTTGCAGACTGGGCGGCGCATGTCTGCCGCAGTTATGGATATCAAGTGGTGTGCAGCGGCATCGGGGAGGAAGATCCCCAGGTGGGAGCACCGACACAGATGGGAGTGTTTACAAAATGCGTATAGAGATACCGGAGTTTGCCCTGGTTGCCCTGGTGGGCGCCACCTCCAGCGGAAAGAGTACCTTTGCGGCAAAGCATTTTCTGCCCACGGAGGTACTGTCCTCGGATGTATGCCGAGGGATCGTGTCCGATGACTGCAACGATCAGTCAGCCACGGAGGATGCCTTTGATTTATTGTATTATGCGGCACAGAAGCGGTTGAGCCGGATGAAAACCACTGTGATCGATGCCACCAATGTGCAGCAGTCTGCCCGGAAACGGATTTTGTCCCTTGCCAGGGAGCAGCATGTTCACAGCGTTGCCATTGTGTTGAATCAGCCGGAAAAGACCCTGCTGGAGCGGAATGCAGCAGATCCCGGCAGGGGATATCCAGAGCGTGTGATCCGGCAGCATGTGCAGCAGCTGCGCAAAAGCATCCGCTCTTTGAAAAAAGAGGGCTTCCGGTTCGTGTATGTGCTGGATTCCCAGGAAGCCATCGACCAGGCGGAGGTCATCCGCACCAAGCTGTGGAACAACAAGAAGGAACTGCATGGTCCTTTTGATATCATCGGAGATGTACATGGCTGTCTGGCAGAGCTGAAACTCCTTCTGGATCAGCTGGGCTATGTGCCGGATCCGGATGGTATATATGTGCATCCCCAGGGCAGAATGGCTGCCTTTCTGGGGGATCTGTGTGACCGGGGGGCGGAAAATACAGGAGTTCTGCGGCTGGTGATGGGCATGGTATCCAAAGGAACAGCCCTGGCGGTACCCGGGAATCATGATGTCAAATTACTCAAATATTTACAGGGTCGCCGGGTGCAGCTGAACCACGGACTGGAGATCACGGTAGCCCAGCTAGATGGGGAAAGCGATGCCTTCCGCAGTCAGGTGCAGCAGTTCCTGGAGGGACTGGTGAGTCACTATGTGCTGGACGAGGGGAAGCTGGTGATCGCCCATGCCGGCATCAAGGAGAAGTATATCGGCAGAGGCTCCGGCAGGATCCGGGATTTCTGCCTGTACGGAGATGTGAACGGAGAAACCGATGCATACGGACTGCCCGTCCGGGGAAACTGGGCGGCGGATTACCGGGGCAAGGCGCTTGTAGTGTACGGGCATGTGCCCGGGGAGTGGGTGCGCTGGGAAAATCATACCTGTTGTATTGACACGGGCTGTGTATTCGGCGGCATGCTGACAGCGCTACGGTATCCGGAGCAGGAGACCATTTCTGTACCCGCATTGCAGCAGTATGCAAAGCCTCTGAGAGCCTTACAGCCGGAGCCGGTGGAGCCGGGAACGGATACGCTTATGGTGCAGGATGTGCAGGGGCGTATGCAGTTGACCACCGGGTTGATCCCTTCCATCGTGATCGGCGAAGCACAGGCGGCGGCAGCCCTGGAGGCCATGAGCCGGTATGCGGCGGATCCCAAGTGGCTGATTTATCTGCCGCCCAC
The DNA here is from genome assembly GCF_000210095.1 of Ruminococcus champanellensis 18P13 = JCM 17042. Taxonomy (NCBI): domain Bacteria; kingdom Bacillati; phylum Bacillota; class Clostridia; order Eubacteriales; family Oscillospiraceae; genus Ruminococcus; species Ruminococcus champanellensis. The sequence continues at coordinate 1,955,910 of NC_021039.1, forward strand.
CATGTCCCCCTGCAAGACCAGCCAACTGCCGGAGTATCTGGAGCATCCCCTGGAGGCGTTTTCCTATTACCGGGAGCATGGCATCCGGCAGGTCATCTGTGAAAAAAAGCATATGGGTTCCCGGGCGGTGGTCGTGCTGTGCCGGAACGCAGAAACTGCATCCAGACGTTTTGGCGTGGAGGATGGTACCAGAGGCATTATCTATACCCGTACCGGCAGGCGCTTTTTTGAGGATGTACAAATGGAACAGGCAGTACTGGATCGGTTGGATGCTGTGCTGATGAAAACCGGTTTCTGGAAGGATTTTGCGACGGATTGGGTATGCCTGGACACAGAGCTGATGCCCTGGTCAGAGAAGGCCCAGACTCTGCTGCAGCGGCAGTATGCACCGGTAGGGGTTGCGGGGCGGAATGGCCTGGCAGCAGCAGTGGATGCTTTGGAGCAGACCTGCTGCCGACAGAATCATGCCTTTCGTGTGGATCCGCAGACCTCCGGACAGAATGCAGATCCACGGGCATTGCTGGAGCAGTATCGGGAAAAGCAGGATGCGCTGTGTCGGTACACGACGGCATACCGGGAGTATTGCTGGCAGGTGAACAGCGTGGAGGATCTGAAAATCGCCCCCTTTCATTTGCTTGCCTGTGAAGGGCATGTGTTCTCGGATCGAACCAATTTGTGGCATATGGAAACTTTGAAGCAATACTGTACCGGGGTGGATCCGATTTTCATTGCAACGGATTATTTGCAGGTGGATACGGAGGATCCGGACAGCATCCAGGCCGGAGTGGATTGGTGGGTGGCATTGACCGGCAGTGGCGGTGAGGGCATGGTGGTGAAGCCGGAGCCATTTACGGCTATGCAGGAGCACACGCTGCTGCAGCCGGCGGTGAAATGCCGGGGCGCAGAGTACCTGCGGATCATTTACGGGCCGGAGTATCGGACGCCTGCCCACCTGGAGCGGCTGAAAAAGCGATCACTGAGCCGAAAGCGGAGCCTTGCACTGCGGGAGTTTGCCCTGGGCATGGAATCTTTGAACCGATTTGTGGCGAAGGAGCCTTTGCATCAGGTGCATGCCTGTGTATTCGGCGTGCTGGCGCTGGAGAGTGAGCCGGTGGATCCAAGACTATAATTGCTAATCAGAAACAAAGCCGCTTCCCACATGGGAGGCGGCTTTTCTGCACAGTTTTCATGGTGTGTCATACACTGGGATAGTGCCGGGTGTATCCGGCAGTATTGAGAGGAGTGAAGGCTGTGCAGAATTTTTCATACACAACCCTGGCATTGTTTGCCACCCTGTTTACCTGGTCATTGACTGCTCTGGGTGCTGTCAGCGTTGTGTTTTTCAAGAATGTAAATAAAAACTGGATGGACGGCATGCTTGGCTTTGCTGGGGGCGTTATGATCGCTGCATCCTTCTGGTCCTTGCTTTCCCCGGCCATTGATATGGCGGAGAGCCTGGAGATGACCCCTTGGCTTGTGGCATTGGCAGGGTTTCTAGGAGGCGGCTTGCTGCTGTTTGGGGGAGATAAGCTGTACAGCAGGCTGGAGCGTTCTCCCAAGCTGTCCGGCAAGCTAAATCGTTCTAGCAAGTGGAAACGCTGTCTGATGCTGGTGTTTTCCATTACCCTGCACAACATTCCGGAGGGGCTGGCAGTGGGGGTTGCCTTCGGTTCCCTGACCTATGATCTGGAGGGGGCAACCATTCTCACTGCCTTCATGCTGGCACTGGGCATCGGCATTCAGAACCTGCCGGAGGGCATGGCAGTCAGCGTTCCCCTGCGCCGGGAGGGCTTGTCCCGGGGCAAGGCATTTTTCCTCGGTCAGCTCAGCGGTATCGTGGAGCCCATTTCCGGCGTGCTGGGCGCATTGCTGGTGCTGAAGGTGCGCATGGCGCTGCCCTTTCTGCTGGCATTCGCTGCGGGGGCTATGATCTATGTGGTGGTGGAAGAACTGATCCCGGAGAGCCAGACCAATGAAAACAAAAACTACATGGCGCTTGCTACTATGGTGGGCTTTTCCTGCATGATGGTGCTGGATGTGGCACTGGGTTAAGGCGTGCCTTAAACGTCTCCCTTGATCTGGTTCAACGCCCCCTTTTCCAGCCGGGATACCTGCGCCTGAGAAATGCCGATCTCCTGGGCGACCTCCACCTGGGTCTTGCCCTGAAAGAAACGCAGATACAGGATCCGCTTTTCCCTGGGCTGTAATGCCTTGATGGCATCCCGCAGTGCGATTTCATCCAGCCAGCTGTCCACGCTGTTCTGATCGCTGATCTGATCCAGTACATACAGCGTGTCTCCGGCATCTGAGTAAACCGGCTCGTACAGCGAAACCGGATCCGTTACGCTTTCCAGTGCCAGTACCACATCACTGCGCTTGGCGTCAATGCGCTTTGCGATTTCATCCATGGTGGGCTCCTTCTGCTGCTCGGCGGTCAGCTGTTCCTTTGCCTGCATGGCTTTGTATGCCAGATCCCGCAGAGAGCGGCTGACCTTAATGTGATTATAATCCCGCAGGAATCGGCGCAGCTCTCCGCTGATCATGGGTACGCAGTATGTGGAAAACCGCACCTCCTTGGACAGGTCAAAATTGTTGATGGCTTTGATCAGACCGATCACGCCGATCTGGAACAGATCATCAATATCTTCCCCTCTGCCGGCAAAGCGCTGGATCACGCTGAGCACCAGCCGCAGGTTGCCGTTGATCAGCTTGTCCCGTGCTTCCTTGCTGCCGGTGCGCTGGATCTCCCGCAGCAGTTCGATTTTTTCGCTTTCCTTGAGTACTGTCAGCTTCGAGGTGTTGATTCCGGAGATGATAACCTTCTGATACGCCATGCCGAACCCTCCGTTTTCTTTCTTTGGGCAGTATCCTGCGCGCATTGCAGGATGCTGCACGGTCTTAGTATGGCTCTGTCGTATCCTTCATAAACGGACGTGCGCAGGAGAAACCACAAGAAAAATCTTCCTCGTTGACATCCTGCGGCGGACATGCTATAATGGCGAAAAAGGAGATGAGTTTATGGTGCGGGAGGCAAAACAGGAGGATCTGCAGGGGCTGCTGCAATTGTACCTGTGTCTGCATGAAACCGCAGTACCGGAGGAATCGGAACGACTGCATGCAGTCTGGCAGCAGATCCTGGGGGATCCTATGCATCATGTGCTGGTGTATGAAGCGGGGGACAGAATCGTGTCCTCCTGCGTCTGTCTGATCGTGCCGAATCTCACCCGGGGACTGCGCCCCTATGGGCTGATCGAAAATGTGGTGACGCTGGATGGATTCCGGGGCAGGGGATACGCTTCCGCCTGCCTTGCATATGCAAGGGAAATTGCCATCGAGAACCATTGCTATAAGCTCATGCTGATGACCGGCTCCAAGCAGGAGCGTACCCTGGAGTTCTATCGGCGTGCCGGTTATAACGCAGCGGATAAGACCGGTTTTGTGCAGTGGCTCTGATGGAGGATTCATCTGGATTTTTCATGAAAAGTGCTTTACTTTTCACCGGGCGTATGCTATAATTACTTTGTTTGTTGCTTATCACGTCGATTTAGGAGGAATCGGAGATATGGATGAAAAAAAAGATATTAACGTTACACTTCAAATGGAACAGGAAGGAAAATCTGAGATTGTAATATCCGTGTTCAGTATCTGGAGAGGACTCAAGCGGTTCTTTATTCTTTGGATTGCCGCTGCCATTCTGTTGGGCATCTTCTCTATTCTGTTCAGCGCACTGTTTGCTTCTGACCAGAATAAGCGCACCTCTGCTTTGGTGAGCTTTACCTATAAGGGCATCGAACAGGGCAAGGATCCTGCTGGAAAGGATTTTAATGTAAAGGATAGTCTCTGCAATCCGGAGGTGATCCAGAATGCCCTGACCCAGCTTGGTCGCCCGACTGATGAGCTGGAGTCCGTTCGTGCCGGTCTGAGCGTAAATGGTATCATTCCATCAGATGCGATGGACCGGATCATCACCTACCAGAATGTGTATCAAAATGCAACCAACGGTGCACTGTCTGCTGCACAGGCTATGCTGGATGTATCCTATTATTCCACACAGTACCAGGTTATTTTTGACTATAGCGATACCAGCTACAGCAGCGATGAGGCTGTACAGGTTCTGAACCAGATGCTGGATTGCTACCGGAGCTATTTCTTTGAGGTTTACGGTTACAACAAGGCGCTGGGCAGCGCCATTGCAGCAATTGATTACAGCACATACGACTATGCAGAAGCAGTAGATGTGTTCAGCACCACACTGACTACGCTGGCAGATTATCTGGATCAGCTGGCTGAGGAGGATACCACCCGGTTCCGTTCCAACAAGACCGGCTACACCTTTGCTGACCTGTCTTCTGCCGTGGAGACCATTGAAAGCATGGATTTGGATCTGATCTCCTCCTACATTACAGTCAACAATGTAACCAAGGATCGGCAGGCGCTGATGACCTATTATCAGTACCGGGTGGATTCACTCAGACGGAAGAGAAACATTTCCCAGGAGCGGTTGGATACCATTACAGAATCCATCGACAAGTACGAAAAGGACAGCATTCTGATTTTCGGCAATGGCACGGACAATGTAAACACCACTTATACCCAGGCATCTGAGCAGTATGACAAGCTGATCAGCCAGAAGATCTCCGCACAGAAGGAAGTGTCCACTGCTACACAGCAGATCGACTTCTTTGAAACTCGGATTGAAGCGCTGGAGGATCGTTCAGCTGCATCCAGGGAAAAGATGGAGCGGGTTGAAAAGGATCTGGCTGACCTGAACGAAAAGGTCAATAAGCTGCTGGATGATGTCAATGCCACTTCGGATGAATACTACGAAAACGTTGCCTTTGGAAACGCTTATAACGTTCTGGTTCCTGCATCCAGTTCTGCTATGGGCTTTATCCGGAGTCTGATCAACGGGGCTATGAAGCCGGCGGTCATTCTGGAGGCTGTGGCATTGCTGGTATACCTGTGTGCAGCGTTTATATACGGTCTGCGCCTGGAGAAGGGCAAACTGCCGGAAGCGGAGACAAAGCCTGAGGAAAAGTCCACTGAGAAGCAGACAGAGAAAAAGGCAAAATCCTAAGCGCATTTGGATTGAGGAAGGATCAGCTCTGATGGGCAGATCCTTCTTTTTATGCCGGCTGTTGCGATAAACCTGCAAAAATCAGCAAGTTTATATTGCTTTTTTCTGCTGTGTGCGTTATAATAGAACAATAGGCATGTTCAACGAAAAATTGAAAGGAATGTTTCACATGAAAAAGACAACTGCACTTCTGACTGCCGGCATGCTGCTGGTACTTTCCCTGACAGGCTGCGGTGTGCCTGCGAACACGGTGTTTAAGGCTGAGGATCTGGAGGGCAAGACCATTGGCGCACAGTTGGGTACCACTGGTTATACCTTTGCAGAAACTGAGGTCAAGGATGCCAAGGTTGAGCCTTACAACAAGGGCGCTGATGCGGTGCAGGCACTGAAGCAGGGCAAGGTGGATGCAGTCCTCATTGACAGCGAGCCGGCGAAGATCTTCGTAGAAAAGAATGATACCCTGCGGATCCTGGACGATCCATTTGTCCAGGAGGATTACGCAATCGCATACAAGAAGGGCAACGATGAACTTGGCAAGAAGCTGGATGATGCACTGACCAAGCTCAAGAATGACGGCACTTTGGACGAAATCGTGAAGCACTGGATCGGCGATGAGGCTGACCGTGTTTCTTACACACCGGACTCCAGCGTTTCCCGGGACAACGGTACTTTGAAGATGGCTACCAACGCTGAGTTTGCGCCCTATGAAAGCATGAGCGGCGACAAGGTAGTAGGCATTGATCCGGATATTATGCAGGCTGTCTGCGACGAGCTGGGCATGACTCTGGAGATCGAGAACATGGACTTTGATGCGGTGCTCGCTGCTGTAGAATCCGGTAAAGCTGACGTAGGCGTGGCTGGTCTTTCTGTAACACCGGATCGGGAAAAGAGCGTATCCTTTACACAGGGCTATGCAACCTCCACACAGGTTATTATCGTTCGCAAGGACTAATAAAACGCAGGGAGTAAGGCGGCATGCATATTTTTGGAGATTTACCGGATGCCCTGTCGAATACCTTCTTAAAGGATGATCGATGGAAGTATCTGACTGATGGCTTGTCCACTACGCTGATCGTCACGTTTTTTGCCGTGATCCTTGGCATGGTTCTGGGATTTCTGATTGCCATTGTCCGTGCCACCCACGACAAAAACGGGAAGCTGGGCGTATTGAATTTTTTTGCAAAGGTGTATTTAACGGTGATTCGGGGCACGCCAGTTGTGGTGCAGCTGCTGATCCTGTATTTCATTATTTTTGCAACGGTCAACATTGACAAAACTCTGGTGGCGATCCTTGCATTTGGACTGAACTCTGCCGCCTATGTGGCGGAGATCGTCCGCTCCGGCATTATGTCCATTGACAACGGACAGTTTGAAGCCGGCGCAAGCCTGGGCTTGAATTATTCCAAAACCATGCTCTGCATCATCCTGCCCCAGGCGTTCAAGAACATTCTGCCGGCGCTTGCCAACGAGTGTATCGTATTGCTGAAAGAGACCTCCGTTGCCGGATATATTGCTCTGGTGGATCTGACCAAGGGCGGAGATATCATCCGCAGTCAGACCTATGAGGCGTTCCTGCCCTTGATCGCCGTGGCAATTATCTACCTGGTAATGGTTATGTTTCTGAGCGCTATGGTAACCAAGCTGGAAAGGAGGCTGGCAAAGAGTGATCGAGGTTAAGAATCTGGAAAAATCCTTTGGAGATTTGCATATCCTCAAGGGCATTACCACCACCATTGAAAAAGGTGAAAAGGTTGTCATTATCGGTCCCTCTGGATCCGGTAAAAGTACATTTTTACGCTGCTTGAACCGGTTGGAGCAGCCTACCTCCGGACAGATTCTCTTTGAGGGACAGGATTTGACTGCCATGTCTGATAAGCAGCTTTATGTGGTGCGGGAAAAAATGGGTATGGTGTTTCAGCACTTCCATCTGTTTCCTCATCTGACCATTCAGAAGAATATTACGCTTGCGCCGGTCAAGCTCAAGCTTATGACCCAGGTCGAGGCGGACGAGAAAGCGTCCATGCTGCTGAAAAAGGTGGGGCTTTCTGATAAAGCAAAGCAGTATCCGGGGCAGCTTTCCGGCGGTCAGAAGCAGCGGATCGCCATCGCCCGTGCTCTTGCTATGAACCCGGACGTGATGCTCTTTGATGAGCCAACCTCTGCACTGGATCCGGAAATGGTTGGCGAGGTTCTGGCGCTGATGCGGGAGCTTGCGGAGGATGGCATGACCATGGTGGTTGTAACCCACGAAATGGGTTTTGCCCGGGAGGTAGCCTCCCGTGTTATGTTCATGGACGGGGGAAAGATCATGGAGGAAAATATACCTCAGAAATTCTTTGATCATCCGGAGAATCCAAGACTCCAGGAGTTCCTGTCCAAGGTTTTATAAGTTATGTATAAATGGCTATGAATCTACGCAGATCATAGCCATTTTTTTATACAAGAATCTGCGTTTTGTCCACCATTTCGTTGTTTTGTGGGTTTACAAACATTCATAAATTGTTTACAATAGATACATATATAATTTGAGGGGGAATATATCTATGTCGATGCAACAGAAACTGAAGGCATCTCTGTCAGTTTTGCTGGCGGCAGCTATGCTGACACCGGCTCTGGCGGTCATGCCCGAATCAGAACCAAGCGTTTATGCGGCGGATACCGTTGTGGTGAATACCGGCAAGGAGTATCAGACCATTGACGGTTTTGGCGGCATGAATCATCCGGAGTGGATGGGCAGTGACTTGACCGATGCACAGCGTCAGAAGGCCTTCGGCAATGGGGAAGATGAGCTGGGTCTTACGATCCTGCGTATTTTCGTAAACCCGGACAGCAATCAGTGGAACAAGGCAGTGCCCACTGCGAAGTTCGCTGCTCAGCATGGTGCCAAGGTTTTTGCGTCGCCCTGGGAGCCGCCTTCCAACCTGGCGGAATCCGACAGCAATGGGGGCAAGCTGCATTTGCCAAAGTCCAACTATACCGCCTATGCTCAGCATCTGAACAACTTCGGTACCTATATGAAGAACCAGGGCGTGGATCTGTATGCGATTTCTGTTCAAAATGAGCCGGATTACGCTTCCGAGTGGACCAGATGGTCAACGGACGAAACCACGGACTTCCTGGCAAACTATGCGGACAAGATCACCAGCACCAGAGTCATGTCTCCGGAGTCCTTTCAGTATGCGCCGGAGACCGCATCCTGGGTGGCAGACGGTGGCAAGAAGTACTATACCAAGATCTTGAACAACCAGAAAGCATTTGCAAACTGTGATCTGTTCGGAACTCATTTCTATGGCACCCAGAGAGCCTGGATGGATTTCCCGGCACTGGAGAGCTGCGGGAAGCCTATCTGGATGACAGAGGTTTATGTACCCAACAGTTCTTCCGATGCAGATACCTGGCCGGAGGCGCTGGATGTGGCTGAGAATATCCACAACGGCATGACTGTGGGCAATATGAGTGCGTATGTTTGGTGGTATATCCGCCGCTCCTATGGCCCTATGAAGGAAAATGGAAACATTTCTAAGCGGGGCTATATGATGGCACAGTATTCTAAGTTTGTCCGTCCCGGGGATGTGCGGATTGACGCAACCGAGCAGCCTACCCAGAACGTATTTGTCTCTGCATACAAGAACGATGCGGATCAGGTTACCATCGTTGCAGTAAATAAGACAACCAGCGAATACAACCAGAGTTTCTCCATGGGCTCCGGTGAAAGCATCTCCGGCGTTACCCGGTACCGCAGTTCCGGTTCTGAGAATCTGGCAAAGAGCGAGATCAGCTTTAACGGCACAGGTTTTGCGGCGCAGCTGCCTGCACAGAGTGTGTCCACCTTTGTTGTAGACCTGGGCTCTGCAAATACGGATCCGGATGAAAACGGCTGGTACTTCCATGATGAATTTGAAGCGGACACCTGCTCCTGGGAGGGAAGAGGCGCTGCCGGCGTTATGACCAGCGGCAGAACCAACTATGCTGGCAAGGAAGCCCTGTTGGTACAGGACAGAACCGCTGCATGGAACGGTGCGACCAAGGCATTGAACGCCAAAGCATTTGTTCCCGGCAAGGAGTATAGCTTCAGCGCCAATGTGTCCTACTTTGACGGAGATCTGACGGATACATTTTACTTAAAACTCCAGTATACAGATGCCAACGGAGATACCCAGTATGACAGTATTGCAACGGCAAAAGGTGTACAGGGCAAGTGGGTACAGCTTGCCAACACCAATTACACCATTCCAGCAGGCGCAAAGGATATGCAGATCTATGTGGAAACAGCAGATACCACTAACAATTTCTACATTGATGAAGCTATTGGAGCTGTTGCAGGCACGGTGATTCCTGGTGCAGGCGCAATCGATGTGCCGGAGACATTGATCCCCGGTGATATAAACCTGGATGGAGTCATTGACGGCTTTGATCTGGCTGCTGCAAAGCGTGGTTTGGCAGCAGGCGGATTTGACAATGTATTCTCCGCAAAGGTGGCTGACGTAAACAAGAGCACAGTATTCGATGCAGAGGATGTTCAGGAGCTTTCTTCCTTTCTGCTGAAAAAGACCACTGCTTTTACTGACCAGACTCCGCCGGAGCCGGAAAAGAAGGCATACACCATGCAGGAATATACGGATATGATTTCTAAAATGGTTGTAGAAAAAGAGCCGGATGCATCCCACAATGAACAAGCTGGCGTACAGTATGGTACAGTAAAATCCGGCAGCTATTATTCCACAACTTGCAAGCGCAACAAGCCTTACAACATTTTGTTGCCTGCAAATTATTCCTCCAGCAAGAAGTATCCGGTGCTGTATTGCATGCACGGTTACTGGGAGAATCAGGACAGAATGATTATCAAGGGCAACGGTACCATGTATACCAGACAGATCATTGGAAACGCCATTGCAGCTGGTGATGCTGAGGATATGATTGTGGTGTTCCCCTACATTTACTCCAGCGCAACCCAGGATAGCTGCTCCGCTATGGATGATGCCAACAATGCGGCATACGACAACTTTATCAACGATCTGGTGGTGGATCTGATGCCCCACATTGAAAGCACCTACAGTGTGAAAACCGGTCGGGACAACACAGCCATTACCGGTTTCTCCATGGGCGGCAGAGAATCTCTGTTGATTGGTATGAAGCGCTCCGATCTGTTTGGCTATGTAGGCGCAATTTGCCCGGCTCCTGGTGTAACCGGCGCATTCAAGTGGAACAGTGACGAGGAAGCACCTCACCTGCTGTTTATTACCGCCGGCAGCAATGACACGGTGGTTTACTCCAACCCGGAGAACTATCATAACAACTTTACCAAAAACGGTGTACCCCACATCTGGCACTATGTGAGCGGCGGATATCATGGGGATAACTCCATTCATGCGCATATGTATAATTTTGTAAGGGCCATTTTCAAGACCGAGTCTTGAGTAAGATTTCGTTCAGCATGCCCGTGGCAAGCAGTTTTCAGCTGCATGTAAAACCATAATAAAAGCAAATCGCACCACTTGAAATCGATCGAATGGATCGGTTTTGGGTGGTGCTTTGTGCATATGTTGTATTTTTTCTCAGAATTTTTCGCATTTTCTATTGCATTTTTCCTTGTGACGTGTTATAATACTGGAAAACGAACACATTACAGGAAGATGGAGTTGGATTTTACAAAAAAATAAAGCCTCTGAAGAGGCTTTATTTTCTCACACACTGTGAATTCGCCGTAGCGATACGTTCGCTGAAAGCTTATTTGAACTTGTAGTGCAGTTTAAGATGGTAATCTAACTCGAAAGCAAACGCACCTACCGGACGATGTGTTTGAGAATAGTGTAGTTGAGAAACGTATAAAAAGCTTTGTCCGCTGAAAATATCCGAATAGTTGACAAAGCATTTTGGTATAAAAGAAAAATTCGGAAACGGCGATATTACGCTGTTTCCGAGAACGTTGAATGGTGACCCGTACGGGAATTGAACCCATGATTCCGCCGTGAAAGGGCGGTGTCTTAACCTCTTGACCAACGGGCCATGGTAGCGGCAATTGGATTCGAACCAACGACACCCTGGGTATGAACCAAGTGCTCTAGCCACCTGAGCTATGCCGCCATTTTTACTATGCCGCACGTTCTTTGTAACTGCGACTATGTTATTATACTACACGATGCGTCAAAAGTCAACCCTTCTGTGCATACTTTCTTGAATTTATATAGTCTGTATGTTATTTTCAACATACAGACTATTATTATGCACTTAGCGCTTATATTTTTTAGATTTTTTTCAGATGCTTGTGATTTTTCAAAAAATAGTGTAAGCTTAAATGGAGAGGGGGGCTGTGTATGCACATGCGGCGTGTCAAGGGAATTTTATCCCAGTCAAACGGGATGAATCTGTACCGGGGCTGTACCCATGGCTGTATTTACTGCGATGCCAGAAGTACCTGTTATCAGATGGATCACCCATTTGAGGACGTGGAGGTCAAGGAGAATGCGGTAGAACTGCTGGAAGATGCCTTGTGCAGAAAACGACATCGTTGTATGATCGGAACCGGCAGTATGTCGGATCCCTATATTCCCCTGGAGCAGCAGCTATGCCATATGCGCAGTTGCCTGGAGCTGATCCAGCGCTACGGCTTCGGTGTTACTTTTCAGACAAAGTCACCGGATTTTCTCCGGGATATTGACCTGATGGAGCAGATCAACCATGTTACAAAATGTGTGGTACAGATGACCATTACTACCTACGACGATGTCCTTTGCCGGATTCTGGAGCCATGTGTAGCTCCCACCAGTGCCAGACTGGCGGCGCTGCATGCATGTCGGAAACGGGGGATCCCCACAGTGGTGTGGCTGACGCCTTTGCTGCCCTACATCAATGATACGCCGGAGAATCTGCGCTCAATTTTGCGAGCCTGCCGGGATGCAGGGGTGTGGGGAATTCTTTCCTTTGGCATGGGTCTGACGTTACGGGAGGGGAACCGGGAATACTATTACCGGAAGCTGAATCAGCATTTTCCGGGTCTGAAGGAGCAGTATCAGCGTGTTTACGGCAATGCCTATGAGTTGCCCAGTCCCCATGCGGATGACTTGTATCGGATTTTCCGGGAGGATTGCCGCCGCTATGGAATCTGTACGGATCAGCAGCAGATCTTTGCATATCTGCATGCATTTGAAGACAAACAGGCAGGGGTGCAGCTGTCCTTGTTTTGAGGTTGCATGCTGTCGAAAGAAAGGAGAACCAGATGGGTAAAGTATTTTGGGAGGGCAGTGCGCTGCTGGCACCGGTGCCTCCCGCATTGGTGACCTGCGGCACTATGGAGGAACCAAATGTGCTGACTATTGCCTGGACGGGGATCATCTGCACCCGGCCGGCTATGACCTATATATCCGTCCGACCCAGCCGGTATTCCTACGGACTGATCCGGCAGACCGGCGAGTTTGCCATCAATCTGACTCCCTCCAGATTGGTGAAGGCTGCGGATTTTTGCGGAGTACGTAGCGGTGCCCAGGTGGACAAGTTTGCGCAGTGCGGTCTGCATCCGCTGCCGGCACAGAGGATCTCTGCGCCCATTCTGGAGGAATGTCCCGTGGCGCTGGAGTGCCGGGTGACGGAAAGCCGTCTGCTGGGAACTCACGAGCTGTTTCTGGCAGAGATTCTGGGGGTGGACGTGGATGAACAATATCTGGATAGTAAGGGCGGGCTGAATTTGCAGCAGTGTGGTCTTGCGGCGTATGCGCATGGAGAGTACTTTGCGTTGGGCAGAAAACTGGGAGATTTCGGATTTTCCGTCCGGAAAAGAAAGCGGAGTTCGGATCGGATGAGCAAATAGACCGTAGGTTTTGACAAAAAACAAAAAAGCCCTTGCTTTTTTGTCCGTTTTGAGGTATTATATAATAGTATTTTTATGGGTGGGCTGTCTGCGTTCCGGCGCATCCAGCAGTAAGGAGGAATCGTGTGAAGAAGCTTTCGATCATCGTGCCCTGCTACAATGAGGAAGAGGTACTTCCTTTGTTCTACGCAGAGATCACGAGGGTGATGGACGAAATGAAGCGCACTTACGCCGAACTGACGTTTGAGCTGCTGTTCATCGATGACGGCTCAAGGGACAAGACGCTGACGCAGCTGCGGGAGCTTGCCACCAAGGACCAGCGGGTACGGTACATTTCCTTTTCCCGCAATTTCGGCAAGGAAGCCGGTATGTTTGCCGGTCTGGAGAATGCAACAGGGGACTTTGTTGTGGTGATGGATGCGGACTTGCAGCATCCGCCGTCCTTCCTGCCCGAGATGTACAGCTATGTACGGGACGGAGAATACGACTGCGCCACTACCCGACGGGTCAGCCGGAAGGGCGAATCCAAGGTGCGTTCCTGGTTCGCACGGAAATTCTACCGGATCATGAACAAGATCTCCCAGACAGAGATCGTGGACGGAGCGCAGGATTTCCGTTTTATGAGCCGACAGATGGTGGATGCCATTCTGTCCATGCGGGAGTACAATCGTTTCTCCAAGGGCATTTTCAGCTGGGTGGGCTTCAAGACCAAGTATATCGAGTACGAGAACGTAGAGCGTGCCGCCGGGACAACGGCGTGGTCGTTCTGGAGCTTGTTCCGGTATTCTCTGGAGGGCATTTTTGCCTTTTCCACAGCCCCCCTGGCGATCGCTTCGGTGCTGGGGCTTGTCAGCTGCGTGATCGCCTTTCTGATGATGATCTGGATCATTGTCAAGACTCTGGCGTTCGGAGAAGCTGTAGCAGGCTTCCCGTCCATCATGTGTGCGATCTTTCTGCTGGGCGGTTTGCAGCTGTTCTGCATTGGTGTGCTGGGGCAGTATTTGTCCAAGACCTACCTGGAAACCAAGCAGCGTCCTATTTACATCGTGCGTGAAACGGAGCAGATCTATCAGGAAAGAAAGGCAGAGCACCAGGATTAGGACGTAGTTGATGGGTGTTTTGCATGATGGGCATGGGGCAAAGGAGGAACGGGTGTGACACGGCGGATACGGCTTCTGATGCTGGTGCTGGCGGTCGTGATCGTAGCGCTGGGAACCGGACTGATCAAACTGAATCTGGACACCACCCAGGATACTGGTGACAGCAAAACCACACAGCCTGCCGGCCGTGAGGAATATTACATCTTTCAGGACGATGACACCGGACTGTATGGTGTGCGGAATGAAAACGATCGTGTGCTGGTGGATGCGGAATGGAATTCCCTGTCTTTTGCCGGAGAGCAGACGCTGCTTGTTTCTCGCAGAACAGGCGGCGCCCTGCGGTACGGCATGATCCAGATCAACGAAAACGTGCGTATTCCCTTTGCTTACAGTTCCATCACTCCTCTGACCGGACAGATCCTTGCAGCAGTGACAGCAGAGGATGAAAAAACCATCCTTTATAACACCGAAGGACAGCAGCTGCTTTCTCAGGCATGGGACAGCTGCGTGGCTGAGGATGGAGTTCTGCGTCTCATGTCCGGCACGGCACAGTATACCGCAGAAGTCAGCGGCAGCACCATTCGCATGACGGCAGTTACCATGCGCACGGTACTGGCAGGAGAGCCACTGTACTTTTCCTTTGACGCTGAGGATCTGGCAGGGGTGGAAAGCTATACGGTGCTGGCGCAGCTGGCGCAGCTTTCTCAACAGTATCTGAAAGCGATGCTGCGACAGGATTACAGCGATGTTTACAGCATTACTGCGGCGGATTCCTACAGTGCGGTCATTGATGAACACCGGATGCAGAACCGGTATTTTACCTCCATGACTCTGCTGGATACGGAGTGGGACGAAAGCGAGCCGGTGCTGCGCTACGCCTGCACCTTCCGGTTCTGCTATCGGCTGAAAACGGATGCGGGAGTGGTGCCCCAGGCTTCCAACCTGATCCTGCGGATGCGGCGGGATGCGGACGGGCTTTTGCTGCTGTACAGCGTGGAGGAGCAGCCGGTGGATATGCAGACCGGTCAGGTGATTATGGATTCAACGAAAGGAGCGGACGAGCAATCGTCCGGAGAAAAGCATGAGTAAAGTAGCAGTTATTATGGGAAGCGACAGTGACTTCCCGGTTGTCAAGGCAGCTATTGAAGAATTGAAGGCATTTGGTGTGGCATATGAGGTGCATGTGATGTCCGCACACCGGACTCCGGAGCAGGCGGCTGCTTTTGCAAAGGCGACCTGTGACAATGATGTGGATGTGATCATTGCGGCGGCAGGAAAGGCAGCTCATCTGGCAGGGGTGCTGGCAGCCCATACGGTGAAGCCGGTCATTGGCATTCCGGTGAAGTCCTCAACCCTGGATGGGCTGGATGCCTTGCTGGCGACCGTACAGATGCCCAGCGGTATTCCGGTGGCGACTGTTGCCATTGATGGGGCTGCCAATGCTGCGATCCTGGCAGTACAGATGCTGGCACTTTCGGATCCGGCACTGAAGGAACAGCTCATTGCCCGGAAGGCAAAGATGGAGGCTGGCGTTCTGGAAAAGGACAAGGCGATGCAGGAGCGGGTTGCAGCACTGTAATCCTGCACGGAATCATGGGAACCCAAAGTTTGAGATATATGGAGGAAATGACAATGAACATTCAGAAAACTGAGCAGCTCTATGAAGGCAAGGCAAAGAAGGTGTATGCCACCAATGATCCGGATCTGGTGATCGTGGACTACAAGGACGATGCCACTGCATTCAACGGAGAGAAGAAGGGCACCATCGTTGGCAAGGGTGCTATCAACAACAAGATGACCAACTATATGCTCAAGCTGTTGGAGAAGGAGGGTGTTCCGACCCATCTGGTAGAGGAGATCTCCGACCGGGAAACCATTGTCAAGAAGGTGGAAATCGTTCCCCTGGAGGTTATCGTCAGAAACGTGGCAGCAGGCAGCTTTTCCAAGAAGCTGGGCATTGCAGAGGGTACACCTCTGAAGCAGCCTACCCTGGAATTCAGCTACAAGTGCGATGAGCTGGGGGATCCCTTTATCAACAAGTATTACGCACTGGGTCTGGGCCTAGCAACGGAGCAGGAGATCGAGGATATCACCAAGTATGCCTTCAAGGTAAACGAATTTATGAAGGGCTTCTTCAAGAACATTGGCATTGACCTGATTGATTTCAAGATCGAATTCGGTCGGTTCCACGGTCAGATCCTGCTGGCGGACGAGATCTCTCCGGACACCTGTCGGTTCTGGGATTCCAAGACCCACGAAAAGCTGGATAAGGACAGATTCAGAAGAGATATGGGCGGCGTGGAAGAAGCTTATCAGGAAATGATTAAGCGAGTTATGGGAGAATAAGGCGTATGGGCGGTTTTTTCGGAGCAGCATCTGCCAATGACTGCATCCAGGACGTGTTCTTCGGCACGGACTATCACTCCCATCTGGGTACGCGTCGGGGCGGTATGACCTCCTATGCCCCGGAGCTTGGCTTTCAGAGAAATATCCACAGCATTGAAAGCTCTCCCTTCCGGACAAAGTTTGAAAAAGACGTGGAGAAAATGCGGGGGAATATCTGTATCGGCTGTATCAGCGATACGGATCCCCAGCCCATTATGGTTCGTTCCAAGCTTGGGCTGTATGCCCTGTGCTCCATCGGCATCATTACCAACGCTGCCGCACTGGCGGATGAGCTGTTGGAAAGGGGCTGTGCGAATTTCGAGACCATGAGCAGCGGCGCCATCAACTCTGCCGGGCTGATCGGTGCGCTGATCGCCCAGAAGGACAGCTTTGTGGAGGGCATCCGCTATGCCCAAGGCAAAATCCAGGGTACCATGTCCCTGGTGCTGATGACGGAACACTCCATTATAGTGGCTCGGGACAAGGACGGTCGTCTGCCCATTCTCATTGGCAGAAGGTCGGACGGCTACTGCTTCTCCTTTGAATCCTTTGCCTATCAGAAGCTAGGCTATTCTACCTGTCATGAGCTACAGGCAGGGGAAATCACCAGGATCACCAAGGATGGATTTGAAATTCTCAGTCCTGGTACGGAACAGAAAAAAATCTGTACCTTCCTGTGGACGTACTATGGCTATCCCACTGCATGCTATGAGGGAGTCAATGTAGAAGTCATGCGAACCCGGAACGGGGAGATCATGGCGGAAAACGATATGAAAAACGGCAGGCTGCCGGAGGTGGACTATGTTTGCGGCATCCCGGATTCCGGTGTGCCCCATGCCATTGGATACGCAAACCGGAGCGGCATTCCATTTGCAAGACCTTTTATCAAATATACGCCTACCTGGCCCAGGAGCTTTATGCCTGCAAACCAGTCCATGCGGAACCGGGTTGCGAAAATGAAGCTGATTCCGGTGCACGAGCTGATTGAAGGCAAGAAGCTTTTGTTTGTGGATGACAGCATTGTCCGGGGCACCCAGATGCGGGAAACCGTGGAATTTCTGTATGAAAACGGTGCCAAGGAAGTGCATATGCGCTCTGCATGTCCGCCCATCATGTACGGCTGCAAATATCTGAACTTTTCCAGAAGCACCTCCGAGCTGGAGCTGATCGCACGGCAGATCATTGACGAGCAGGAGGGTGCGGAAGGCGTAAAGTACATTGAGGAATACAGCGATTCGACCACAGAACGAGGGAAGCTGCTGCGGGACGAAATCTGCAGGCGTCTGAAGCTGACCTCTCTGGAATTCCAGTCGCTGGAGGGTACTGTCAAGGCGGTGGGCAGGCCCCAGTGTGAGCTTTGTACATACTGCTGGAACGGAAGGGAATGAGGTTCAATTGGTAACAGGTATCCATGAGGAATGCGGTGTATTCGGTATTTTCAGTCAGCAGACTGGGGATGTGGCAGCCAAGACCTATATGGCGCTGTATGCGCTGCAGCACCGGGGACAGGAAAGCTGCGGCATTGTAGTCAATGACAAGGGTGTGTTTTCCTATCATAAGGATCTTGGGCTGGTGCCGGAGGTATTCAACCAGTCCCATATGGAAAAGCTGGGGCTTGGGAACATTGCCATCGGGCATGTGCGCTACGGCACCACCGGCGGCAATAACCGTGCCAATGCGCAGCCTTTGGTTGTGCGGCATGTAAAAGGCCCTATGGCCATTGCCCATAACGGCAACCTGGTCAATGCGGCAGAGCTTCGGGAGGAATATGAGCTGAAGGGCGCCATTTTCCATACCACCAATGACACGGAAGTGATTTCCTATGCCATTACGGAGCAGCGGCTGAAGTTCCCCTCTATCGAAACGGCGGTGGAGCAAGCCATGTACCGATTCAAAGGGGCATACTCCCTGGTGATCATGTCTCCCACCAAGCTGATCGCCGCACGGGATCCCAATGGGTTCCGACCGCTCTGCATGGGCAAGTGTCCGGACGGCTCTTTGGTGTTCACCTCTGAAAGCTGCGCTCTGGACAGCATCGGCGCTGCTTTTATCCGGGATCTTGACCCGGGGGAGATCGTGGTGGTGGACAAGGAGGGGGCTCGTTCCATCCGTTCCCATTGCGGCAAGCGGTGCAATATCTGCGTGTTTGAGTATGTATACTTTGCCCGGCCGGATTCCGTGATTGAAGGCGTCTGCGTACACCGTGCCCGGCTCCGAGCAGGGGAGATCCTCTGGAAGGAGCATCCCGTAGAGGCGGATGTGGTGATCGGCGTGCCGGACAGCGGTCTGGATGCGGCACTGGGTCTGTCCCATGCATCCGGCATTCCCTATGGAGTGGGATTCATCAAGAACCGCTATGTGGGCAGAACCTTCATCCAGCCCACCCAGAAGGAGCGGACGGATGCGGTGCGCATCAAGCTGAATGTGGTACGGGATGTGGTAGCCGGTAAGCGCGTGATTCTGGTGGATGACAGCATTGTGCGGGGTACCACCTCTGCCCGGATTGTCAGTCTGATCCGGGAGGCTGGGGCAAAGGAAGTACATGTACGCATTTCCAGTCCGCCTTTTACCAATCCCTGCTATTTCGGCACAGATATCGACAGCAAGGATAAGCTGATTGCCTGCCGGCTGCCTGTGGAGGGCATCTGCAAGGAGCTTGGAGCGGATTCACTTGGATACCTGAGCGTGGATGGGGTAAAGGCAATCGCTGCAAACGATCACTGTGATTTCTGTACGGGCTGCTTCACCGGTGAATATCCGATCCCGGTACCCAAGGAGATGCCCAAGGATAAATTTGAACGTAAAATCGGAGAATAACGGAGGTTCTGATGAATAGCTATTCTGAAAGTTACAAAAAGGCAGGCGTGGACGTGACTGCCGGCTACCGTGCGGTAGAATTGATGAAGGCACATGTGGCACGAACCATGACAAGCGGCGTGCTGTCCGGCATCGGCGGCTTCGGCGGACTGTTTGAGCTGGATATGACCGGGATCAGCAAGCCGGTTCTGGTGTCCGGCACGGATGGCGTTGGCACGAAGCTGAAGATCGCATTTCTGATGGACAAGCACAGCACCGTGGGCATTGACTGCGTGGCAATGTGCGTCAACGATATCATCTGCTGCGGCGCAAAGCCTCAGTTTTTCCTGGATTACATTGCTGTGGGCAAGAACTATCCCGAAAAGGTTGCTGATATCGTTTCCGGCGTTGCAGAGGGCTGTGTACAGTCCGGATGCGCCCTGGTAGGGGGCGAGACCGCAGAAATGCCCGGATTTTATCCGGTGGATGAGTACGACCTTGCCGGATTCTCCGTAGGCGTTGTGGACAAGGACAAGATCCTGAAGCCGGATACCCAGAAGGCTGGGGATGTGCTGATTGCACTGGCATCCAGCGGTGTACATTCCAACGGTTTCTCCCTGGTTCGGAAGGTATTTACTGTAAATGAGGAGACGCTGGGCAGACAGTTTGCGGATCTGGGTACTTCCCTGGGTGAATGCCTGCTGACTCCCACGAAGATCTATGTAAAGTCCATTCTGTCCCTGCTGGAACAGGTAAACGTCAAGGCGATTTCCCACATTACCGGCGGCGGCTTCTACGAGAACATTCCCCGGAGCCTGCCCAAGGGCATCAGCGCAAAGATCGAACGCAGTGCGGTGCAGGTGCTGCCCATCTTCGATCTGATCGCAAGAACCGGTCACATTCCGGAGCGTGATATGTTCAACACCTTCAATATGGGTGTGGGCATGATCGTTTCCGTAGACAAGCAGGATGCGGATAAAGCCATTTCCATTCTCAATGCAGCCGGCGAGCATGCTTACGTGCTGGGTGAGCTGGTTGAGAGCGAGGAAGGCGTAATCATCTGCTGATGCAAGGAGGACAGCGTATGCAGCATACTGACAAGCGTATTGTTGTGCTGGTTTCCGGCGGCGGCACCAATCTCCAGGCTCTGATCGATGCCCAGAACCGGGGAGAGATCATCGGGGGAAGGATCACATGCGTGATCTCCTCCAAGGCAGATGCCTACGCTCTGACCCGTGCCAGAGAAAACGGGATTCCGACTCGTGTGCTGGTGCGGAAGGAGTATCCGGATGTTGCGTCCTATTCCCGTGCAATTCTCGCAGCTTTGCAGGAGGAACAGGCGGATCTGGTGGTGTATGCGGGCTTTATGACCATTCTGGACGAGAGCGTCTGCCGGGCGTATCCGAACCGTATGATGAATGTGCATCCGGCACTGATCCCAAGCTTTTGCGGCAAGGGCTTCTACGGGCTGCATGTACACGAGTCTGCACTGGCAGCAGGTGTGAAGGTCAGCGGCGCAACGGTGCATTTTGTAACCGAGGTCTGCGATGGAGGCCCCATTATTTTGCAGAAAGCAGTAGACGTGCAGGACGATGACACACCGGAGACGCTGCAGCGGCGGATCATGGAACAGGCAGAGTGGAAGATCCTTCCCCAGGCTGTATCCCTGTTCTGCCAGGATAAAATTGAGGTGCGGGACGGCCGTACTGTGATTCACGGATCAATTTGATAAGAGGAGATGCTGACAATGGAAATGCGTTCAATTTTTGAGGAACTGAAGAACAATGCGTACCCTGGTCGGGGCATTATGCTGGGCAAAAGCCAGGACGGCAAGCATGCGGTTGCGGTTTATTTTATCATGGGCCGCAGCGAAAACAGCCGGAACCGGGTCTTTGTCAACGATGGGCTGGGCATCCGTACCCAGGCGTTTGACGAAAGCAAGCTTACCGATCCCAGTCTGATTATTTATGCACCGGTGCGTGTGTTGGGTAATAAAACCATCGTCACCAATGGGGATCAGACCGACACCATTTATGATGGCATGAACAACCAGCTCACCTTTGAGCAGTCCCTGCGCAGCCGGGAGTTTGAACCGGATGCACCCAATTATACACCCCGCATTTCCGGCGTCATCAAGCACGATAAGGAGGACTTTAACTACGCACTGTCCATCCTCAAGAGTGCAAACGGGGATCCGTCCTCTTGTCAGCGTTTCACCTTTACTTATAAAAATCCCATCAGCGGGCAGGGTCACTTCATCCACACCTATCAGGGGGACGGCAATCCGCTGCCCAGCTTTGAGGGTGAACCCAAGCTGGTAGGAGTTCCGAATGACATCACGGAATTTGCCCGTCAGCTGTGGGACAGCCTGAATCCGGACAATAAGGTTTCTCTGTTTGTGCGGTACATTGACCTGCACACCGGGGACACCATTTCCAAGATCATCAACAAAAATTCCTGAGAGGGGTAGAACATCATGGCGAACGAAATGTTTTTGAAATACGGCTGCAATCCCAACCAGAAGCCGTCCAGAATCTATATGGAATCCGGGGAGCTGCCCATTACGGTGCTGAACGGCAAGCCAGGCTATATCAATCTACTGGATGCCTTCAACGGCTGGCAGCTGGTACGGGAGCTGAAGCAGGCTACCGGCATGTGTGCCGCAACCTCCTTCAAGCATGTATCTCCTGCCGGAGCAGCAGTGGGCGCACCTCTGTCTGACACCCTCAAGCAGATCTATTTTGTAGATGATCTGGGAGAGCTTTCTCCTCTGGCAAGTGCCTATGCAAGAGCAAGAGGCGCTGATCGCATGTCCTCCTACGGGGATTTTATCGCCCTGTCCGATGTATGCGACGTGCCCACTGCAAAAATGATCCAGCGTGAAGTATCCGACGGCATCATTGCCCCGGGTTATGAGCCGGAAGCGTTGGAGATCCTCAAGTCCAAGCGGAAGGGCACCTACAACATCATCCAGATCGATGAAAGCTATGAGCCTGCCCCCATTGAGCGCAAGCAGGTATTCGGCGTGACCTTTGAGCAGGGCAGAAATGATCTGAAGATCGACAATGCGCTGCTGGAGCATGTGGTAACGGACAATCAGAACATTCCCGATGACAAGAAGCGGGATCTGCTGATCTCTCTGATCACACTGAAATATACCCAGTCCAACTCCGTATGCTATGTGAAGGACGGGCAGGCCATTGGCATCGGCGCCGGGCAGCAGTCCAGAATCCACTGTACCCGTCTGGCTGGCAATAAGGCGGACAACTGGTGGCTCCGTCAGTCTCCCCAGGTGCTTGGTCTGCAGTTTGTAGACGGCATTCGTCGGGCAGACCGGGACAATGCCATTGACGTATACATTTCCGATGAATACATGGATGTGCTGGCAGACGGCGCATGGGAACAGATCTTCAAGGTAAAGCCTGCGGTATTTACCAAGGAAGAAAAACAGGCATGGCTTGCAAAGAATACGGATGTATGCTTGGGCTCTGACGCATTCTTCCCCTTTGGCGACAACATCGAACGGGCTAAAAAGAGCGGCGTTGCATACATTGCGCAGCCTGGCGGTTCTATCCGGGATGATAACGTGATCGAGACCTGCAATAAGTACGGGATTGCTATGGCGTTTACCGGCATCCGTCTGTTCCACCATTGATGGAGCATCACAAACAAGCTGGAGGAAAGAAATGAAGATTTTAGTAGTTGGCGGCGGCGGGAGAGAGCATGCCATTATTATGAAGCTTGCGGAAAGCAAGCAGGTGGATGCTCTGTATTGCGCACCGGGCAATGGAGGCATTGCACAGTTTGCAACCTGTTATCCGGTAAAGGCAACGGATATTGATGGTATGGTAAAGCTGGCGAAGGAACTGGCAGTGGATATTGTGTTTGTGGCACCGGATGATCCGCTGGTGCTGGGTATGGTGGACGCCATGGAGGCGGAGGGCTTTATGACCTTTGGCCCCAGCAAGGCTGCTGCCATCATCGAAGGCAGCAAGGTATTCTCCAAGCAGCTGATGAAGCAGTACGGCATTCCCACTGCCGGATATGAGGTCTTTACCCAGCCGGATCAAGCGATTGCCTACATCAAGGCGAAGAATACATACCCCACTGTGATTAAGGCGGATGGTCTTGCGCTGGGCAAGGGCGTGGTGCTGGCGCAGGATTTTGCCGAGGCAGAAGCTGCGGTGCGCTCCATGATGGAGGATAAGATCTTCGGCGAAAGCGGCGCACAGATCGTGGTGGAGGAGTTCCTCACCGGACCTGAGGTTTCTGTGCTGTGCTTTACAGACGGCAAGACCGTGCGTCCCATGATCTCCTCCATGGATCACAAGCGGGCAAACGACGGAGATCAGGGACTGAACACCGGCGGTATGGGTACGGTTTCTCCCAATCCTTACTATACTGAGGAAATTGCGGACGTGTGCATGAAAACCATCTTCCTGCCTACGGTGGATGCTATGGCGAAGGAAGGCAGAGCCTTCAAGGGTTGTCTGTACTTTGGTCTGATGCTGACCCCCAATGGTCCCAAGGTGATCGAGTACAACTGTCGGTTCGGGGATCCAGAGACCCAGGTGGTTCTGCCCCTGCTGGAAACGGACTTTGTGGACATTATCAAGGCCATTCACGCAGGTACTCTGGATCAGCTGGACATCCAGTGGAAAAAGGGCTGTGTGGCATGCGTCATTATGGCAAGCGGCGGATACCCCAAGAAGTATGCTACCGGTCTGCCCATTTCCGGGCTGAACGAAAAGGGACAGCTGGATTCTGCTTTCGTGTACCATGCAGGTACCAGGTATGAAAACGGTACCTTCCTGACTGCCGGCGGCAGAGTGCTTGGTGTGACTGTAGCAGGGGACACCTTACAGCAGGCGCTGGATGGTGCCTATGCGGCGGTGGAGCAGATCCGGTTTGAGGGTGCGCATTACCGGAAGGACATTGGTCAGCGTGCGCTGGCATGCGGAAAGTAAGGGACTATGCGGATCAGACATAAGGCGTGGGCAAAGCCGGAATTGGAGGCATGCCCCTTCTATGTGCCGGAGCCAAAGACCTTGCGGGGGCATTGGCGGGAGCAGTTTTCCCAGCCGGGATGCCCTTTGTATCTGGAACTGGGCTGCGGTAAGGGGGGCTGGATCTCCCAGGCGGTGCTGCAATACCCCCAGGTGAATCTGATTGCTCTGGATATCAAAAATGAGATGCTGGGGCTTGCAAAGCGGAAACTGGAAGCGGCATATGCGGCAGCACAACAGCCGGCGGAGAACGTGAAAATCGCCATTTTCAATATCTCCTATATTTCGGATGCCTTTGCGCCGGAGGATCGGGTGGACAGGATCTACATCAATTTCTGCAACCCCTGGCCTCGCCCGAAGCATAAAAAACGCCGTCTTACCCATCCAAGACAGCTGATGCAGTACAAGGCGTTTCTGACCGGGGAATTGTGGTTTAAGACGGATGATGATGAGCTATTCGAGGAAACGCTGGAATACCTGCCGGCGTGCGGCTACCGGATTACCTATCAGACCCGGGATCTGCATGCCAGCGGATTTGCAGAAAATCTGGAAACAGAGCACGAAAAAATGTTCACAGATGAGGGCAAGCGTATCAAGTTTTTGATTGCCCAGCCGGAGGATGAAACATGAAAGTAGTGTTCGGCTGCGGCAGATTTCTCACCATCGGCGCACCAAAGCCCCAGCAGGTGCAGCTTGCGAAAAACGCATATTTGATGACCATTCCCTGCATTCTGATTGCTGCTTGCATGGGATTCGTCCGGCTTCTCCGCTTTTTTCGGCGGATGCGGTCATAAATTTGAAAAAAATACTGGACAAATGCTGCAAAGTATGATATACTAGTACAAATGAAACCTTTAAGTTGATCCTGTGAGGTTGACAAGGTGCAATAGAATCGGAGTCGGGGGCAGTGTAAGCCCTGGTTTTCTGCAAGCTACGTGCATCGGTCAGCCGGTGCACGTTTTTTGTTGAAAGGAGCGGTTTGGTTGAAGACCCGTGTGATTATGGATGCAAGCGCCATGGAGCGTGCAATTACCCGGATCACCTACGAGATCCTGGAGCGGAACAAGGGAACGGAGGGCGTGTGCCTGGTGGGAATCTTCTCCAGGGGCGCAGTACTTGCCAAACGGATCAGCGCTAAGATCCAGTCCCTGGAGCATGTGACCGTGCCCTGCGGCGCACTGGATATCACCCCTTATCGGGACGACAAGAAGGAATCTGATTTACCGGAAAAAACAAAGATCGATTTTGACATCAACGGCATGCGAGTAGTCATTGTGGATGACGTGATCTGCACCGGGCGAACCACACGGGCGGCGATTGACGCCCTCATTACCCGGGGCAGACCGGATTGCATCCAGCTGGCGGCACTGGTGGACAGAGGACACCGGGAGCTGCCCATCCGTCCGGATTATGTGGGAAAGAATCTCCCCACTTCCGGGGAGGAAACAGTGCGGGTGAAAATGACGGAGCTCGACAATGCCGATGGTGTTTTTTTGTATGCGGAGGAGGGCTGAATGAATAGGATTCTGATTCAGAATGTGACCCTGAACGGCACAGTATGCGACATGCTGATCCGGGATGGAAAGATCCAGAAAATCGGCAACATCCGGGAGCCTGCGGATCAAGTAATCCGGGCTGACGGGCTGACAGCACTGCCGGGTCTGTTTGATATGCATGTGCATTTCCGGGATCCGGGGCTGACTTATAAGGAGGATATCCACACCGGAGCGGCGGCAGCTCTGGCAGGAGGTGTGACCGGTGTGGCATGCATGCCCAACACCAAGCCTCCCATTGATTCTCCGGAAACGGTGCAGTACATCCTGGAACAGGCAGCGGATACCGGCGTAAAGGTGTATCCGGTAGGGTGTATCACCCAGAGTATGCAGGGAAAGGCACTTTGCGAGTATGATGCCTTGATCCATGCAGGGGTTCGGGCGATTTCCGACGATGGCAGACCGGTGGAATCCGACCGACTGCTGCGGGAAGCCATGGAGGAGAGCATCCGGAACGGACTGCTGATTATCTCCCATTGCGAGGATCTGAAAATCATCAACGGCGGCATCATGCATAAGGGGAAAATCAGCGAACAGCTGGGCGTGAAGGGCATGGATCGGGCGTCCGAGGACAGCATCACCGCCCGGGAGATCCGCCTGGCGGAGGAAACCGGATCCCGGATCCACATTGCGCACGTCAGCACGGCAGGCAGTGTGGAACTGATCCGACAAGCCAAGGCAAGGGGTGTCAAGGTGACTTGCGAGACATGCCCCCATTACTTCCTGCTGACGGAGGAAAAGCTGCTGGCCCGGGATGCGGACTTTCGTATGAATCCTCCTCTCCGGGAGGAGACGGATCGACTGGCTGTGGAACAGGGCGTGTGCGACGGTACCATCGACTGCATTGTAACGGATCATGCTCCTCACAGTGCGGAGGAAAAGGCGGTCTTTGAAACGGCACCCAACGGGGTGGTCGGATTGGAAACCTCTTTGGCAGCAACCCTGACAGGGCTGTACCATACCGGAAAACTGACGCTGGCGGATATTGTCCGGCTGATGGCTGAAAGCCCCCGGAAGCTGCTGGGACTGCCGGTGCCCCGGCTGCACGAAGGAGCGGATGCAGAGCTGATCCTGGTGGATCTGAATGAAAGCTGGACAGTGGATCCGGACAAGCTGCATTCCAAATCCCACAACACGGTATTCAAGGGCATGACCCTCCGGGGTCGAGTGCATGCTACGATAACCGGCGGAGAGATCCGCTTTCAATACAACAAGAACTAAGGAGGATGTGTCATGTCATTTGACAGACTGATTACGAAAATCCGGGAGATGAAGAACCCCACCGTTGTGGGACTGGATCCGAAGCTTGCCTATGTGCCCTCTTACATTCAGAAAACCTATATGGATGTGGATGGGGAGAGTCTGAAGGCTGCATCCCGGGCGATCTTCCGGTTCAACCAGGAGATCATTGATGCAATCTGCGACATTGTTCCCGCCATCAAGCCCCAGGCTGCTTACTATGAAATGTATGGGCATCATGGCATCAAGACACTGGAGCGAACCATTCGCTATGCAAAGCTTAAGGGCATGTTTGTCATCACCGATGGCAAGCGGAACGACATTGGCGCTACCATGGAAGCATACACAGCGGCACATCTGGGCACCACCATGGTGGGGGAGAATGAGTGCACTCCCTTCGGTGCGGATGCATTGACCGTAAACGGCTATCTGGGCTCCGACGGGATCAACCCTCTGCTGCGCACCTGTAAGGAGCATGACAAGGGCATTTTCGTACTGGTCAAGACCTCCAATCCCTCCAGCGGTGAGCTACAGGACAGATTGATTGATGGAGTTCCGGTTTATGCTATTATGGGAGATATGTGCGAAGCCTGGGGCAGGGAACAGATCGGACAGTACGGCTACTCCTCCGTAGGTGCGGTGGTAGGCGCTACCTATCCGGAACAGCTCAGGGAGCTGCGTGCCCGCCTGCCTCACACCATGTTCCTGGTTCCCGGCTACGGGGCGCAGGGAGGCGGCGCAGCTGGTGTGGCTGGTGCGTTTGACGCAAACGGCTTAGGTGCCATTGTGAATTCTTCCCGTGCCATTATGTGTGCATACCAGAAGGAAGGCTGCGATGAGCATGAGTTTGCTCAGGCTGCCAGAAGAGAAGCGATCCGCATGCGGGAGGATCTGACCTCCTACATCGATATCAAATAAGTGAGAGGGGAAGCAAACAGATGTCATTATTTAATCAGGGCGAAAAAGCGTATCTGCTCCTTGCAAACGGCAAAGTCTTTGAGGGCCGCAGCTGCGGCGCAAAGGGCACCGTCATCGGCGAAGTGGTGTTTACCACCGGTTTGACTGCATACCAGGAAACGCTGACAGATCCCAGCTATTACGGACAGATCGTAACCCAGACCTTTCCGTTGATCGGCAACTATGGTGTGAATGAGGCGGACGCAGAGTCCAACGATACATACCTGAGTGGCTACATCATCCGGGAATGGTGCAATACCCCCTCCAATTTCCGCTGCGAGGGCAACATCAATGACTTTTTGATCCGGCACAACGTGATCGGCATTCACAACATTGACACCCGGTGTCTGACCAGAATGATCCGGGAAACCGGCGTTATGAACGGTATGATTACCACGGAGGATGTGTATGCCAACAAGGATGCATACCTGGAGCAGATCCGGGCTTTCTCCATCAAGGACGCTGTCAAGAGCGTGACTGATACCCAGATCCGGGTGTACGGAGACGAAGATGCGCCCCTGCGTGTGGTGCTGTTTGACTTTGGCTATAAGCGGAACATCCGCAGAATGCTGATCGAGCGTGGCTGCCAGGTGTATGTAGTGCCTGCCACCACCACAGCAGAGCAGATCCGGGAGATCGATCCGGACGGAATCATGCTGTCCAACGGCCCGGGCAATCCGGAGGAAAATGTAGAGGTGATTGAGAATCTGAAGGAGATCTGCAAGCTGGGGATCCCGATTTTCGGCATCTGCCTGGGGCATCAGCTCATGGCATTGGCACATGGTGCGAGAACCGAAAAGCTCAAGTATGGCCACCGGGGCGGCAACCAGCCTGTGATCGACCTGGAGCATGACAGAACCTATGTCACCAGCCAGAATCACGGCTATGCAGTGGTTGCAGACAGCCTGGATCCCAAGGTTGCAGTGCTGACACATATCAACGCCAACGACAAGACCTGTGAGGGCGTACGGTATCTGGATTGCGATGCACACACGGTACAGTTCCATCCGGAAGCCCACGGCGGTCCCCTGGACACTGCGTATGCCTTTGATGAATTTGTTGCAAAGATGATGAACTATAAGGAGGAGCACAGAAATGCCGCTGAGAAGTGATATTAAAAAGGTACTGGTAATCGGCTCCGGCCCGATCGTAATCGGACAGGCGGCAGAGTTTGACTATGCCGGCACACAGGCATGTCGTGCGCTGAAGCAGGAGGGACTGGAGGTTGTGCTCATCAACTCCAATCCGGCGACTATCATGACGGATAAGGCCATGGCGGATAAGATCTACATCGAGCCTCTGACCCTGGAAACCGTAAAGCGTGTCATTGAGATCGAGAAGCCGGACAGCGTCCTGTCCACCCTGGGGGGACAGACTGGTCTGACCCTGTCCATGCAGCTGGCGGCGGAGGGCTTCCTGGATGCTCACAACGTAAAGCTGCTTGGTGCAGATCCGGAAACCATCCACAAGGCGGAGGATCGCCAGGCGTTCAAGGACACGATGGAAAAGATCGGGGAGCCCTGCATTCCCTCCAAGGTGGTAGAGACCATTGAGGATGCGGTGGATTTTGCCGAGGAAATCGGTTATCCGGTGATCGTGCGTCCGGCATTCACCCTGGGCGGCACCGGCGGCGGAATTGCTGCGGATGAGGAGGAGCTGCGGGATATTGCAAAGAATGGTCTGAGGCTTTCCCCCATTACCCAGGTGTTGATCGAAAAGTGCATCAGCGGCTGGAAAGAAATTGAGTTTGAGGTGATCCGGGACCGAAAGGGCAATGTGATCACTGTCTGCTCCATGGAGAACTTTGATCCGGTTGGCGTACACACCGGTGACAGCATCGTAATTGCTCCGGCTGTGACGCTGTCCGACCGGGAGTATCAGATGCTCCGTACCGCTGCCATCAACATCATTCAGGAGCTGAAGGTAGAGGGCGGCTGTAACTGTCAGTTTGCCCTGCATCCCACCAGCTTTGAGTATGCGGTCATCGAGGTAAACCCCCGTGTATCCCGTTCCTCCGCTCTGGCATCCAAGGCCACCGGCTATCCCATTGCAAAGGTTGCCACCCGGATCGCCATCGGCTACACCCTGGACGAGATCCTGAACCAGGTTACCGGCAAGACCTATGCATGCTTTGAGCCGGCAATCGACTATGTGGTTGTAAAGTTCCCCAAGTGGGCGTTCGATAAGTTTGTATACGCCAAGAGAACTCTTGGCACCCAGATGAAGGCTACCGGTGAGGTCATGTCCATTGGCACCAGCTTTGAGCAGGCGATGATGAAGGCGGTTCGCTCCATTGAGCTGGGTCTGGATTCTCTGAACATGAAGAAATACGAAGCCTACAGCACGGATGAGATCCTGGAAATGCTGGACGGCAAGGTGGAGGATGAGCGCTGCTTCCAGATCTACGAGGCACTGAAGCGTGGCATCTCCGTAGAGCAGATCCATGCGCTGACCATGGTGGACAACTGGTTCCTGAACAAGCTGCTGAACCTGGTGAACCTGGAAAAGTGGTTGGCAGAGGGAGAACTCACTGAGGAAAAATACAATATTGCCAAGCAGTACGGCTATCTGGACAGCACCATTGAGCGGTTCTCCGGGCAGAAGTGCCCTTTGCGCCGCCGTGCAGTATTCAAGATGGTTGATACCTGTGCCGGAGAGTTCAAGGCGGAGACACCCTATTTCTACTCCACCTTTGATGAGGAAAATGAAGCAAAGGAATTCATCGAGCGGAATGAAAAAGGCAAGAAGAAGGTCATCGTATTCGGTTCCGGCCCCATCCGGATCGGACAGGGCATCGAGTTCGACTACTGCTCCGTACACTGTGTGTGGACGCTGAAGGAAATGGGCTATGAGGCCATTATCTGCAACAACAATCCGGAGACGGTTTCCACCGACTTTGATACAGCCGACAGACTGTACTTTGATCCGCTGACCAAGGAGGACGTGGAATCCATCATCGAGACTGAACAGCCCTACGGCGTTGTGGTACAGTTCGGTGGACAGACAGCCATCAAGCTGACCCGTCACCTGGCAGATATGGGCGTGAACATTCTGGGTACCTCTGCGGATGATATTGATGCGGCAGAGGACAGAGAGCGCTTTGACGAGCTGCTGGAGCGCTGCCAGATTCCCCGTCCGGCCGGACATACGGTTATGACCATGAAGGAAGCGGTTGCAGCCGCCAATGATCTGGGCTATCCGGTTCTGCTGCGTCCCTCCTATGTACTGGGCGGACAGAATATGATCATTGCCCACTCTGACAGTGATGTGGTAGAGTACATGGGCATTATCACCCGCACCATGATCGAAAACCCGGTACTGATCGACAAGTACATGATGGGTACGGAGGTTGAGGTAGACGCTATCTGCGACGGTACCGACTTCCTGATCCCGGGCATCATGGAGCATATTGAGCGTGCAGGCGTTCACTCCGGCGACTCTATTTCCGTATACCCGGCACAGACCCTTTCCAAGGAGATCCGGGAGACGATCGTGGAATATACCCGCCGTCTTGCAATGGAGCTGCATGTGAAGGGCCTTGTGAATATTCAGTATGTGGTATACAACAACCAGGTTTATGTCATCGAAGTGAACCCCCGTTCCTCCAGAACGGTGCCCTATATCAGCAAGGTGACCGGCATTCCCATGGTGGACATTGCCACCAAGCTGGTGCTGGGACATACCCTCAAGGAGCTGGGCTACCAGAGTGGTCTGTATCCGGAGGGCAAGTACGTTGCAGTCAAGGTTCCCGTATTCAGCTTTGAAAAGCTGCAGGACGTGGATACCATGCTGGGACCGGAAATGAAGTCCACCGGCGAGTGCCTGGGCATTGCCACCAGCTTTGAGGATGCACTGCTGAAGGGACTGGTCGCAGCAGGCTATGATCTGAAATGCGAGGGCGGCGTGCTGTTCTCCGTGCGGGATACGGACAAGCAGGAGCTGATCCCCATTGCGGACAAATTCAGCCGCATGGGTTTTGAGATCTACGGTACGGAGGGTACAGCAAGCGTGCTGAACCGGAATATGATTGCTACGAACGTAATCAACAAGATTTCCGAGCCGGAGCCAAATGTGCTGACTCTGCTGGAAAGCGGAAAGATCCACTATGTGATCTCCACTTCTGCAAACGGCAGACTGCCTGCAAGAGACAGTGTAAAGATGCGCCGGAAAGCGGTGGAGCGTTCCATCTGCTCCGTAACGGCGATCGATACCGCCCGGGCACTGGCAAATGTGCTGGAAACCGGCCGTCAGATGTCCGATGTGGAACTGGTAGATATTACAAAGATTTAAGGCGGCATCGCAGAGAGATTGTGCAATGCAGCCTTACGGCAACGGGCGGGCACATCCCGCCCCGTTGTGTTTGGAAAGGGGTATCCTATGAAATATACGCAAGGCGAATACCGGCTGATCCGCAAGGATAATCTGGGTCAGGATCTGTATCGGTTCGTACTGGAGTGCCCGGAGATCACGGCCGTTGCTGCACCGGGTCAGTTCGTACACATTCTTCCCAAGGGCAGCACCCTGCGCCGCCCCATCTCCATATGCCAGATCGACAGACAGGCAGGCACTCTGACATTGGTGTTTGCGGTTCGTGGGGAAGGCACCGCAGTGCTGGCGGATCTTCGTGCAGGGGATTATGTGGATATGCTGGCGCCTTTGGGACATGGCTTCACGATCCAGCCGGATGCAAACCGGGTGATCTTAATGGGCGGCGGCATTGGCGTACCTCCCATGCTGGCACTGGCAGAGATTTACGGGGAGCGGGCAACTGTCATTTCCGGTTTCCGGAGCATGCCGGCAGTGATGCTCCAGGAGGAATTTGCAAAGACCGGAGCGAAAACCATTCTCTGTACCGATGATGGTACCGCCGGTCTGCATGCCATGGTGACGGAACCTCTGCTGGAGGAGATCCGGCAGGAGAAGCCGGATATGATCTGTGCCTGTGGCCCTACCCCCATGCTTCGTGCCATTGCAAAGATCGCAGAGGAGCAGGGCATTTTCTGCGAGGTTTCCATGGAGGAACGTATGGGCTGTGGCATAGGCGCATGCCTGGTATGTGCATGCAAAATGAAGCTGGCAAACGGAGAGATCCATGCAGCCCATGTGTGCAAGGACGGCCCGGTATTCAATGCAAAGGAGGTGGCTTGGAATGGCTGATCTGTCCGTAAATGTAGCAGGGGTATCCTTCAAGAACCCCATTATTCCTGCCTCCGGTGTGTTCGGCTACGGCCATGAATACGAGGAACTGTTCCCCCTGTCGGAGCTTGGCGGCATCGCCACAAAGGGAACCACCATCACAAAGCGCAATGGCAACGATGCACCCCGGATTGCGGAAACCACAGGGGGCATGCTGAATTCCGTTGGCTTGCAGAATCCGGGTATCGATGCCTTCATCAAGAAGGAGCTGCCCTATCTGATGCAGAAGGATACGGTGATCCTGGCGAATATCGCCGGCTCTACGGTGAAGGAATGCGTGACCATCGCACAGCAGTTGGAGCAGACGGATGTTCACATGATCGAGCTGAATATTTCCTGCCCCAACGTAAAGCAGGGGGGCATGGCGTTCGGCGCAAGCTGTGCCGGAGCCGAGTCCATTACCCGGGCAGTGCGGAAGGCAACCACCAAGCCCCTGGTGGTCAAGCTTTCTCCCAATGTGACCAATATTGCGGAAATCGCAAAGGCAACGGAGACAGCCGGTGCGGATGCGCTTTCCCTCATCAACACCCTGCTGGGCATGCGGATCGATATCCGCAGCCGTCGCCCCATTCTCAAAAACAATATGGGCGGCATGTCCGGCGCAGCGATTTTCCCCATTGCGGTTCGCATGGTGTGGCAGTGTGCCAATGCGGTGCGGATCCCCATTATCGGC
Source organism: Ruminococcus champanellensis 18P13 = JCM 17042 (assembly GCF_000210095.1). NCBI lineage: Bacteria > Bacillati > Bacillota > Clostridia > Eubacteriales > Oscillospiraceae > Ruminococcus > Ruminococcus champanellensis. Next base: position 1,989,696 of record NC_021039.1, read on the forward strand.
ATGGGGGGCGTTACCACCGGCAAGGACGCCATTGAACTGATGATGGCAGGGGCATCCGCCGTACAGGTTGGTGCAGCTATCTTTACAGATCCCTATGCGCCCATCCGGATCATCCGGGAAATGAACCAGTGGCTGGATGAAAACCACATTGCCACTGCAAGAGAACTGACAGGAAGTGTGAAGCCGTGGTAACCACCGTCTATCTGGTGCGGCATGCGGAAGCAGAAGGCAATGTGAACGAAACCTTCCAGGGCAGAGTGGATACGGAGGTCACGGAAAAGGGCATGCGGCAGTTGGATTGCCTGGCAGAACGGTTCCGGGACATTCCCATTCAGGTGCTGTATGCAAGTCCCTTGAAGCGCACCCGTGTCACTGCTGCGGCAGTGAATCGGTATCACCAACTGCCGGTACAGTATCTGGACGAGCTGATGGAGATCAACGGCGGCGTGTGGGAAGGCAAACCCTGGGCGGATCTACCCAGGCTGTATCCAGAGTCCTACAGGCTGTGGCAGGAGCAGATGCATCTGTTTCATGTACAGGGTGGGGAGTCCATGCAGCAGGTATTTGACCGGATGCGGCAGGCAGTATGCGGCATTGCTGCCGGGCATTGCGGCAAGACCATTGCTGTGGTATCCCACGGCTGTGCCATCCGGAATTTCCTTTGCTATGCAGCAGGTGAGGATATCAGTCACCTGGATCAGGTGGGCTGGGCGGACAATACCGCCGTGTCCAAGGTGGAATTTGACGCATCCGGACATTGTCGGCTGATTTTTAAGAATGATGCGTCCCATTTGCCGCCGAAGCTTTCCACTCTGGCAAAGTCCAGGTGGTGCCGGCATGACGGTAAGTCGTATCTGACGGATCAGACCTATACACCGGGGATAGACCGGGAACAGGAGGCGCAGGCATGATCATTCTTGCAGTAGATTTCGGCGATGCACGCACCGGGCTTGCATGCTGCGACCGTTCTGAGCTGCTGGCTTCTCCGGCAGGCGTTATCAGTGAAACGGATTTTGAAGTATGTATCCAAAAAACCGCAGAGGCTGCCAGGGAGCATCGTGCGGAGCAGATCGTGGTGGGGTATCCGAAGAACATGAATGGCACCATCGGGGAGCGGGCAGAAAAATGCGCCTTGTTTGCAGAAAAACTGAGGACACTGGCGGGAATTGAAACTGTGCTCTGGGATGAACGGTGTACCACGGTTTCGGCACACCGTTATCTGAACCAGACCAATACCAGAGGAAAGAAGCGAAAGGCAGTGGTGGATGCGGTGGCGGCAACCATCATTCTGGAAAGCTATCTTGCCTATCGTAAGAACACAGCTATCTGAGCATATCGGACATGCCCTCCATCATGCCTCCCACAGCCCGCAGGGCACGGCCGGTGGCATGCCGGAGATGACGGCGCTGCCGGGCGCTGGAGCCTGTAAGCATATAGCAGACAGTGCCCACTGCTGCCCCGGCGGCAATGCCGGTGACCATTGCTTTGATCTGCATGTTTCCACCTCCTTTGATGGATTTGCTGTTAGTATCTGACCGAATGCGTGAAATATGCACGTCATTTTATCATCTCAACCTCTGGGATTCCGGAGGCTTTTTTGTTTGTGCATAAGCCCTTGCAATGTTTCCGGTTTTGCGCTATAATAAATAAAAGCCATGCTCGTATTCCCGGGCATGTGCCCGGAAACGCAAGGATATACAATCTTTGTGCGGTATTGCCTATCGAAAACAGTTGCGTTTCCGGTTGGAATGTGCTATAATGGAGTAAATCATGCATCAGTTAAATATTGTACTCGTTGAACCCCAGATTCCCCAGAATACCGGCAATATTGCCCGAACCTGTGCGGTGACCGGTGCCAGGCTGCATCTGATCCGTCCTATGGGCTTTACTGTAACGGATAAGCATCTGAAACGGGCGGGGCTTGACTACTGGGATAAGCTTGATATTACATATTACGATTCCTTTGCGGAGTTTTCTGCAAGGAATCCGGGCGCGTATTTCTTTTTTACCACAAAGGGCAGAAAGATCCACAGCGATGCCGTGTATCCCAACAACGCCTATCTGATTTTCGGGCGGGAGGATCAGGGCTTGCCGGAGGATCTGCTGTTCGCACATCCAGAGGAATGTGTGCGGATTCCGATGCGCAATGAGCTGCGCAGTCTGAATCTTTCCAATTCCGTTGCCATTGCAGTGTATGAAGCGCTGCGGCAGTGGGATTATCCTGATCTTACCCGGACGGGAAGCCTGCGGGCGTACCGTTGGGAAGATACCAACTGCGAAGAGGTGTAGTATGCAGAAAATCAAATTGATGACAGATTCCACCAGCGATATCGATCCGGAGCTGGAACAGTCCCTGGACATTCAGATCCTGTGCTTCCCGGTAACGGTGGATGGAGTCGGTTATCGGGAACGACAGGATTTTACCAATACAGAGTTTTATCAGATGCTGGAGCATGCCGTGGAATTTCCGACTACGGCACAGCTGACCGCCTTTGAGATTCAGGAAGCCTATGAGCAGGCACTACAGGAAGGGTATACCAACTTAATTTATGTGACCATTGCGTCCCAGGGCTCTGCCACATACAGCAATGCCATCATGGCACGGGATGCGTTTTACGCCCAGGTGCCTGGTGCGGAAAAGCTGCAGATTCATGTAGTGGATTCTAAGAATTATACCGGTGTGTACGGGTATCCGGTTATGCAGGCAGCCGCTAAAATCAAGAAGGGCGCCTCTGTGGAAGAAGTACTGAATTATCTGACCGAATGGTTTCAAAGCGCAGAGGTGCTGTTTGTGCCTCTGACGCTGAAATATGCAAAGCGATCCGGCAGAATCTCGGCAGCAGCAGCCTTTGCCGGTGAGCTGCTGGGACTCAAGCCCCTGATCCGCATTACAGACGGGGTTTCCAAGGTGGAAACCAAGATCCGGGGGGACAAGAATATCATTCCCACCATGTCCCGGTACATTCAGCAGCGGATGATTCCCAGAACCCCTTATTCGCTGGTTGCGGGCTGTGACGATACCTTTGCAAATGAATTGAAAAAGGAGTTGGTGAAGAAGCTGGGCTATCAGCCGGAGCATTTGTTCCATATCGGCGCAACAGTATCCTGTAATGCCGGTCCTGATGTGGTTGGCATTATCATTCGTTCGGAGCCCCGCATTGATGCGGAATGAACCTTGATGGGGAGGGTAATTTATGCGATTGACCAAGCAATTTGCCCGGATCGCTGCTGTGGGAGCGGCAGCGTGTGTATTGAATGTTTGTATGCCTATGCAGGCGTTCGGCTTACAAACCAGTGGTGTGATCCGTGTAACAGGCTTTGAATCAGCAAAGGCTGTGGATTCGGACAGCTATGACGCCATGCGGCAGATCGTGACTGCTGCGTGGGATTCCATGGAGGAGTCAGCAGATCTGACCAAGCTGAAGATCCGCCGGGATGATTTCAAACCGGCTATGCGGCAGCTGATGATGGACACGCCTGCATACTTTTTTGTAGAGCACAGCTATCAATTTTCTTATTCTTCTTCCAGCGGATGCATCACAAAGGTGTATTTTACTTACAACTGCACAGAGGATGAGGTTGTCCAGAAGCGTGCAGAATACGATGATGCAAAACAGGCAATCCTGAATCAGGTGGATCCGGAATGGTCCGATGTGGAGAAGGCACTGTTTCTGCACGATACCATCGTTGCCACCACCAGTTATGATCTGACCTACAGCAACTATGATGCCTATGATGTGCTGGTGAGCCATGAAGCCGTGTGTCAGGGGTATGCGCTGGCGTATATGGATCTGATGCGGGAGGCTGGCGTGGATTGCTACTACCTTGCCAGCGATGAACTGAATCACGCCTGGAATATGGTGGAGATCGATGGGAGCTACTATCATGTAGATGCCACCTGGGACGATCCGACGCCGGATCAGCTGGGGTATGTACGCCACAAGAATTTCCTGTGTACGGACGAGGAGATCCGGGCACTGGAGCATGACGCTTCCGACTGGCAGGTCACCGGCTTTGATGCCCCGCCGGAGGCCTCCGACACCCGGTTTGTGGATTCCTTCTGGGATGAGTCCGTTGCACCCATCGTGCCCATCAACGGCAACTGGGCAACAGTTTTGTATGATTCGGCAAATTATGAGGGTAAGCTGAATCTGTATCGTTACAACAGCGAGGATCACACAGCCGAGGAAACGCTTTGCACCACCATCGATGAAAAGTGGTATGTCAGCGGGAACGCAGGCTCCTACTGGCTGAATGTGTACAGCGGACTTGGCACATGGGAAGGTCGGCTGTATTACGGTACAGCTAATACCATCTACAGCATTCTGCCGGACGGCACTGACAAACAGGCATTCTATACGCTTACGGAGCAGGAAGCTGACCAGGGCAGCATCTATGGCATAACGGTGGATAACACTGGCTATTTACGGTATTCTATCAACGAAAAGCCCAATACAGAGGGCGTTATTTATGGAATTCAGCTGGAACAGACGAATCCGCCGACCCCAGACCCTGTTCTGGGAGATCTGGATGGAGACAGACAGGTCAGCGTTGCGGATATGGTACTGCTGCGGCGGTATCTGATCGGCAAGCCGGATCTGACAGAGGATGCAGCCGTAACGGCGGATCTCAATGCGGATAACAAGATCAATGCAATCGATCTGGTACTGCTCAAGAACATTCTCCTGAATCAGGAGGCATAAACGGTTCGGGCATCTGAGTCCGGATTCCGATGCAGCATATGCCGGAGACTTCGGGCGAATTGAACAAATTCGTCCGTTGTTTTTCTGCTTTTTTTTCAGAAAATTTCGCGTCGGGGTCTTGTAAATTCCAATGGAATAGTGTAAAATATGGGGTAGGGTTGTTAAAAAACTAACAGCGGCTATTCACAATCATAAACAGAAAGGATGTCTTACAATGGCAGGTTTAAACAAGGTTTCCGTGGATGATATCAACGTAAAGGGCAAGCACGTTCTCGTGCGCTGTGATTTCAACGTTCCCCTTAAGGATGGGGTTATCACCAACGACAACCGGATCCAGGCTGCTCTTCCCACCATCAAGAAGCTGATTGCTGACGGAGGCAAGGTTGTACTGTGCTCCCACCTGGGCAAGCCGAAGAACGGTCCGGAGGATAAGTTCTCTCTGGCACCGGTTGCAAAGCGTCTGGCTGAGCTGGTAGATACCAAGGTGATCTTTGCAAAGGACGACAACGTTGTTGGCGAAAATGCCAAGAAGGCTGTTGCAGAAATGAAGGACGGGGAGATCGTTCTGCTGGAGAACACCAGATTCCGCAGTGCAGAGGAGACCAAGAACGGGGAGGCTTTCTCCAAGGAGCTGGCTGATCTGGTAAACGATGAAGTATTTGTCATGGACGCATTCGGTTCTGCACACCGTGCGCATGCTTCTACTGCCGGCGTGACCAAGTTTGTGAAGGAGACCGCTGTGGGCTATCTGATGCAGAAGGAGATTCAGTACCTGGGCAATGCTGTCGAGGTTCCGGTTCGTCCCTTCGTTGCCATTCTGGGCGGCGCAAAGGTTGCAGACAAGCTGAACGTAATCTCCAATCTGATCGAAAAGTGTGATACTCTGATCATTGGCGGCGGTATGGCTTACACCTTCCTGAAGGCAAAGGGCTACGAGGTTGGTACTTCTCTGGTTGACGATGAGAAGGTTTCATACTGCAAGGATATGATGGACAAGGCTGCAGCAGCAGGCAAGCAGCTCCTGCTCCCCATTGATACCACTATCGCAAAGAGCTTCCCGGATCCCATCGATGCTGAGATCGAGGTTGCAGTGGTTGACGCTGACAAGATCCCGGCTGATCAGATGGGTCTGGATATCGGCACCAAGACCCAGCAGCTGTTTGCGGACGCAGTGAAGAGCGCAAAGACCGTTGTATGGAACGGACCGATGGGCGTATTTGAGAACCCGACACTGGCAAAGGGCACCATTGCAGTGGCTAAGGCATTGGCTGAAACTGACGCTACTACCATCATCGGCGGCGGCGATTCCGCAGCAGCCGTTATGCAGTTGGGCTTTGCTGACAAGATGAGCCACATTTCCACCGGCGGCGGCGCATCCCTGGAATACCTGGAAGGCAAGGTTCTGCCGGGCGTTGCAGCAATCGCTGACAAGTAATCCCTTACTGGATGAATCTATAGATTAGGAGTCATAATCATCATGAATAAAGCATTGAGACAGGCAGTTATTGCCGGTAACTGGAAGATGAACAAGAACAGAGCAGAGGCTGCTGAGCTGATCAACGCACTCAAGCCCATTGCTGCTGACAAGACCTGCGGTGTAATCATTTGCGTTCCGTACACCAATCTGGAAACCGCACTGGAGTTGACCAAGGGTACCAATATCAAGGTCGGCGCTGAGAACTGCCACTTCAAGAAGAGTGGCGCATTCACCGGTGAAATTTCCGCTGATATGCTCAAGGAAATGGGCGTGGAGTATGTAATCATCGGTCATTCCGAGCGCAGACAGTACTTTGCTGAAACGGATCTGACCGTCAACAGAAGAACCAAGGCTGCATTGTCTGCCGGTCTGAAGGTGATTCTGTGTGTTGGCGAAATGCTGGCGGAGCGTGAGGATGGTATTACAGAGGATGTGGTAGAGCTCCAGACTGTTGCAGCATTCACCGGCATTTCCGCTGAGGATGCAAAGAACGTGATCATCGCTTACGAGCCTGTATGGGCAATCGGCACCGGCAAGACCGCAACTGCTGACCAGGCAGAGGAGGTTTGCGGCTTCATCCGCAAGGTGGTTGCCAATAAGTACGGCAAGGAGATTGCAGACGGCATGACCATTCAGTACGGCGGTTCTATGAATGAAAAGAACTGCGCTGAACTGCTGGCAAAGGAGGACATCGACGGCGGTTTGATCGGCGGTGCTTCCCTGGTGGCTGAAAAGTTCGGCGTTCTGCTGGCTGAGGCTTCTAAGTAAATTTGCAGTGGGGCGGACGTTGTTCGCCCCATTTGAGTAAAGGATGGAAAGTATGAGCAAAAAACCTATTGCACTGATTATCATGGACGGATTCGGCATCAACCCGGACACCTACGGCAATGCCATTAAGGCGGCTGCAACCCCTTACCTGGACAGCTATTTTGCAAACTGCCCCAATACCACCATCGGCGCATCCGGCATGTGTGTTGGTCTGCCGGATGGTCAGATGGGCAACTCTGAGGTTGGTCACACCAACATTGGCGCCGGTCGTATCGTGTACCAGGAGCTGACCCGGATCACCAAGTCCATTCAGGATGGTGATTTCTTTACCAACGAGGCTCTTACCGGAGCGGTGGAGAACTGTAAGAAGAACGGCAGCGCCCTTCATCTGATGGGTCTGCTGTCCAGCGGCGGCGTGCACAGCCACAACTCCCACCTGTATGGTCTGCTGGAGCTTGCAAAACGTGCAGGTCTGACCAAGGTGTATGTACACTGTTTCATGGACGGTCGTGACGTTCCTCCCTCCAGTGGCAAGGATTTCATTGTGGAGCTGCAGGAGAAGATGCAGGAGATCGGCGTGGGCGAGATCGCAACCATCAGCGGCAGATACTACGCAATGGACCGGGATCACAACTGGGATCGTGTGCAGAAGGCATATGACGCCATGGTTAACGGCAAGGGCAACCAGTGCCCCTGTGCAAAGCAGGCGATGGAGGATTCCTACGCTGCTGAGGTGACCGATGAATTCGTTGTGCCTACCGTCATCAACAAGGATGGGATGGTGCATTCCGGTGACAGCGTGATCTTCTTCAACTTCCGCCCCGACCGTGCCCGTGAGATCACCCGTACCTTCGTTGATCCGGCATTTGACGGCTTTGCACGGGAGAAGCTGGATGTGTATTTCGTATGCTTTACCCAGTATGATGCTACCATGCCTAACGTGGAGATCGCTTTCAAGCCCCAGTCCTTGAAGAATACCTTTGGTGAATATGTATCCGAGCATGGTCTGACCCAGCTGCGGATTGCAGAAACCGAAAAATATGCACATGTTACCTTCTTCTTCAATGGCGGTGTGGAAAAGCAGTATCCCGGTGAGTCCCGGATTCTGGTTGACTCTCCGAAGGAAGTTGCAACCTACGATCAGAAGCCGTCCATGAGCGCTTATGAGGTTGCAGTGAAGGCGATCAATGCCATCAATGCAGATACGCTGGATGTGATTATTCTGAACTTTGCAAACTGCGATATGGTTGGTCATACCGGCGTGTTTGATGCGGCAAAGGCAGCTGTGGAAGCTGTGGATACCTGCGTTGGATCTGTTGTGAAGGCTGTGACCGATCACGGCGGCGTTGCATTGATCACTGCGGATCACGGCAATGCAGACAAAATGTATGAGGCAGACGGTTCTCCCTTTACTGCGCATACTACCAATGTGGTTCCCTTTATCGTAGTGGGTAGAAATGATGTAAAGCTGCGGGAAGGCGGCGTACTGGCGGACATTGCTCCCACCATGCTCAAGCTTTTGAATATGGAACAGCCGGAGGAAATGACCGGAAAGTCCATCATTCTCTGATTAATTCGTCTCAATCTGCGGAGAGATCTTTTGGGTCTCTCCGCTTTTTGTGTTCACAGATTATAAGCAATAAGTTTACATTGTATCCGCTTTGCTCGCCTGGATTCGTTTGACTTTGCGGGGGAGGTATGATATAATAAATTAAATAATGCTTGGAGGGAACAATATGCAATGTGAGAAATGCGGCGGTGAACTGAATGAGAAGGGCCGATGCCATGTGTGCGGCGAAAAGAAACGACGTTCAAAGGGGTACGTTGTAGGGCATTCCTTTTTGCTGGTGCTGGCAACTTTGATCCTGGTGAATCATCTGATCGCATGTGCCACTGCACGGGTGTTGTTGAATAAGGATGTGATCCACAAAGCGCTGGAGAATGTGAAGTTTTCTACGGTGGATGTGATGCATGATGAAGAAAAAATGACTCTGGCAGAGTACATACGCCGGGAATATGTAACAGATCCGGCAGTCACCACCGGAGATGTGGAGGCTGTGCTGAACCAGATGAACCTGGAAGCCCTGGCAATGCGTAAGCTGGACAACTATCAGAATTACTACCGGGGGACGGAAGATACGCTGGAGACCATCACGCCCCAGGAGATTGTGGATATACTCGACAAGAACCAGGCAATGATCCAGGAGAAGCTACAGATTGAAATCACCCAGGCGGACAAGGATACGCTGGTGGCAGAAATGCAGGATTCCTGTACCGCATACAATGAAGGTGTGGTGCGGTACTACAACACCGGAATCGGAAGGTTCTGGAACCGGTTGCAGCTGAATCTTTGGTTCATGCTGGGTGAACTGGTGCTGCTGGTTGTGATTTTGGTTCGCTGGTGCGTGCTGTTTTGCAGCGGCAGAGGCCGGGCAGCACATGGTATCCGTGCGTTTGCCATTACGCTGCTGGTTCCTTCTGGCATATACACTTTGGGCGGCGTTGGCGGATATGTGGCTGCAAAGTATCTGTTTCAGGAACTGCCTGTTCTGGCGGACATTACCTCCGGTGCATCAGCACCCCTGCTGATGTTCGGCGGCATTGGCGTCTTGGCTGCCGTGTTTATGCTGATTCTGGCTTCCATGATTCTGTCGCTGACCAAGAAGCCTGCGGCAGAGCCGGAGATTCTTTCCGAGATTCCGGCAGCTGCGCCTGAATGCGTGGAAGCACCCATGCAGGAGCCTGTGCCCGTTGTAGCTGGTGTATCCGAAGAGCCTGCGCCCCTGTCCGCTGCATCTGAGACACCGACTGGGGAAGCGCTAACGTCTACGGCATCAGAGGAGGAACCGTCTGCTGAGATTCCTGACGATGCGCCCACTGGGGATACATCCGTGCCTGAGGAGGCAGCCGCTCCGACAGGGGAACCGATTGCTCCTGTGGAAGAACTGCCCGCTGAACCGGCAGCAGCATCTCCAATCGAGACAACTCCGGAACAGGAGTCTGCCCCTGCATTCTGCAAGGAATGCGGAACACAGATTCTCCAGCCCGGCGTGCAGAAATTCTGCATCAAGTGCGGAAAGAAACTGGATTCATAATGATGAAAGAAGTCCTGCATCTTCGGATGCGGGACTTCTTATATGCTTTATCGTATGGGAGTACTTGAAAAATTCACAGGATGCTGTTGCTTTTTTTAATAGAATGTGTTACAATAGCTTATAAGAATATGCTCCAATTTTATATCTTGATAAGGCGGTGACAGCAATGGAAGCGATTCAACCATCTTTTGCGCCGGTGAATATCTGCTACGCATGCAGCGATAGCTACACACCCTATCTGGGGGTCAGCCTGTATTCTCTGCTGCGCAACGCAAACCCCAAGCGGCTGTACGATATTCTGGTTCTCCACCGGGAGATTCAGGCGTCCAACCGGGTCATGATTCGGCGGATTGCCCGCCGGTATCCGAATGTGAAGCTTCGGTTTGTGAATCTCAATCGGTATGACGAAGCGCTGCGTTCTGACCTGGGTAGCTATTACACCATTGAAACCAATTACCGTCTCTTTCTGCTTTCGGAGCTGTTTGCATCCTATCGGCGTATGATCTACCTGGATACGGACACGGTGGTTACCGGGGATATTTCCAGGCTGTTTGACATTCCTCTGGAGGGTTGTGCGCTGGGTGCGGCGCCGGATGTGGGCGTGCAGATCTTAAAGCATACCAAGCGGGCGGTGTTCTGCGGCAATATGCCCTACAATATCACGGATTATGTCAAGCAGGTGCTGCATCTGCCCGGGACGGACGGATATTTCAACGCAGGGGTGCTGCTGCTGGATCTTGCCGCATGCCGGGAGCTTGTGACCTTTGAACAGGTTTGCCGGACTTTGCACAGCAATCAGTTATACTATAATGACCAGGATGTGCTGAACATTCTGTTTCATGAGCATGTAAAGCTGCTGGATGTGTCCTGGAACTACACCAATAACATAGCCATGGAGCGAAGGGATCCGGAACGACAGGCGCTTGTTGCGCCCTATCTGCGGGATAACTACTCGGTCGTACATTACATCAGTGCGAACAAACCCTGGAATGCTGAAGTTCCCTTGGGGGAGCTTTATCATAAATATCAAAATGAAAAGGAAGCGTATGAGAATGGAAAAAAATAAACGCAGCACACTCAGAAAAAAGATTGTCGGCATTCTCTGCATTGCCGCCATGACAGCAAGCCTTGCTACCGGCATGGCGATGTCCGTTATGGCTGTGCCGGAACAGGCAGCGACTCCGGAAATCGTGACTGAGGCTGTTTCTTTGCCCCAGTATGCATCCACCTCTGTGATGGATGAGGCAAACGCCATCCAGATCACCCTGGGAGCGGATCTGATCGAAAACAACCGGATCAGTCTGAACCTGGATCAGGACGGGGCAACCTATGTCATCTCCGGCAGCAACTACATCAATGACGCTTATGTGGACACAACGATTACTGTACCAGGTCGCACAACGGTACATGTGATTTTTGACGGTGTGGACATAAAAAATGATGACGGAGAAATCGGCTGCGGCGGAAGTTACGGCACAGTGGATCTGCTGGACATTAGAGGAACTATGAATGTGTACACCAAGGCGGATTCCACCTTGGCATTCCGAACCTGCTCCTTTACCGGTGCGATGAATTTCAACAGCTATGGGGAGCAGAGCGGAAAGCTGACTCTGACGAATGTTGACGGTGAAGCTATAAGCTTCAATGAAGACATAAATGGCCCATTGTTCAACATGTTTGGAGGCAACGTTGCATTTGATGTGGGCAGTCATAATAATTTACCGTTTTATACAAAGTACAATATGTCCGGCGGAACGCTCTATTTAAAAGCATTCTATCTTCCCACGAACTTTGTACTCACCGGCGGGACTTTGATCAATGATGTTATGTTTGACTGGGGTGGACCTGCGAGAAATGCAGCAGGACAGGAACTGCACAATTACACGGTTACTCTGCCGGATATCACCGCTCCCACAGCCATTACCCAGATGGGCGGCTCTGCCTGGTCAGGACTCTATACGGACGAAACAGGCGAGGTCACCCTGTGGACACCGGAGACATTCACTACCAATGACGAGGTATATTACTTCTATACTGCAGATACCTGCTACAAGCTGTTCATGGAAAATTCCGAGATCGTCGTTGAAAAGCTGGATGCAGCAGTACATACTGTAACCTTCAATATGCCGGACGGTTCTACCCGTTTGATTCAGATTTATGACGGTGGCAACGTGGAGCTGCCCGCAGTGCCGGAGGGCTGTACTGTTGCATACTCCACTGAGGACGGCGAATTTGACGGACAGAACATCACCAAGGACTATACAGTCAATGTTCAGCAGTTTTGCCCGATCGTCATTGACGGTGTGGTTCAGGAGCCGGTGCTTTATGGCACGGTGTTTACCTTGCCGGATGGACAGGGTTACGCAGATCAGAACGGCAAGGTCTACACGGAACGTCTGGTGATACAGGAGCCTATGACCTTGTATACGGTTAAGGCAGCGGTGAAGGAAAATGAATCCTACGTTGCGATTGAAAACCAGGAGGATATCCGGGCATATAATGCGCTGCTGGACAAAGGCGTCAGTGCGAATGCGCTGCTGCTGAACGATGTGACCATGCCTTCGGATCTTATAATCGGCAATGGGAACAATGCATACACTGCAACCTTTGACGGGAACGGGTATATCATGACGGTGGCATATACGGATGAAAGCGCAAATGCAGCAGCACCCTTTGGCGTTCTTGGTAGCAGTGGTGTGATCCGTAATTTGCACGTAGATGGTGAAGTGATTGCAGTTACAAACGCAGGCGGAATTGCTTTGTCTGCTAATAATAACGCAAGGATTGAAAACTGCACCAGTAGTGTGAATGTTAAGCTGCTGGGTAACAGCACACAATCCGGATCCAGTATTATAGCGGTACAAGCAGGTGGCTTTGTGGGCGGTTCGGATACCGGAGTGTACTTTACCAACTGCCTGTTTGACGGAACGGTGACCCACGCAAGCGTGGAGAACAGTCTGGCATATCTGGCAGGATTTTCTGGCTATGCAACTAATGGTTCTAATTTTACCAATTGCCTGATGCTTGGTACGGTGCAGGGGAACGAGGGAGATGAAACCTCTGCGTTTTATGGACGTGGCAGAACAAGTACGCTGGAAGCATATTACGACTCCAGTCTGACATTTACCAGAGAGCAGGGTAATGGACTGACTGAGGAGCAGCTTTCCGGCGGCGAAGCGGCTTATCGGCTGGGAGAAGCCTGGGGGCAGGTACTGGGTCAGGAAAGCAGACCTCGGGTAGGTGGTTCCAGAGTGTACCAGATCAATGTGTATGCGGACTGCAAGGCAGATACCGTACCCACTACCGCTTATTCCAATACCAATGCGGACATTCGCCCGGCACATCAGTATCAAGACGATAAGTGCAGCGTATGTGGTAACTTTGAGGACGGCATCGGCGCGCAGCTGCTGGGTAACAGCCTGACCATCGACAACAGTGCAATCCGGTTGAACGTGTATATGGGGCTGGACGAATCCGTTCAGAACCCGGAAGAAACCTACATGCAGTTTACCACACCGGATGGTAAGGTAGAAAAGCAGTATCTGCGTGATGCAACGCTCAATACGGACGGCAGCTATACCTTCTATTGCATGGTACCGGCACAGTACATCCACGAGAAATACACGGTACAGATATTCGCAGCCAAGGGAGAGGGTAAGATTTATCACTGCTCCGTTGAGGAATATCTGAACACAATCCTGGAAAACAAGGACAACAATGCGGAATACGCCGCTGCCGCAGACCTGGTTCAGGCATTATCTAACTACGGTACTTATGCAAAGGCATACTTTGATCCGGATGCGGATCCGATTCCCATGACGGAGGAAATGGAGCAGTTATCCATTCCGGACTGTCGGCCCAATACGCTGAACGATCTGCCGGAGGGCATCTCCTACTACGGCTTTAGTCTGGTGCTGAATTCCCAGGTGACCATGCGTCATTACTTTGTTGTGGAGGATCCCGCCCTTGCAGAGCAATATAACATGAAGCTCAGAAGCGGCAAGTACTACATGATTGAAGTGGATTACAGCATGTCCGAGCTGCGGACGGACAAACTCATCCGTGTGGGAGACTGGAGCATTACTTGTATGCCGTTAAGCTATGTACAGGCAGCGTGCGAGCAGTCTAAAGATGAAAAACTGATCGCACTGGTAAAATCCCTTTACCTGTATGATAATGAGGTATACACCTACAATCTGAATAAAGGAGGGGAATAAGCATGAAGGAAGCGTACAGCAAGCCGGAACTGGAAATCGTGGAGTTTGCATGTGACGATGTGATCACCACAAGCGATCCGTTTGATCCGGACGAAAACGAACTGCCGGTATTCAAGTAATACCAGCCAACAAAGAAAGCGCCTCATTTGAGGCGCTTTCTTTTTTCCAAACAGCCGGAACAGGTCTGCATGCACCTGCGCCGGCTGTTTATTTATGCGGATTCTCCGTTGGTGAGGGTGATGAAATCCCCGTTGGCATAGCCAAGCTGTCCATCGTAGGACACCACATACCAGTTTTCCACCGCCCCGTAGATCTGAACGGCGCTGCCGTCCGGAATGCTGCCAAGAATGCTGCCTTCCATAGAAGGATATCCACGCAGATTCAGGGCGGAACCGTCTGCCGTGACGATGCCGGTACGGATGCCGGAGGGCTCGTTGAAGGGAATGCCGAAATAATCCGCCAGGGACTGGGCAATATTGGCGGCTATGGGCTGCAGATTTCCTTTGATCCAGGCTGCATCCTCCGGATTGTCGTGATAACCGACCTCCGCCAGCACTGCAACTGCTCTGGTCTGGGTTACCTCCCCAAGACTTGTGGTGGCAAGCGCATTGCTCCGCTGGGGCAGGGGATAGATGCTCTTGAAATTGTTTGCCATAATAGTTGCCAGCCGTTCGCTGTTGTAGCTGACCGGGGAATAGTACACATCAATACCCCGGAGCTGTCCTGCCAGGGATTCCGGTGCTGCATTGGTGTGCAGTGCCAGATGCACATCATAGTATCCGGCGTTGGAATCCCGGATCGCGCCGAGTACGTTCCGGTCCGGATCGTTCCGTACAAAGGATATGCCGCTGGCAAGCAGATAGGGCTCCAGGGCATCCGCCAGCAGATTCATATACTGCTCTTCGTTTCCGCCGTTTACATAGGTATTCCACTCCTGGGTGGACGGACTTAAAAAAATACGGGGCATAGTGTTCCTCCTCATGATGGCTGTATTCTATATGCATTCTATGCGTCGGAGCGGCTTTACAGAACCGGCATAACCTTGTCCGGTGCAGCATATAGTGTGACAGGAGGCGATGAGCATGCAGAAAGGAACAGGACTGAACCTTGGGCTTCGGTATGTGCCTGAGAGCACCGCCCAGGGAATCCGGCGGCTGCCGGAGCATCAGCAGGCGCAGATCCAGGAGATCCGGCTTCGGGTACAGCAACTGCCCCGGATCTATGACGGAAGAACGGAGCAGCCTCTGCCGGGTTGTGAACCGCTGCGGCAGGCGCAGCTTCAGGCGTGTCTGAAAACTGCCTGCGCCGATTCCTTGTACAGCTTTCAGCGAGAGCTATCCCAGGGCTTTGTCACGGTAGAAGGCGGCAACCGGATCGGGTTTTGCGGCAATGGGGTGATCCGGGACGGGGAAGTGGAAACCATCCGGTATGTGAGCAGTTTGAATATCCGGATTGCAAAACAGGTGCTTGGCTGCGGACAGGCTCTTTATGAGAAGCTTTTTGCACAGGGTCGGCAGAGTGTGCTGCTGCTGGGGCCTCCCGCCAGCGGCAAGACCACCATGCTTCGGGATTTATGCCGACTGCTTGGCAGCAGGTACCGGGTCAGCGTGGTAGACGAGCGTGGAGAATTGGCTGCATGCCGACAGGGGATTCCCACTCATGATCTTGGTGCCATGACGGATGTGTTTGACGGCTACCCCAAGGCACAGGGCATGCAAATCGCACTGCGTGTGATGACCCCGGATTACATTATCTGCGATGAGTTGGGCAGCGAAGCCGAAACGACCGCTGTGCTGGCATCCATGAACAGCGGCGTATCCATTCTTGGCACTGCCCATGCCGGAAGCCTAGCCCAGGCGGAGCGACGTCCGCAGCTGCGTTGTTTGTTGGAGGCAGGCGTGTTCCGGTGGGCAGTGCTTCTGGGAGGATGCGGACAGGTAGTCGGCATCCAGCGACTACAGCATGATTAAGCTGTTGGGACTTCTGCTGGTGGTAGGTACCGGCGGCATGCTGGGCTTACAGAAAGCAAAGCAGCTCCAGAACCAGGCTGCATGGCTGGCAGCACTGGAAGGATTCCTTCGGAGCATGCAGACCGAGATCCGCTATCTGGCACCACCCCTGGAGCAACTGCTTTCCCAATTGTACGCACAGCCTGCATACCAATCACTGACCTTTCTGTCCGGTACAGCATCCTATCTGGGGCAGATGCCGTTCGGACAGGCATGGAGTCGGGCGGTCAGGGAAGCGTGTTCGCACCGGGAGGCAAAGCAGGTGCTGCTGCAGCTGGGGGGAGAGCTGGGGAATTCGGATATTGATGGGCAGCTTGCAGCCATTGGTCTGGCGGAGGAACGGATACATATGCTGCTGGAGAGTGCCAGACAGCAAAGCCGGGAAAAGGGAAAACTGTGTACAGCCATGGGCACGCTGCTGGGTACGCTGGCGGCGATTTTGCTGGCATAGCGGAGGGACGGAAGATGAACATAGACCTGATTTTTAAAATTGCCGGGATCGGAATCATTGTGGCAGTGCTGAATCTGGTGCTCAAGCGGGCGGAGCGGGAGGAACAGGCTATGCTTACCACCCTTGCGGGGCTGATCGTGGTGTTGATGATGATCGTCAACGAAATCGCCGCTTTGTTTGATACTATCAAAACGGTATTCGGCCTATGGTGAATACCCTGTTTGCAGTGGCGGCACTGTGCATGACCTCGGTACTGCTGTGCAAGGTGCTGGAGCGCTATGCCAGGGAACAGGCTGTGATGCTGACCATTGGCACGGCGGCTGGAGTGCTTCTTCTGTTGTTGACTATGCTGGAGCCGCTGTTGACTCAAATCCACCAGTTATTCCAGGTGGCGGGTCTGCCCGATACCTACATTGCAGTGCTGTGGAAGGCGCTTGGCATTTGTTATGTGACCCAGCTTGCCGGGGATGTGTGCCGGGATAGCCGGGAGGAGGCGCTGTGTTCCGTGGTGCATATGGCGGGGAAAATTGCATTGATGGTACAGGCACTGCCTCTGATCCGGGGGCTGATGTCCATGATTTCGGAGGTGCTGGGATGAGAAAAATACTGCTGTTGGCAGTGATGCTTGTGATATGGTTTCTGCCGGGGATTCCGGTATCGGCGGATACCCAGGAGGAGATTTTGGCGCAAAGCGGTGCGGATTCCATTGCGGTGGACGAGCAGACCGGCTCCTTTCTGGAGGATCATGCCATTTCCTTCACCGATCCCCAAAGCGTACTGACCCTTTCACCAAAGGAGCTGCTTTGTTCCATGTGGAACACATTCCGTGCCCAGCTGGCAGCACCTCTCCGGCTCTTTTTCACGTTAGGGCTTGTGGTGATTTGCAGCGCATTCACCTCCGGGTTGGGGGATACCATTTCTGACCGGGGCTTGTCCGGGGCATACGGCTTCCTGGTGGCCATGGTTGCGGTTTCCGTACTGCTGACTCCTATGGAGCAGTGCTTTTTCATGGTGTCGGATACCATGGAATCCGGCAGCCGGTTCATGCTGTCCTTTGCGCCGGTGCTGTCCTCCATTCTTGCGGCAGGAGGGGGCGTGGTGTCTGCTTCCGTGTATCAGCTTGCGGTATTCTCCCTGGCGGAACTGGCAGTACAGCTTACCTGCATGTATCTGATGCCTCTGCTGCGGATCCTGCTTGCACTGGGGATCATGGATGCGGTACATCCCGATTTTTCCTTTGGCAGCATCATCCGAGGGGTCAAACGGGTGGCACAGTGGGGGCTTGGATTGGTCATGACGTTGTTTGTGGGCTTACAAACGGTACAGGGTATGGTTTCCGCCTCCGCTGATACAGTTGCCACCAAAGCCACCAAATTCATGCTTTCCAGCTGTGTGCCGGTGGTGGGAGGTGCAGTTTCGGATGCATACACCACCTTGCGTGGCAGCGTGGGGGTTCTGCGCAGCGGTGTGGGAGGCGTTGGGATCCTTGCCCTTGGCGCCATGGTACTGCCCCCCATCCTGTTGTTGGGGCTGTATCGTCTGTCTGTACTGGCGGCAGGTACTCTGGCGGAGCTGGCAGGGGTCCGCTCTCTAAGCAAGCTGCTGCATAGTCTGGAGCAGGTGCTGTCCCTGGCGCTGGGCATGCTGTGTACGTTCGTTTTTCTGTTGCTGTTGTCCACAGCCATTGTGATAATTGCCGGCGGAACCGGCGGGTAAAGGAGGAAGTATGGAAACATGCAGACAGGCGGCGCTATGCGCCTGTGCAGTGAGTCTTGCTTACGGGATTCTCTCCCACCTGATGCCAACAGAGCGATTTGCAAAGCAGCTGCGGCTGATACTGACCCTGCTGTTGTTGATCGCATTGATCCAGCCCTTTTTGCGGCAGGATGTTTCTTTGCCTGCCCTGGCGATCCAGGAGGATTCACAGTCGGCATATACACAGCAGTATACCCAGGCACTGACCCGGCAGACAGAGGCACATCTGGCGGATGCCCTGCTGGAGCAGCTGGAGGCAGCCGGGGTAGCATGTCAAAAAGTACAGGTGGAAATACATATTGATCAGCAGGGCGGCATAGATATTAGGGAAGTCCGATTGCAGTGCGCAGACTTTCAGGCTGCCGTGACCCAACTGCACCGAACCCTTGGAGCAGATATAACGATAACAGAGGTGGACGTATGGTAGCATGGCTTGAAAGATGCAAGGCATTGTGGAAGCGAACCGGGCGAACGACCTGGATCGTGCTGATGGGAGTGGCAGGCATGCTGCTGATCTTTCTTTCCGGCATAGGCGGGGGCAAAGCAGAGGAAATATCCCAGGAGCCGATGCAGACCGGCAGTCAGCAAACAGAGGATGCCTACCGGACGGCAGCGGAACAGGAACTGACAGAACTGCTGGGACAGATCCGTGGCGTGGGCAGGGTGCATGTCATGCTGCGGATCTCCGGCAGCGAGACCCAGGTCTATGCCACAGAGCAGAAAACCGAAACGGACGGCAGCCGCACCAGCCGGGAGTCCAAGCATGTACTGATCGGCAGCGGCAATGCCCAGTCCGCATTGGTGGAGCAGATCCAGGCGCCCCGGATCATCGGGGCAGTGGTGGTTTGCGAGGGAGGTGACAGCATTCAGGTCAAGGAGCAGATCTATCAGGCGGTGTCAGTGGCGTGCAGCATCTCCACTGCGCAGATTTATGTAGCAGCCATGAAATCCTAGGATACCATACCGGATACGATTCCGGATCTAGAAAGGAGCAGTTCTTATGAAAAAACCAAACCTGATCATCGGGAAGAAGCAGATCATCCTTTCCTGTCTGACATTGATGCTGGCCATTGCAGTGTATGTGAATTATGTGCTGAGTGACCAGAGTCTGGCTGATCCCTCCGTCAGCACCAATGCGCCGGTGGTGGGACAGCAGGCAGAGGAGCAAAGCGGCAATTATGGGGACACCCAGTTTGTCAATGGCAGCAGCACCGCCGATTACTTTGCCCAGGCACGACTGGAAAAGCAGACCAGCCGGGATAATGCGGTACAGACCTTGCAGAGCATTATGGGGGGCGGCGATTTGTCCGAGGATGAAATGGTGACAAATGCTATCAACGCAGTGGAACTGTCCAAGCTGGTGGAGAGTGAGGGAAACATCGAATCCCTCATCAAGGCTCAGGGCTTTAACGAGTGTGTGGTATATCTGGACGGCACCAGCGCCAAGGTAGTTGTGCAGACCGATGGCATGGAAGCAGCCCAGGCAGCAGCCATCAAGGACATTATTTTGGGGGAGGTTTCGGTTCCCGCAGAAAATATCAGAATTTTTGAGGTAAAGTAGTTGTTTCTTCCGAACTTTTTTGGTATAATATAAATTAGGAATGTATATTCGCAGGAGAAGGCGATGCAAACCGGTTTCTCCTGCTCTATCTTTCAGTGATGGAGGTCATAAAATGGAACAGGAAACAAAAACAAACGTAGGGGATCTGCGGATCTCCGAGGCAGTGATTGTGAAAATGGCGAATTATGCAATTGCAGAGGTTGCCGGCGTGGACAGTCTTGCTGTCAGAAAGTCTGTTTTTAAGAAAAAGGCAGCTCCCATTCAGGTACATTTGATGGGGGATGTGGTGGAGATCACTGCGTACATTATTGTAAAATACGGCTGCCGTGCAACCACCGTTGCAGAACAGGTGCAGCAGACCGTCAAGGATCAGGTGCAGACCATGACGGGGATCGCAGTGTCCAAGGTCAATGTTGTTGTGGCAGGCATTGCTTTTGAGAAAAAATAACTGCCCCGAACGTTGAAATTGGAGGATATCTATGAGCAGTATGACCAGACGTGAAGTGCGTGACTGTGCATTCAAACTGATTTTTGAAAAGCTTTTGCGGGATGATCCCATTGAGGAACTGTATGCCATTGCAGACGAGGTGGATGAAATCACCGTAAACGATCAGGTGCGGGAGCTTGTGGAAGGCACCCTGGACAAAACTGAGGAGCTTGACCGGATTATTTCCGAATATAGCTCCAAACGAGGGCTGTCCCGGATCGCAAAGATCAACATTGCGGTGCTGCGCATTGCCCTGTATGAGATCCTGTATGATGAAAAGACACCGATGAATGCGGCAATCAATGAGGCAGTGCAGCTGTCTCAGACTTATGCCCAGCAGGAGGATGTGTCCTTTGTCAACGGTGTGCTTGGGGCATATGCCCGGGCGCACAGCAGCGAAGAAGGCTGACGGTGGCACGGTTCCTGGGCATCGATACCAGTAATTACACCACCTCTGCTGCCTTGTATGACACGGAGCAGTGCCGGATCTACCAGGCAAAGCGCCTGCTGCCGGTGAAACCCGGAGAAGCGGGACTGCGCCAGAGTGATGCAGTGTTTCATCATACCCGGCAGCTACCCCAGATCATGGACGAGCTGTTTTCCCAGACACCGCCCATGTTTGATGCCATTGGCGTATCCGCCCGGCCTCGCAGCGGGGAGGAGTCCTATATGCCCTGTTTTCTCTGCGGAGAAGGGATCGGTTCCATATTGGCTGGCACCCATCAGGTGCCCCTGTATCGAACCTCTCACCAGATCGGGCATATTCTGGCAGCATTGTATTCGGCGGATGCGATGCATCTGCTGCAAGCACCCTTTCTTGCCTTCCATGTCAGCGGCGGCACCACGGACTGCGTATTGTGTACGCCGGATCCGGCGCAGCGCCTTCGCATAGAACCGGTTTCCACCAGCCTGGATCTGAAAGCGGGACAAGCTGTGGATCGGGTGGGGCTGATGCTGGGTCTGCAGTTTCCCTGCGGACCGACTCTGGAGCAGTTGGCAATGCAGTGTGACCCCCTGCCCACGCATCCCCGTCCGGTGATGAAAGGGCTGAACTGCTGTCTGTCCGGTTTGCAGAATCAATGTCAGCATTTGCTGGATCAGGGAACACCTGCGCCCCAAATCGCTCTGTATTGTCTGATGGCAATTGCCGAAACCGTGTATGCCATGACAAAGGCCGCCTTTGGAGTATACGGACAGCTGCCGGTGGTGTATGCAGGCGGTGTTATGTCCAATCAGCTGATCCGCCGGGAGATCTGTCGGCATGGAACAGCATATTTTGCTGCGCCGGCATTTTCCTGTGACAATGCAGCAGGTGTTGCTGTGTATGCGGCTCTGTCAGCAGAAGAAGGGAAACAGCCATGATTATGTTTACGGTTTCGGAGCTGAACCGATATATTGCATTTCAGCTCAAAGGGGATGCCCGGCTGCAGGGAATCCTGCTTCGGGGAGAAATCTCCAATTTCACCTGCTACCGGAAATCCGGTCACTGTTATTTCACCTTAAAAGATGCAGATTCCGCAGTGAAAGCGGTGATGTTTGCCAGCTATGCGTCCAAGCTGCGCTTTGATCCCCGGGACGGCATGCGAGTGATCGCCGTCGGCTCCGTGGGGGTGTTTGAGCGGGATGGCGCTTATCAGGTTTATGTGAACGATTTGCAGCCGGATGGGGTTGGTGCCAACTACATTGCTTTTTTGCAGCTGAAGGAAAAGCTGTCCGGACTTGGATACTTTGATGAAGCGGCAAAGCAATCCCTTTCGGCGCTGCCGAAGAAAATCGGTGTCATCACCTCTCCGGAGGGTGCCGCATTGCAGGACATTTTGCATATTATCGGGCGGCGATGCCCCATTGCAGAGGTGGTGGTGTATCCTGCTATGGTGCAGGGAGAACAGGCACCCGGAACCATTGCTGCCGCAGTGCAGCAAGCATCCCAAAGCGATTGCGATGTACTGATCCTGGGCAGGGGCGGCGGCTCTGCGGAGGATTTACAAGCGTTCAATACGGAAGCTGTTGCAAAGGCAATTCACGATTGTCCCATTCCCCTCATCAGTGCAGTGGGGCATGAAACCGATTACACCATTGCGGATCTGACTGCGGATATGCGTGCGCCCACTCCCTCTGCTGCTGCCGAGCTTGCAGTGCCCACCATGGAGCAGCTGCGGAATGGGGTGGATGCTTTGAATCATCGGCTGGCAGACGGCATGGAGCATCGGCTCAGCCAGGCGGAACGCAGCCTACAGGCGCTCAGACAGCGGTTGGCGGTATGCTCCGTAGAGGGACGGCTGAATTTGTGGCAGGAACGGCTGGAACAGATGCAAAACCGGCTGAATCAAAGCGCCGCAAACGGCATCGCCCGCAGGGAGGCGCAGCTGATGCAGCAGCTTGCCCGACTGGATTCCTTGAGTCCGGTGAAGGTGCTTACCCGGGGCTATGCCCTGGTTTATCATGAAAACAAGCTGATTACCAGTGTGCAGCAGGCTGCACCCGGGGATGAGCTTCATATACGCCTGGGGGACGGAGAGATCCAAGCCGTCGTGCAGGCACCTACAGGAGAGTCATATGGAATTTGAAAAGAATATGCAGCGTTTGTCAGAAATTGTAGCCAGGCTGGAACAGGGCGATCTGACTCTGGAGGAGTCGGTTGCATTGTACGAAGAGGGCGTGAAGCTCAGTGCCGCATGCAGTCAGGCTCTGGAACAGGCAAAGCTGAAGGTAACCATTCAACAGGAGGGCAAAACGTCATGAACGAAACAAATCTGCGTCAGATGGAATCGGATATAGAATGGATCGAACGGGAATTGCAGCATTGCTGCCGTACCAAGCCGGAAACCAATCCACAGGCAAAGGTGCTGGAGGCAATGCGGTATTCTCTGGAGGCAGGCGGCAAGCGGATTCGTCCTTTGCTGGTGCTGGCTTTTTGCCGTGCCTGCGGCGGAGATGTGCAGAAGGCGCTGAAACCGGCTCTTGCCATTGAGATGATACATACCTATTCGCTGATCCACGATGATCTGCCGGCCATGGATGACGATGACTACCGCCGGGGTAGGCTTTCCTGCCATAAAGCGTTTGATGAAGCCACTGCCATTCTGGCTGGGGATGCGCTGAACGTGCTGCCCTTTGAGCTGCTTTCCACGGATACCACATTGCCGGCGGAAACGCGTGTGTCCCTGATCGCTGAGCTGGCAAACGCAGCCGGTGCAGAGGGCATGATCGGCGGACAGGTAATCGACATTGCCAACGAGACTCGCACGGATGTGGATCAGAACAACCTGGTGAACATGTATGCGCACAAGACCGGCGCACTGATCCGGGTTGCATGCACCATGGGTTGTATGGTAGCCGGGGCAAATGACAAAATGCTGACTGCTGCTACGGAATACGCACAGCGGCTGGGACTTGCGTTCCAGATCGTGGATGATATTCTGGATGTGACCGGTACACCGGAGCTGTTGGGCAAGCCCATCGGCAGCGATGCAGCCCACCACAAGACTACATTTGTGACCCTGTTGGGGCTGGAAGGTGCCAAGGCGGAAGCATCCCGTTTGACGGAGGAGGCACTGCGGCTGCTGGAGGATATTCCGGAGCACCAGTTCCTGACAGATCTGACAGAAGCGCTGCTTAACCGCAATTACTGATAAAGGAGTACGGATTTTTTCGGAAAATACAT
>NC_021039.1:2015897-2103476 GCF_000210095.1 Ruminococcus champanellensis 18P13 = JCM 17042
TGAAGTATAATGCTGTTCTTTGCGCAGGGATTCTGGGATGGGGCGTTGCGCAGATTCTCAAATTCCTGCTGTATGCAATTGCAAACCATGCTGCCCGGCTGGAGCGGCTGGTGGGTTCCGGGGGCATGCCCAGTTCCCATTCCGGCATGGTCTGTGCTGCACTGGTGGCAACCGGGCGCGTCTGCGGCGTGGACGCACCCTTGTTTGGGGTGATGTTTCTGTTTGCCTGTATCGTCATGTATGATGCCATGAACGTGCGGCAGGCTGCCGGTTTACATGCAAAAATTTTGAATGATCTCAAGCGACGCTTTGCCGATCCGCAGAAATCGGATCGTCCGGACAAGGAACTCAAGGAGTTTCTGGGGCATACCCCGTTGGAGGTGTTCTGCGGGGCATTGCTTGGCATCGCACTCGGCTTTGTGGTTCCCGTATAGGAATATCGGAAAGCTGAAAAGAGGAATCCGAAAGGGGCGTTCGCTTATCAATGGATAAGCTGAAAAAGATGGAATCAAAAAAAATTATGGAGGCGCAGGAATCGGTGCATCTGGCGGATCTGCATCTGCCGGAGGATCTGCGGGACTTGAGTTATACCCAGTGCAGACAGCTTTGCTGTGAGATCCGCACCACTCTGGTCAATACGGTTTCCAAGACCGGGGGACACCTGGCGTCCAATCTGGGCGTGGTGGAGCTGACCATGGCGCTGCATCGCTGCTTTCACTCTCCGGAGGATAAAATCGTCTGGGACGTGGGGCATCAAAGCTATACCCACAAGCTGTTGACGGGGAGATTGGATCGTTTCCCCACCCTGCGGCAGGAAAACGGCATTTCCGGCTTTCCCAAGCCTTCTGAATCTGAGCATGATGCCTTTGTCAGCGGTCATAGCTCTACCTCCATTTCTGTAGCCTGTGGTATGGCTGCGTCCATGCGGCTGAATCAGCAGGATCACTACGCAGTAGCGGTCATCGGAGATGGTGCCATGACCGGCGGTATGGTTTATGAAGGATTGAACAACGGCGGGAAGGTGCCGGATAATCTGATCGTGATCCTGAATGACAATCATATGTCCATTTCCAAAAACGTGGGGGCGTTGGCAAAATATCTTGCCTCCATCCGGGGCAAGGAGGGCTACGTCAAGACCAAGTGGGCGGTGGAGCGCACATTGGACAAGACGCCGGTTCTGGGAAAGCCCCTGGCAAAGGTGCTGAAAACCTCCAAGGACACCCTGCGTAATACCCTGTATCATCAGTCCACGCTGTTTGACAACCTGGGTTTTGTATACCTTGGCCCGGTGAACGGGCACAACCTGGAGGAACTGGAGGAGGTACTCCAGGTCGCAAAAAGCTATCACCGTCCCGTGTTGGTGCATGTAAACACGGTGAAGGGCAAGGGCTACATGCCGGCGGAAAAGAATCCGGGAGAGTATCACGGCATCTCCAAGTTTGATGTCATGACCGGAAATCCGGAGGTTTCGGTGGATACATGTTTTTCCACTGTGTTCGGGCAGGAGCTTGCTCGGCTGGGCAGGGAGGATCAGCGAATCTGCGCCATTACCGCTGCCATGAAATACGGCACCGGGCTTCAGTTTTTTGCTTCGGAATGTCGGGATCGGTTCTTTGATGTGGGTATTGCAGAGCAGCATGCAGTGACATTTGCCGCCTCCCTTGCATCCATGGGGCATCTGCCAGTATTTGCTGTGTATTCCTCCTTTTTACAGCGTGCCTATGACCAGCTGCTTCACGATGTTGCCATCAGCAACCTGCATGTGGTGTTGGGCATTGACCGTGCCGGCATCGTCGGGGAGGACGGAGAGACCCATCAGGGTCTGTTTGATGTTTCCCTGGTATCTTCCATCCCTAATTCTACGATCTATGCGCCCCTTTGCTATGAGGAACTGCGTACATGTCTGAAAAAGGCGCTGTATGAGGACAAGGGGCTTGTCTGTATCCGGTATCCTCGTGGTGTGGATCAGTCCGAGCCTGCTTTCCGTGAACCTTCTCTCACCCTGTCCCATTATCGAAAGGGTGGCAGGATTCTGCTGGTGACTTATGGTCGGATCTTCAACGAGATGGTTCGTGCCCAGGTTGCCCTGGCGGCAGAAGGAATCTGCTGTGACATGCTGCGGTTGACCCGGATTTTCCCGCTTTTGCCCCAGGCTGTTGCAGCGATGCAGGAATACGATCAGGTGATCTTTTTTGAGGAAGGGGTCAAAACCGGCGGCATTGCTTCCCAGGTGGGGGATGCATTGCTGGAATCCGGCTTTAGAGGACGATATTCCTCTGTTGCGGTACAGGGCTTTGTGAAACAGGCGTCTGTTGCCGGTAGTCTGGAGCATGCAGGACTGTCTGCCTCAAAAATGTCGGATTATGTAAAAGGAGCGGTTCATGGGCATGCGACTTGACAGCCGGCTTGTGACCCTTGGGCTGGCTTCCAGCCGTGCCAGAGCCAAGGAACTGATCTGCGGCGGACAGATCACGGTAAACGGCGTGCCTGCAAGGAAAGCTTCTGCTGAAGTATCCGATTCGGATGAGATTCTCTGTACCGGCGGTCAGCTGCCTTTTGTGGGCAGAGGCGGCTTGAAGCTTGCTCACGGGGTGGAACAGTTCCATATATCCCTTGCCGGGCTGACCTGCCTGGATATCGGTGCATCCACCGGCGGCTTTACGGACTGCATGCTACAAAATGGTGCTGCAAGGGTGTATGCCCTGGACGTGGGGCACGATCAGCTTGCCCAGAAGCTCCGGCGGGATCTCCGGGTGGTGAACCTGGAGGGGGTGAACATCCGGGATGTGCGTCCGGAGGAGTTTCCGTCCTTTGATTTTATTGGTACGGATGTTTCCTTCCTGTCCCTTGGGTATGTATTTCCGGCAGCGACCCGGCTTCTGAAGGCGGGTGGAACCATGATCGCCCTCATTAAGCCGCAGTTTGAAGCAGGCCCCAAGGCACTCAATAAGCATGGAGTGGTCAAGCAGCCCAAGGATCATTTACACAGCATCGAATCAGTGCTTGCATCGGCACAGCAGCATCATTTCTCCATACAAGGGCTGATCCCGTCTCCGATCCGGGGCGGCAGCGGCAACCGGGAATATCTGCTGTATCTGAAAAAGGGCGGGATATCCCGGATGCCGGATGCGGCGGCGGTGGTCAGATGTGCCTTTGAGGCAGAATGAGGTAACGTATGAAAGTCGTAATCTATCCGAATTTCCGAAAGCAGTATGCGCCGGAGGTGACACGGGCGGTCTGTCAGGCTCTGCATCAGATGGGGCTGGAGATCGGCGTGGATCAGATCCACCGGAATGCTCTTGGGGATATTTCTTACATTGACTTTGGTGATCTGTGTGAGATGGCAGAGCAGGCGGAATTTGCGATTGCCATTGGCGGCGATGGAACTATATTAAAATGTGCCAGAAAGCTGATGCGTTCTGACGTGAAGCTGCTGGGGATCAACACCGGCAGACTGGGCTTTATGGCAGCCCTGGAATCGGATGAGCTGGATCAGCTGCCCCGGCTGCTGACCGGGGAGTACCGGGTCAGTCAGCGGATGATGCTTCGGGCAGCCCTTTGGCGGGAAGGGAAGGAGATCGGCGTATATACTGCGCTCAATGACGTATATGCTTCCCGGTACGGAGGCAGAATGTCGGACTTTTCCGTGTATGCGGACGATTCCCTCATCGGCAGGTACCGGGCGGACGGAGTTGTATTCAGTACACCCACCGGTTCCACTGCATATTCCCTGTCCGCAGGGGGGCCCATCATTGAGCCGGATCTGTCCTGCATTGAAATGACGCTGATCTGTCCTCACTCGCTTTTTGCCCGGCCGGTATTGTTTTCGGCGGATCGACGGATCACTCTTGTACCGGAGCATTACAAGACCGCTACACTGAGCCTGAGTGCAGATGGCAATGAGTCGGTGGAAATGCAGCCGGAGGATCGGGTGGTGCTCACTCGTTCCAGCCACACAGTTTCTCTGGTTGAAATGACGGACAGTCACTTTTTTGATTCACTGAACGGCAAGATGATGCACGCTTTGAAGGAATAATGCGAGGGAAGTCATGAAAAACAGACGACAGAAAAAAATTCTGGAGCTGATTGCTGCGGCGGATGTGGATACCCAGGAGGCTTTGCAGAAAATGCTCATCAACTGTGGCTTTCCGGTGACCCAGGCAACCATATCCAGGGACATCCGGGAACTGAAACTGATGAAGACAAGCGCTCCCAATGGAGGATACCGCTATGTGACGCCGGACAGCAGTACCGCAAGACGAAGCCTACTGACGGATACAGTGATCGGCGTGGATTATGCCATGAACACAGTGGTGATCAAATGCCACACCGGCATGGCTCAGGCGGCATGTGCCGCGCTGGACATGATGCAGCATGCAGACATTGTGGGAACCCTTGCCGGAGATGATACGATTTTTGTTCTCACCCGTACAGAGCAGAATGCGGCTGATCTGACGGAAGCATTAAAAGCTATGATTTGGGGGTAATGGGATGCTCAAGGAGCTGTATATTGAGAATCTGGCAGTGATCGCCCGTGCCGCCATTCCTTTTGATACCAAGCTGAATGTGTTTACCGGTGAAACCGGCGCCGGGAAATCCATTCTCATTCACGGGATCAATGCGGTACTTGGCCAGCGTGTAACCAAGGATCTTGTCCGGACCGGCTGCGACCGGGCAGTCATCACTGCTCTGTTTACGGATCTGTCGGATGCTACCCGTCAGGTGCTGGATGACCTGGGGATCTCCTATGAAGAGGATGGGATTACCTTGACCAGAGAAATTCTGGCGGACGGGGGGAGCGTAGCACGGATCAATCAGCGAACCGCTACGGTATCCGCACTCCGGGAGATCGGCAGTACGCTGATTACCATTCACGGGCAGCACGACAACCAGATTCTTTTAGAACCGGAGCGGCATTTGCACATTCTGGATGCTTTTGGCGGTGACACCAGCAGGCTTGCAGATTATCAGGACAGCTTCCGGGAGCTGCAATCCCTGGCACGGCGTCTGGGTACCCTGCGGAAAGCGGAGCAGAACCAGGAGCAGCGGATGCAGTACCTGCGCACTTTGGTGCGGGATGTCGGAGCTTTGGAGCTTGCTTCCGGGGAGGATGCGGAACTGGAGGCGGAATATCAGGTTCTGCTCCACGGCAAGCAGATTGCCCAGAGCATGCAGAATGCCCTTGCACTGCTCAATGAGCCGGAGGCGGGTCTGGAGCAGCTTCAGACAGCGGAGGAGCAGCTTCAGGATGGAGCTGTCTTGTATCCGGCAATGGGTACCTTGGCTGAACGGATGACCGCAGTGCGCATTGAAACAGAGGATATCGCCTCCGAGCTTTCGGATCTGTTGGATGGGCTGGATCTGGATGGTGCCCGTTTTGCACAGGTCAGTGCCCGGCGGGATGCCATTGCAGCGCTTAAGCGTCGGTATCAGTGCGATGCAGAGGAGCTTCTGCAAAAATATGAGGCGGCAGTGCAGGAGTTGCAGAGCTATTCCAGTGCTGCAGAGGAGATCCGGGGACTGACGGAGCAAAAGTCCGCATTGCTCCAGGTCGTCACGGAAAAGGCGAAGGCGCTTTCCAATTACCGGGCGACCCTGGCAAAGCAGTTTGTGCAGCGCGTGGGGCAGGAGCTTGCGTTTCTGGACATGCCCCAGGTACAGCTGGCAGTACAGTTTACGCCGGGTAAGCTGACCATGCATGGCATGGAAACTGCGGAGTTTTTGATCTCCGCCAATGCGGGAGAACCCCCGAAGCCCATTGCCAAGATCGCATCCGGAGGCGAGCTGTCCCGAATGATGCTGGCACTGAAGGCGGTGGTAGGAGATCGGGACGAGATCCCCACCATGATCTTTGATGAGATCGATACCGGCGTCAGCGGCAGGGCGGCACAGAAGATCGGTATCAAGCTGCGGCAGATCGGCAGCATGCGGCAGGTGCTTTGTGTGACCCATCTGTCCCAGATCGCAGTCATGGCGGAGCATCATTTGCTGATTGAAAAGCGTACAGTGCAGAACCGGACGGAAACCTCGGTTACGGTGCTGGACTTTGCCGGACGTGTGCGGGAAATCGCACGGATTATGGGTGGCGAGAATCCCAGCAGGTTGATGCTGGAAACAGCAGAGGCAGAGCTGCGCTCCGCAATGCAGAAGCCGTAGTTGATGTACTACAGCATTGCGATAAGGCATTGCCCAGACGGCAGTGAACCATTGTTAGACAGTTGGAGGCTTAAATGTTAGGCGTATACATGGCGTTGCTGGAGACGGAGGAGGACCGGGAACGGTTTGACAAGCTCTACCGCCAACATCGGGAGCAGCTGTTTCGGATTGCATTGAGCGTGATGAAGGATATTTGTTCAGCGGAGGATGTTGTTTCTGAAGTTTTCATGATCATTGCAAAAAACTTTTCAGCACTCCGGAAAAAAACAGACCGGGAGTTGTTTGGATATATTGCGATCATCACCCGGAATCGGGCGATCGATATATATCGGCGGCAAAAAAGTGAAGCGGAAACCGTTACCTTTGATGAGGCATACAGCCAAACAGAACTTATGCAGAATGCACCTACCGGAGAAACGGATGAAGCGGTGAAGCTGATTCTGCGGCTTTCTGAAGAACATCGGGATATTCTGATACTGAAGTATTACTACGGTTTTTCTATGCATGAGGTTGCGGACATGTTGAAGCTGCCCTATGATACGGTCAAGTCCCGGATGAAACGTGCCAAAAAGTTGTTGAAGGATGAATTGAACAAAGCGGCAAAAAAAGCCTGAGAAGAATCCAAGCTGGAGCTTCTCAGGCTTTTTGTGGTATTGTCCTTATGCTTCTCCACGGTAGGTGAGGGCACGCATTGCGTTCAGAATGGCAAGAACGGATACGCCCACGTCAGCAAATACAGCCTCCCACATGTTGGATAAGCCAACGGCTGCAAGAATCAGAACCAGCGCCTTCACCGCAAGCGCAAAGATGATATTCTGCCGGACGATTTGCGTGGTGCGCCGGGCAATGCGAATGGCAACCGGGATTTTGGAGGGCTGATCGTCCATCAGCACCACATCCGCCGCTTCAATAGCTGCATCCGTTCCCATGGCGCCCATGGCAATGCCAAGATCCGCCCGGGTCAGAACAGGCGCATCGTTGATGCCGTCCCCCACAAACAACAGGTTCCGCTTCGGACGCTTCTGACGGAGCAGTTCCTCCATCCGATCCACCTTATCCGATGGCAGCAGCTGTGTGTAAACCTCATCCATGCCAAGCCGCTTTGCAGTCTGGGTGCCGATTTCCTTAGCATCTCCGGTAAGCATGACGGTTTTGGAGATGCCCAGTTCCCGTAACTGCTTGATGGCTTCTGCCGCATCCGGCTTGACCTCGTCAGAGATCACCAGATGTCCCGCATAGATCCCGTCAATGGCGAGATGCACAGTGGTGCCCACATGGTGGCAGGGGTGCCAGCCGATGCCCTGCTGCTCCATTAACTTGTCGTTGCCGGCATATACTTGCTTGCCGTCAATGACTGCGTGAATTCCGTGACCGGAGATTTCCTCCACGTTTTCGATCCGGGAACGATCGATCACAACGCCGTATGCTTCCCGAATGGATTTTGCAATGGGGTGGTCAGAGTAACATTCTGCGTAAGCCGCATACTCCAGAAGCTGACTTTGGGAAATCTGATCCGGATGAATGGCAGTTACGTTGAACACGCCCCGGGTCAGAGTGCCCGTTTTATCAAATACTACGATATCTGCCGCAGCGAGAGCTTCCAGGTAATTGCCGCCCTTGACCAGGATCCCCTGCCGGGATGCACCGCCAATACCGCCGAAAAAGCTCAGCGGAACGGAAATAATCAGCGCGCAGGGGCAGGATACCACCAGGAAGATCAGTGCCCGGTGCAGCCAGTTGACCCAGTCACCGCCGGTTACAAGAGGCGGAATCAAAGCCAGCAGCAGTGCTGCAATCACCACACAGGGAGTATAATACTTGGAGAACTTTGTAATGAAATTCTCGGAGGCTGCTTTTTTGCTGCTTGCATTTTCCACCAGCTGCAGGATCTTGGATACGGTGGATTCTCCAAATGCGTGGGTCACATGAATCCGCAGCAAACCACTTTCGTTGATGCAGCCGCTGATAACATCATCACCAACCGTTACGCTTCGGGGAACGGATTCACCGGTCAGCGCAGCCGTATCCAGTGTGGAGCAGCCCTCCAGTACGATCCCATCCAGAGGAACTCGTTCGCCGGGCTTTACCACAATGGTGTCTCCGATGGCAACCTGATCCGGATCCACTTTTTTCAGTTCACCGTTCTGCTCCAGATTTGCATAGTCCGGTCGGATGTCCATCAGAGACGCAATGGATTTCCGGGATTTGCCCACCGCATAGCTTTCAAACAGCTCACCGATCCGGTTGAACAGCATAACTACCACCGCTTCCGGATACTGCTGGGTACCGATGGCGCCTACGGTGGCAAGCATCATCAAGAAGTTTTCGTCAAAAACCTGACCGTGGGCAATGTTCCGCAGTGCTTTGAGGATCACGTCCCAACCGATCAGGAAGTATGGCACAAGGAATACTACAAGACGCAGCCAACCGGTTACGGGCAGCAGCTCAGCCACCAAAAACAGCACTGTTGTAATCAGGATGCGATATAGAATACGCTTTTGCTTCCGGGTCATAAAAACCCCTCCTACATGATGATTTCGCAGTCAGGTTCAATTTTGTGACAAGCCTTGACCACCTGCTTCATGATCTTATTGAAGGATGCATCATCCGCAGTGATGGTCATCTTTTGCAGCAGGAAATTTACCTCTGCGTCTGTAACACCGTCGATTTTCAGAATAGCGTCCTGCATTTTTGCTGCGCAGTTTGCGCAATCCAGATCTTCTAGCTGAAATACCTTTTTCATCGTGATATCCTCCTACTCACAAATGTGTTCCATGCCCTGGGCAATGATTTTAGTCACATGCTCATCGGACAGGGAATAGAATGCGTTTTTGCCTTCCTTGCGAAATTTTACAAGCTTGTTGGCTTTGAGTACACGAAGCTGATGGGAAACGGCGGTCTGGGTTACACCCAGAAGCTGCGCAATGTCGCATACGCACATTTCGCACTCGAACAATGCGTACAGGATTTTGATCCGGGTGGTGTCCCCGAAGACCTTGAACAGCTCTGCCAGGTCGTATAGGATCTCATCGTCCGGCATATCCTGGTACACCTTATTCACAGTATCCTGGTGTACGCACAGGAACTCACTGCGTTCGTCCTTCATCTCCATGTCATCACATCCTCTCATATGTTTATCTGTTCATATGATAACACATCCACAACAGTTTGTCAAGAGGTTCGGTGTAAAAAAATTCTGAATCCGGTGGTGCAAATGCATACAGATTCCACAATGTATGATAGCCAATCGAAGGGGAGGCAATACAGAAACAGCGCCTTTGATCCGTGAATCAAAGGCGCTGTATATTCTATGCAGGAAACTTGTAAAGGAATCAGAAATCCACTTCTGTATCGTAGTAGCAGCATTTCAGCAGCTGTTCCATTTCTTCCTGGCTGGGCTGACGAGGATTGGATCCGGTGCAGGCATCACCGATGGCATTCTTTGCGATTTCCGGCAGACGAGCCAGGAACACATCCTCCGGCACGAAGCCTTGTTCAGTGGGATAGCTGTCTGTACCGTAATGAGCGATACAGTGAGGGATGTTCAATGCATCATTCATACCACGCAGATAAGCGATCAGAAGATGAATCTTCTCCTGCTGAGTCTCACCGCCCAACTGCATGAAGTCAGCAATCTGTGCATAGCGCTCTGCTGCTGCGGGAACCTTTGCGTTATACGCAATGACCTTGGGCAGATACATGGCATTTGCCGCACCGTGAATGATATGTGCGCCGTAGTCGGCAAAAGCAGCACCGGTCTTGTGTGCCATGGAATGTACAATACCCAGCAATGCGTTGGAGAATGCCATACCAGCCAGGCACTGTGCATTGTGCATGCTGTCCCGCTTTGCCATATTTCCATTGTAGGATTCTACCAGATCATGCTGGATCATCTTAATGGCATGTAGTGCAAGGGGGTCTGTAAAATCGCAGTGTGCAGTGGAAACATATGCCTCAATGGCGTGGGTCATTGCATCCATACCTGTGTGGGCAACCAGTTTTTTAGGCATGGTCTCTGCCAGATCCGGATCAACGATTGCCACATCCGGGGTGATCTCGAAATCGGCGATGGGGTACTTGATGCCCTTTGCATAATCTGTGATGATAGAGAAAGCAGTTACTTCTGTTGCAGTGCCGGAGGTAGAAGAAATCGCACAGAAGTGTGCCTTCTTCCGGAGCTTCGGGATGCCGAATACCTTGCACATTTCCTCAAAGGTGATATCCGGGTACTCATATTTGATCCACATAGCCTTTGCCGCATCGATGGGGGAACCGCCGCCCATTGCGATGATCCAGTCCGGCTGGAATTGTTCCATGGCTGCTGCGCCCTTCATAACGGTTTCAACGGAGGGATCCGGCTCGATGCCTTCAAAGAGCTGAACTTCCATACCGGCTTCCTTTAGATAAGCCACCGCCTTGTCCAGGAAACCAAAACGTTTCATGCTGCCGCCGCCTACACAGATCATAGCCTTTTTGCCTTCAAAGGTCTTGAGGGCTTCCAGTGCGCCCTTGCCATGATACAAATCTCTCGGTAGTGTAAATCTAGCCATGATGAAAACCTCCTGTTTTAGGTGCTGCTTATTTTAAAAAAACAGCACGATAATTTGTATGAGTTGTGCAAATTTCTTTGCTGTCTGTATTATAGCAAATCCCAGAGCAAAAGGGAAATATAAAACCGGAATATCAGTATTGCATGACTGATATAAGTGTTCCTGGATAAATGGATATAATTGGGTATGCTGCCTCCCATATGACGCCATAGAACCGCATAGAGTAAGACTGTGCAGCAAAGTCTGCATGCCGGTCAGGACATACAGGCTGGGATTCCCAGAGAAGATGCATAGCTGGTATGCAGGGGAGCATATAGCCGATGCGCAGGATCAATCGTAGGTTTTAAATGCCACCTCATTTTTCGCAGCAAACAATTGGTCAATGAACTGCCGGTCGATGGGCCGGAACTGATACCCCTGAGGATAGATCAGCAGATCCTTGTGTAAATTTCGTTCCGCTCTGCAGGCGCGCTGGATCAGATCATACCGGTTCAGCAGGGTATCCGGTACAGGAGATACCCACATAAAGGTGCTGGGAATCCGGTTCAGCAGTTCAAACTGGTTTGCTCGTTCATACAGATAGATCTTGCTGTGAATATTTCTGCCATCCCCATACCCGGAGCGATGGGCTTCTGTAAGATAGGGCACTTGCAGATCCCCGTGTACAATTTCAGTGTAATGCTCCAGATCCTCTGCGCTGATCTGGGAACGATCCGCCAGAGGATGCTCCTTTGACAGCAGCAGCAGATAGGCAAATTCCCAGATAGGCTCAAAGGCAAGCTGTTTTTCCCGGAGATAGTCCATGAAATATGGCTCGAAGGCAACCTGATATCGAATAATTCCCAGGTCGCTTTGCCCGTCCAGCACATGCTGAATGGTTTGCATGGAATTGGTCTCCACCACATTCAGCATGACTCGCTTGCCGGGATCTAGTTGTGCGGCAAACTCCGTAAACCCATGTGCAATATAGCTGCCCCGAGGGATGGAGATCCGAAAGCTCTGTACAGCTCCATCACTCATTTCACTGATCTTGCTCATCTTGTCCAGCTCCAGCATGATGCTGTGGGCATATTTGAGAAATTCCCGTCCCTGGTCTGTTGGAATCACACCCTTGGAGCTGCGGACAAAAATGGGAAAGCCCAGGGTCTCCTCCAGTTCCCGGATGGCTTTGCTCAGGTTCGGCTGCGCCATATAGAGGTTTTCTGCCGCCTTGGTGATGGAACGGGTCTGCTCCACTTCAATGGCGTATTTAAAAAATAAGGTGTTCATACATTATTCCTCCCCTGTATCTCTATAAAGATGTTTGGAAAGCAGCGCCAGAGATGCTGCCATGTTTTCATTCTGTACCAGTACATGCTCCGGTGCGGAAAGATGAACCGGGGCAAAGTTCCAGATGCCCCGGACACCTCCCTCCACCAGTGCATTGCAAATCAGCTGTGCCTGTGAGGCGGGCACAGTGATAATGCCCATGGGCACATTCATCCGCCTGCAAAGATCCGTGATCTTGTCTGCCGGAAGGATATGCTTGCCGTGGATCTCAGTGCCGATCTTGGCGGGATCACAGTCAAATGCAGCAATGATCTCCAATCCGTAGTCCGTAAAGCCGCCATAGCACATAAGCGCCTGTCCCAGAGATCCTGCTCCCACCAGTACCGCTTCATTCACGTTTCCATAGCCTAGGAACTGTTCCATGTCCCGGATCAGTCCATGCACCGGAAAGCCGGAACGGGGTTTGCCGGCGTTGGTGCTGACCGCTGCAAAATCCTTTCGTACCTGGATCTCACTGAGCCGGAAATGGGCAGCCACTGCCGGAGCGGAAATGGTTTCCGTGCCTTGCTGTGCCAGCTGCCGCAGATATTGCAGATAATAGGGCAGCCGGTGTATCGCCTGGATGGACAGCCCCCGTGAAGCCTGATTCTCACGCACATTCAACACCTCCTGTATCGATACTATTCTATCGATATTATACGATATCATTTTCTATATGTCAAGCCCCCTGGCAATAAAAAACCGCATGATTTCCTGTAAATTCATGCGGTTGGCATAAAAATATGAGATGGGACTATTTCAGTTGATCCGGGGTACACTGCCATTGGTACTGGGACATGATCACATGGCCGTCGGAAAAGCCGATGCCTTCCTGTTCAAGGAACTGGATTTGAATCTGAGCACCGCCGAAGGCAAAGCCCGGTGCCACGCGTCCATCCTTTGTCACGACCCGGTGGCAGGGAATCGTGTCCGGATTCGGGTTTCGGTGCAGGGCATAGCCTACCACACGTGCCCACCGGGGATTTCCCGCCAGCCATGCCACTTGCCTATAGCTTGCGACCTTGCCTGCCGGGATCCGGCGCACCACGGCGTAGATCCGTTCAAAGACTGTTTGCTGTTCCATAAGCTCCTCCTGTCTGCCGACGCATCTGCCCCGGCGTCATACCGTATTTTTTCTTGAAGGCACGGTCAAAATAGCTGCAATTGTCGAAGCCTACCTGAAAGGCAATCTCCGTAACCGGCTCCAGGGTGGTCAGCAGAAGGCTCCTTGCCCGTTCCAGTCGTACTGCTACCACATATTGTATGGGCGCGCAGTGCATGCCTACCCGGAAACAGCGCAGTGCTTCGCTTTTGCTGATGCATGCGGCATCTGCGATTTCCTGCAGAGTGATGCTTCCGGCATATTCCCGGTCAATAAACTGCACCATCTGTTGGAGGCGCACCTGTGCCTGCATGGTAAACCCGGTCTGGCGATCAGAGATCATTTCCGCCCGATGCTCCGCCAGCAGCATCCAGATCTGGCAGATCCGGATGTGTATCTCCAGTTCATTCCGTTTTTCCTCTCTGTCACAAAGGAAATAGATTTCCTCCAGCATATCCAGCACCTGCGCCTGCCACGGGACGCTGCGATGCAGTACCAGATGCGAGATCCCCGACTGGAGAAATGGTGCCACAAAATGCTCATAAATATCCGTCTGCTCCGGGGCAATCATCCGGGCATCAAAAAGAATGTTGGGCAGAATGGTGGTTTCCTGGGACTGAAAGGCATGCATCACACCGGTATTGACGAAAATTCCATCTCCTTGCTGCACTGGAAACGTCATAGTGCCGATACTGATCTGGGCCTGTCCTTGCCGCACGGTGGCGAACTCAAATTCCTTGTGCCAATGGCTGGATACCAGTCCGTTCTCAAATTGCTGAATATCTTCTATATAATATCCGAAGGGGAACCGGGTAGTGCCGTGGGAGACTACCTCTCGCAGGTTCCGATCCGTGAGAATCTTTGGCTTTGACATGGTTTTCACCTCAATCTGGCGATATTGTGTTAATGTGTGATGATTTACAGCAAGCATTTCGCTCTGCCTGGGTATATAATATTATAAGTCGAAATCAGTACACTGTCAAGGATGAGTCGTATGAAACCAAATTACCAGCATACTATGTACGCCTGTTTTCTGGGCTATATCGTGCAGGCGGTGGTCAATAATTTTGTCCCCCTGCTGTTTGTCATGTTTCAGAATCATTACGGAATCCCCCTGTCCCGGATCACGTTTCTGGTGACCTTCAACTTTGGGCTGCAGCTTCTGATTGATCTTTGCAGTGCCGGATTTGTGGAGCGGATCGGATACCGTTGGTCGGCGGTGGCAGCCCATTTCTTTGCAGCAGCCGGATTGCTTTTGCTGCTGATTCTGCCGGATGTGATGCCGGATCCTTTCATAGGTCTGCTGCTTGCAGTCATGGTCTACGCCATCGGCGGCGGACTGATCGAGGTGCTCATCAGTCCCATTGTGGAGGCATGCCCCAGTCCCAACAAAGCAGCTGCCATGAGCTTGCTCCACTCTTTTTATTGTTGGGGGCATGTGGCAGTGGTGTTGCTGTCCACAGCATTTTTCGCCTGCTTCGGCATTGAGCACTGGAAGTGGCTTGCGGCATGCTGGGCGATCCTGCCCCTGGCGAATGGGCTGCTCTTTACCCGGGTGCCCATTGCACCTCTGCTGCAGGAGGACGAAACCGGGCTGTCCGTCAAGCAGTTGCTTTGCAGTCGGCTATTCTGGATCATGATGCTGCTGATGGTGTGTGCCGGTGCCAGTGAGCAGGCAGTCAGTCAGTGGGCATCCGCCTTTGCGGAACAGGGTCTGGGGGTATCCAAAACCCTGGGAGATCTGGCAGGCCCCATGCTGTTTGCTGTTTGTATGGGTACGTCCCGTATGCTGTACAGTCGCTTTGCCGGGAAGCTGGCTCCGGATACTGCCATGTTAGCAAGCGGCGTGCTGTGTGGTGTCAGCTATCTGCTGATCGCCCTGTCCCCATACCCGATCCTGGCGCTTGCCGGCTGCGGCATCTGTGGCTTTTCTGTGGGGGTGCTCTGGCCGGGTACCTTCAGCATTGCATCCAAAACCATCCGGGGCGGAGGCACTGCGCTGTTTGCCCTGCTTGCTCTGGCAGGGGATCTGGGCTGCGCCGGAGGGCCGACTCTGGTGGGAAAGATTGCCGGGTTCTGGGAGGATCGGATTCAGGCAGGTATCCTCGCTGCGCTTTGTTTCCCGGTTTTGCTGCTGGTGGGATTGCTCCTGTACCGACACAGCATGCAAGGTCATGCAAAAGAGCATGCATCCGGATGAAAACGGATGTAATATAGATGGAGGTTTTTATGATGGAACGTTATCTGAACCCTTCTCTCACGCCGGATGAACGGGCGGAGGATCTGGCAGATCGACTCACGGTCGAGGAACAGGCTTCTCAGCTGCGGTATGACGCTCTGCCCATTCCTCGGCTGGGGATCCCGGCATATAATTGGTGGAACGAAGGACTGCACGGAGTAGCCAGGGCAGGCACCGCTACCATGTTCCCGCAGGCCATCGGCATGGCGGCAACCTTTGATACGGCTCTGCTGCATCAGATCGGGGAGATCACTGCAACAGAGGCACGTGCCAAGCATATGGCAGCCCGGGAACACGGCGATTTTGATATCTATAAAGGATTGACCCTTTGGGCGCCCAACATCAACCTGTTCCGTGATCCCCGATGGGGGAGAGGACATGAGACCTACGGGGAGGATCCTTTTCTGACAGCACGGCTGGGTGTTGCCTTTGTCAAGGGCATGCAGGGAGAAGGAAAGGTGCTGAAGGCGGCGGCATGCGCCAAGCATTTTGCTGTCCACAGCGGCCCGGAAGCGCTCCGGCATTCCTTTGATGCGCAGGTATCCCCGAAGGATCTGGAGGAAAGCTATCTGCCGGCGTTTCATGCGCTTGTAGCTGAGGCAAAGGTGGAAGGGGTCATGGGTGCATATAACCGGGTGAACGGAGAACCCTCCTGCGCAAGCCCCATGCTGATGGACAAGCTGCACCAGTGGGGCTTTGCCGGCTATTTTGTATCCGACTGCTGGGCGATCCAGGACTTTCACAAACATCACGGAGTCACGAAAAATGTGACGGAATCTGCGGCGCTGGCATTGCGTACCGGATGTGATCTGAACTGTGGCAATACCTATTTGTATGTGCTGGCTGCCCTGGAGGAAGGGCTGATCGATGCAGCGGATATTCGCCGTGCCTGCATCCGTGTGCTGCGTACCCGGATCCGGCTGGGACTGTTTGATCCGGAGCCTCATTTCGCTGCATGCACCTATGATACCATTGCCTCTCCGGCACACAAAGCAGTTTCCCTGTCCTGTGCGGAAAAATCCATGGTATTGCTGAAAAACGACGGCATCCTGCCTCTGGATCTTTCTAAGCTGCATGCCATTGCGGTGATCGGCCCCAATGCAGACAGCCGTGCCGCTCTGGAGGGAAACTACTGCGGCACCGCAGACCGGTATGTCACCTTCCTGGAGGGCATACAGGACGCATTCCCCGGCAGAGTGCACTATGCACAGGGCTGCCATTTGTATAAGGATCGTACCTCCAACCTGGCGATGGCGGATGATCGGTACGCAGAAGCATTGGCTGCCGCAGAGGCATCAGATGTGGTGATCCTGTGCCTGGGTCTGGATGCTACCCTGGAAGGGGAAGAAGGGGACACCGGCAACGAGTTTTCTTCCGGGGATAAAGCGGATCTGCGCCTGCCTCCGCCCCAGTGCAAGCTGCTGGAAAAGCTGCATGCTGTGGGCAAGCCCGTGATCCTGGTACTGGCAGCCGGCAGTGCGCTGAATCCTGAGATTTCCTGCAATGCGGTATTGCAGGCATGGTATCCGGGGCAGTGCGGGGGACAGGCTCTGGCGCATATTCTGTTCGGCAAGGTATCCCCCTCCGGCAAGCTGCCTGTGACCTTCTATGAAACCGCAGAACAGCTGCCGGATTTTACGGATTACAGCATGCAGAATCGCACCTACCGCTATGCCCGGAACAATGTGCTGTATCCCTTTGGCTACGGTCTGACCTATGGAAAGATCGTCTGCACGGAGCTGTCTTACGAAAACGGATGCGCCCGAATGACCGTGACCAATCAGGGCATCCGCTTTACCGAGGATGTGGTGCAGCTATATATCAAGGACAATTCACCCTGGGCAGTGCCCAATCACAGCCTCTGCGGCTTTGCACGGATCGGGCTGGAGCCTGGCGAAACCCGGCGGCTGGAAATCCCGGTGCCGGATAGCGCATTTGAATCCGTGGACGAGCAGGGCGTCCGGGCAGTGACCGGTACGGCATTTACCCTGTCTGCCGGAACCTGTCAGCCGGATCCTCTCAGCGAAAAGCTGTCCGGCACCATGTGTGTACAGGTGTGCATCCAAAAATAAAAGCAACCCGTTCTGCATGCTTTGTGCAGAACGGGTTATTCTTATGTACTCATTCTTTGGATGCATCCGGAAGTGGTTCAGCCGCATGCTTGCGGAGAAATGCCACAGCTCCATAGGCAAGAGGCGTTGCGAAAATGGCTTCAATACCAAGCTTTGCAAAATACTGCACCAGAATCATGCTGACCAGATCCTTCGCCGGACAGGTGCCGGCGAATGCCAGAATGACGAATAAACCGGTGTCGAATACATATCCTACAGCTGAGCTGGAGATCGTCCGCAGGAACAGCAGCCTCTGTCCGGTGCGTTCCTTGACCCAGACCATCACCTTGGAGTTGGACAGCTCCCCCAGCAGGAACGCCACCAGGGACGCACCCAGG
Source organism: Ruminococcus champanellensis 18P13 = JCM 17042 (assembly GCF_000210095.1). NCBI lineage: Bacteria > Bacillati > Bacillota > Clostridia > Eubacteriales > Oscillospiraceae > Ruminococcus > Ruminococcus champanellensis. The sequence goes on from NC_021039.1 coordinate 2,033,702, forward strand.
ATCCGGGGCGCAAAGGTAAATACGTTTGCATAGGATTGATTCATCTCCGCATTGTAGTCCGGAGCAGGCAGATACACGCCGATGAATGTACACATAACAAAGAGCAGATTACACGCAAATGTAAGCAAAATGACCTTGCGGGCAGTCTTATAGCCCCATATTTCTGTCAGAACATCCCCCAGCATATACGCAAGCGGAAATGTGATCGTTCCTGCGTCAAACCAAGTGATGCCCCGAACCTGGATCAGCTTGACTGCCATGACATTGGACGTGATGTAACACGTGACCATCAATGCAGCTACGATCACCAAGTAGTTGAAGGGGCTTGTCTGGTTTTTTGCAGGGTTTTCCAGTACCTGTTTGTTCAATTGTAAAACCATCCTTTCTGTACGTTTTGTACATGCTTATTATAGCACAGCCTGCGACAGAAAGCAAGGGCAATACCGCCTTGACAAAAACCTTCATGCATGTTAAACTGAAAGCAGTACTGTACAGCTTCTGTGCGGTGCTGTCTGAAGAAACAGAACTGCTGGAGGACGTACATTATGGAACGGAAAAGACCATTTCGGCTGGAGACTTGCTTCAAGCTGGGATTGTTTGGAAATATATGCTTTGTGGCATTCATTATCATCTGCCTGATCTATTACTACACCTTCTCTCCCTCCGGTACCTTCCGGCTTGGCTTTGACATTGCAGCATATATCGTGGAGTTTGCCGGATTCGGACTGATGGCGCTTGCCATTGCCGGGATCTGCTGCATCGTGCGGCAGCGGGGACTGATGAAAACCCTGCTGTCCGTATATGTGTGTGTGGAAGTGTTCCTGATGTTGCTGGACTTTGACTTTATCCATCTGGATGTTTACAACGGAAGATCTAATCTGCTGATTATTCTTCATGCCATCTTTTCGGCCCTGGTGGGATTCTCCTTGTTGTCCCTGGATCCCAAGCGCACCAGACTGGAAATGCTGGTGGGCATTGCGGTCAGCATGATTCTGGCAGGCATGTTCTCGGCGGTGCTGAACCTGCGGGTATACGGCAGTATTCTGATGAACGCATTTGCATATATTTTCTTCTTTGCATCGCTTCGGTATTACTACAACCGGGAGGAGATCGAGATCGACTGCTACGGAGACCGTGCCAAGGTACAGGAATACAAGAGTACGTTTTTTAAGGATGAATGATGAACGAACGAATTCCCTATCTGCGTGAAAAAACGGCTGCACTGACCGGTTCACCCGGCGTATACATCATGAAGCAGCAGTCCGGGCAGATCATTTATATCGGCAAGGCAAAGAATCTGAAAAAGCGGGTCACCAGCTATTTCTGCCGGACACCCAATCATACCCCCAAGGTGGCAAAAATGGTGTCCCAGGTCTATGATTATGACTACATCGTCACCGACTCCGAATATGAGGCTCTGGTGCTGGAATGCAGTCTCATCAAGCAGCATAAGCCAAAGTACAACATTCTGCTGAAGGATGACAAGGGGTACTTTTATATCAAGATCTCCGATCCGCCCTATCCAAAGATCACGGCTGAAAAGCAGAACACCCGGAAAGACGGGGTTTATCTGGGCCCCTATACCAGTTCCTTTGTGACCCGGGAAACGGTGGATGAGGTGAACCGGGTGTTCAAGCTTCCCACCTGTCACCGGCGGTTTCCCCAGGATTTCCGGAAGCAGCGTCCCTGTCTGAATTATCACATCAACCAGTGCATGGGTCTGTGTCGGGGAAAGGTGGATGCTCAGACCTATCGTGCGCTGATTGACGAAGCGGTGGCATATATCCGCTCCGGCAGTGAGCAATCCGTAGAGCGGCTCACCGCCCAGATGGAGGAGGCAGCGGAGCAGCTTCAGTTTGAGCGGGCGGCACAGCTTCGTGACCGGATCAAAGCCATCCGGAAGGCTGGGGATTCCCAGAAGATCATTGATCCGGATCTGGCGGACTGTGACCTGATCGCTGCTGTATCCGGAGGACAGGAATCAGCGGTGTCTGTGCTCATGTACCGGAACGGCAGACTGGCGGACAAGGCATCCTTCACCTTTCATGATGCGGAAAATACCGTGCAGCTGCTGGAGGAATTTGTGCCACAGTTTTATCGGGAACGTACAGATATTCCCCGGCATGTACTATTGGAACAGGAAATCACAGATCAGGAACTGCTGGCGCAGCTGTTGACCGAGCAGGCGGGGCATCCGGTACACCTGGAGACCCGACAGCGTGGGGATGCTTATAAGCGGCTGAAAATGGCAAAGAACAATGCGGCAGAGGCAATTTCTTTGGGCAGTGACCGAACGGCAAAGGAACTGCTGGCACTGGAGGAGCTTGCCCGGCTGTTGGGCATGGAAAAGCCTCCCCTGTATATCGAAGCCTATGATATCTCCAACCTGTCCTCCACTGCTATGGTAGCCGGTATGGTGGTATTTGAAAACGGCAGGCCCTTGAAAAAAGCATACAAGCGATTTTCCGTCCGGGAAAACCAGATCCAGAACGATTATGCCTGCATGCACGAGGTGCTGGAGCGTCGGTTTCGGGAATACAAGGCTGCAACGGATGAAGGCTTTGCCCGGCTGCCGGATCTGATCCTGCTGGACGGAGGCAAGGGGCAGGTGAACGCCGTGACACCAGTGCTGCGGGAATTGGGGATTCATGTACCCGTGTATGGCATGGTGAAGGACAATAAGCACCGAACCCGTGCCATTGCCTACGGTGGCGGCGAGATCTCCATGAACAGCCGGCAGGCTGCCTTTCAGCTGCTGACCCGGATCCAGGATGAGGTGCACCGGTTTTCTGTTGCCTATATGCACAGCCGGCATAAGCATACCTTTGGACTGAGCCTGACCCAGGTCCGGGGTATCGGAGAAAAGAAGGCACAGAAGCTGATTTTAACGTATAAAACCAAGGAGGCGCTGAAAGCAGCGTCCCGGGATGCGCTGGCGAAAACCGCCGGCGTTACCGGCGAGACAGCGGATGCCCTCTATCAATTCATTCAGGAAATGTAAAGGAGTAACCATATGCGAGTAATCACCGGTTCTGCCCGGGGCAGACGTCTGCGCACCCTGGAGGGAATGGATGTACGACCTACCACCGATAAGGTCAAAGAGGCCATGTTTTCAGCGATTCAATTTCAGCTGCCCGGAGCGCAGGTGCTGGATCTGTTTGCAGGCAGCGGTCAGTTAGGGATTGAGGCACTGAGCCGTGGAGCAGCCCATGGGGTATTTGTGGATCAATCCTCCAGATCCATTGCTGTGGTGCGTGAAAATCTGGAGACTACCGGCTTTACAGATGTATCCGCAGTGGTGCTGAAATCCCAGATGGACTTTCTGCGTACCACCGATCAGCGCTTTGATATTGCCTTTCTGGATCCCCCATACGGAAAGGGAATTCTGGAGGAAACCCTGCCGGTTTTGTCAGAATATATGAATCCGGGCGGGATTGTGATTTGCGAAATGGAGACGGAATTGAATCTTCCCGAAAAAATTGGCCATTTGGACTTGAAAAAAACATATAAGTATGGTAAAATAAAAGTTGTAATGTATTCTGTCAACAATTCTTAAAAAGGGGATGGCAAGCATGCGCAGAATCGCTGTTTGTCCCGGCAGCTTTGATCCTGTCACGCTCGGACATCTGGATATTATTCAGCGTGCTTCAAAGTTATTTGACAAGGTGATCGTTCTGATCTCCGTCAATGCCGCAAAAACACCGAGTTTTTCCTCCACGGAGCGTGTGATGATGATCCAGGAGGTCACAAAAGATCTGGACAATGTTGTGATTGATATTCTGGACGGTCTGCTGGCGGATTATGTGCGGGATGTTGGCGCCATTGCCATTGTCAAGGGACTGCGGGCAGTCAGTGACTTTGAATATGAATTTCAGATGGCGCTGGCAAACAAAAAGCTGTACGCCGGTGCGGAAACGGTATTTCTGACAACCACCGCTGAGAATATGTACCTCAGCTCCAGTGTGGTCAAGCAGATTGCCTATTTTGGCGGAGACATCAGCCACTTTGTGCCGATGGAGATCCTCGGTGACATTCAGGATCGGCTGATGCAGGAAAAAGGAGTTAAACATGAATATTGATGAAATTTTGGATGAAATGGACGAACTGCTGGACAAGGCTCATGCTGTGCCCTTTGCAGCTCATAAGGCTATGATCGATGGTGAGCGTATGCGGGAGCTGATCAGCGATGTGCGGCTGAACATTCCCCAGGAAATCAAGCGTGCAAAGCTCATTGACTATGACTGTAAGCGTATCATGAAGGAAGCAGAAGCAAAGGCAGAGGGCGTTGTGCGCCGGGCTGAGGAGCGTGCAAAGGCACTCGTATCCCAGGAGGCTATTGTAAAGGAAGCCAGAAAAAGCGCAGAGGATATGCTGCTGAAGGCAAAGAGCAAGTCCAATGAGATCAAAAAGGCGGTTAATGGCTATGTGGACAGCCGCATGACCGAGCTGGAATCCTACTACGCAGATGGATTGCAGGAGGTCAAGCGCAAAAAGGCGCAGTTGAATCTGAACAAAAAGTAAGGATCCGCTGCCGATAGAGATAACAGATAATCCGTATGCAGGTGCATGCGGATTTTTTCTATTTTCTACAAAAATAAATGTTGCAATTGATGTAATATTATGTTATAATAGGGAATAGGAGGCGAATCAAATGCTGTTTATTTATATGGCAATGCTGGATTCAGAAGATGAGAAAGAAACGTTTGCGCAGATTTACAACACATACAGCCAGCCTATGTACCAGATCGCATACGCTGTGCTGCAGGATGTGCAGGAGGCGGAGGATGCAGTGCAGATCTCCTTTGAAAAGATCATTCTGCACATTGATAAATTTTTGGATACACCTTGCAGTAAAATGCGTAGTCTGATCGTAATTATAGTGCGGAATACCGCAGTGGATCTTATGCGGAAGCGACGCAGTATTCCCATGGATTTCGAGGACGAGGCTGTACAGACGGCACTGGATCTGACTGCCTGTGACGAAGACCATATGAACCGGGAAATGCTGGTGCATGCCATTGGGCAGTTGAAAGAAAAGTATGCGTCCGCATTGGAACTAAAATATTGGCATGGCTTTACCGAACGGGAAATTGCCGCTTTTCTGAATATCTCAGCAAAGGCAGCCAACTCCCGACTGGTGCGGGGACGGGTTATGCTTCGCAAATTGCTGGAACAGGAGGCGAACCAATTTGACAAATGAATCCTTGGAATCCATGCTGTATGATGCATTTGCTGAATATGCCGCACAGCAGGATGAAGTTCTGTTTTCGCAGCTGGGGGACACACATGTTTTTTCCAGACGGTTTCAGAAGAACATGAAGCGGATGCTCCGGAAGCATCACATAGGAACATCCGTTCTACAGTCGGAATGCACCAGTCGGCGCAGATGGCTGTCCGGGCTTATCGTATTGCTGATTGCGCTGGCGGCTGGTGCCTGCACTCTGCCGGAGGTACAGGCAGAAATCATAGAGCCATGCATCCAATGGTTCCGTACCCATGTGACTTTTTCCTTTACGGAGCATGCATCCACAGAATCTACGGGCTTTGATTCCGGGCTCCGCCCAGGTTATCTGCCGGAAGGATATACGCTTTACAATTCTGTGGAGGGTGAAGAATTTGTTCACCTGGAATATGCAGATGGGGAAAATCAGCTTTATGTGAACTATGGATTGCACGAGGAAATTATGTTGGATATCGAACATCGACAAGCACATCCAGAATTCATCGACTCATTTCAGGGGTGTTTCTGGATGCAAGTGGATTCAGAACATGACAACGCATTACAGTGGGAGGATGACCTATATGTATTTGTTATCCTCGGAAACCTGGATGAGCAGGAATTGGTGAAAATTGCAGAAAGTTTTTATCACTAAGTGCATATTTTGCAGTTTTTTCTCCTTTTGAAACGTATTTATAATAGGCAGGTTGCCTGAGGTCTATTTTAGCAGAAAGGAGGGAAAACGATGAACAAGCAAAAAAAGCTGGTTATTCTGCTGACACTGGTGCTTTGTATCTTTATCATGCCCTTACAGGCATTTGCGGCTACAGGCGGCAATCACATGGTTGCGCCCCAGTGGGACAATACGTCTATGGTTACCATGTCATTGAGATGTTCGAACTATAATGCACACTGTGATGTTCAGGTTATTGGATACTCTGGTACAACAAAAATCACAGGCGCAGTCAAGCTGCAGCTGAGAATCGCAGGTATTTACTGCACGCAGAAAACCTGGAATGTCAGTGCCAGTGGGCAGTCCCTGGTGTTTGAAGAAGATCAGCCGCTTGCCATGAAGGGTATGTATCGGTTGGTTCTGGATGTGGATGTTACACGGAAGGGTACAACGGAGAATATCTGGCTCGATAAGGTTACCAGGTATAGTTAAGGCGATCCCGCACAAAGCATGTCTGAGGGCTTGACCTTCAGACAGAATCACAGGAAAAAGGCAGTATGCTTGTACGCATACTGCCTTTTGATCTATATGAAGGCGAAGGCAATGCCCGGAATGGGATCACCTCCAGTGCGTCACCGCACTCCACACCTGGCGAATGGACGGCTGACGCTTGGACAGATCAGCAGGAGGGAATGCCCATGCTGATGATTTCTGATTTTGTTCTTTTGCATCGTTCTGTTCCTTTCTGCTGATCCGCAGCGGTCTGCCTCTTTCTTTTGTTCACAGCTGTACGATGTGTCCCGTACTATCCTGTGCTTTTATCATAGCATAGAATTTTGGAAAAGGGAAGGGGTTCTTTTTGCATATTTCTGTCTTGTACTGTCGAATACCCCGGCTTTGTGTCTATGGCTTCTGTTTTTTTAAAAAGCAGAGGTGAAAGCAGCATCCCCGGTCGGAATTTGGCTCTAGGATCAGCTCACCACCCTGATCCTCCGTGATCCGCTTGGCAATGGAAAGCCCGATGCCTGTGCTGGCTTCGCTGAGGGCGCTGCTGTGCCGGTTGAATCGCTCAAACAGCGCCGCCCGCTCTGCCGGACTGATACCGGAGCCGTTATCCCGGATGGTCAGCTGCACGGTCATCGGTGTTTCTTCTCCGGTGATCTCCACTCGTCCGCCCTTGGTATGCTCCAGCGCATTCTTTACCAGATTGGTCAAGGCTTCGGACAGCCAGGCAGGATCGTGCCACAGCAGTATTTCCTTTGGCACATTGCAAAAAAGCTCCGTATCCTGTTGGACGGCTGTTTGCCGGAACCGCATCCACACCGAGCGGCAGGTGTCTCCCACAGGCAACAGGCGCAGGTTATATTCCACCACGCCGGCTTCCAATCGTGCCAGCTTCAGCTGATTGCTGATGAGCCATTCCATATGACTGAGTTCCTTGAGATTGGTTTGCAAAAAGCCGGTTTTCTTGTTCAGAGGCATGTCCGGATGCTCCAGCAGTAGTTCCAGATTCAGCTTGATGACGGATAGGGGTGTTTTCATCTGATGGGAGATGTCCTGCATGCGCTGCCGCAGCTGTTCCTTTTCCCGCTGCATTATCTGTTTGAAGTGCATGCAGGCATCATAGAGCCGCTGCAGCTCCAGTCCACACACCAGGAGATCCCCGTCCGGGATGCGCTTGCTCATCAAAGGTGCTTTCCCGGCGGATATGCCCCGGCAGGCAGCAGTCAATGTCTGCACCCCAAGCAGAATCCTGCTTTGTGCAAACATGGCAAGCATAAAAAGCAGCAGGGGCGCAGTCATGCCGTAAAGCAGCAGATCTGTAAGAAGCTGTTTCCGGATAATCTGATATGTCTGATTGGTCTTAGGAGACGTATCCGTGATTCGCAACCCGTATGCGCCCAGCAGAGCTTCCCCTCGTGCCAGGTCTTCCGCTGTACGCTCTTCTAACATGGCAGAACGGATCTGTTCCCTGGCTTCCGGCATGCTGCTTTCCAGCTTTCCGGCAATCTGTAATTGCTGCGCCTGTAACAGACGGGCACTTTGCCTAGCCTGCTTTTCGGCAAGCGCCCATCCACCCAATGCACACAGCAGCATGCAAAGCAGACTGGCCGCTGTGAAGCGGCGAACTGACCGGTTGGAAAACATATTCAAGATTCGATCCATTGATATCCGATTCCTCTCACTGTTCGTATATGCTGTACTCCGTCTGCGTCCAGCTTTTCCCGCAGCCGCCGGATATGTACGGAAAGGGTATTGTCATCCACATATTCCCCGTGCTGATCCCAAAGACAATTTAGAATCTGTTCCCGGGTCACCACTCTGCCGCTGTTGATTTGCAGGTACTGTACCAGCTTGCGTTCCGTGGCGGTGAGGGTATCCGGCAGCGGCGTATTGCCCTTGGAACGACGGATCTGCACCCGAATCCGGGCAATCAGCTCCCGGAGCCGGAAGGGCTTTGTAATGTAATCATCCGCCCCAAGCTCCAGCCCATGTACAATATCTGCCTCGTCATCACGGGCGGTAAGGAACACCACCGGGCAGTTCTCTTTTTGGCGGATCCTTTTGCAAAAATCATAGCCGCAGCCGTCCGGCAAGGATACATCCAGCAAAATCAGATCCACTCCCTGGCAGCTTTCCTCCGCTTGATCCAGGGTACGGGCATGCCGCACTGCGAACTGCTCCGCCTCCAGGGCGAAAATCAGGCTTTCCGCCATTGCTGTATCGTCCTCCACCAACAGGATTTGATCCATATCGACGCCTCTCTTCTGTTTCGTTTGTTTCATTATATAATATTCAGAAAGATTTGTAAAGATGTCATGATTCGAGGGATTTCCTCTTGACAAAGCCACAGAAAGAGAGTAAAATTGAAAATGATTCTTAATTTGATTTTGGAGGGATCCTTTTGGAACGGAATGCAGGCTATCATACCCGGCAAAAGGCTATGATCTATCAATATATTCTGGACAACCGACAGCGGCACATCACCGCTACGGATATTGCCAGTTTTCTTGCGGCTGAGGGAACACCTGTGGGGATTGCCACCATTTATCGCTATCTGGACAAGCTGGTGGAGCAGGGGGAGATCCGGAAGTACATTATGGATGAAAAAAGCAGTGCCTGCTATCAGTATGTAGAGGAGCATGCGACCTGTCCGCTGCATTTTCACTTAAAATGTGTGCGATGCGGAAAGCTGATCCACACGGATTGTAGCTACCTGCAGCAGATCGATCGACACATCCTGGAGCATCACGGCTTTCATGTGGATCATTCCAAAACCGTATTTTATGGGGTGTGTCAGGAGTGCAGTCAGACAGAGGAGGATAAGAAGTGAAAAAATGGATGCTATGGCTCATGACCCTTTGTCTTGGTATAAGCATGCTGAGCGGATGCACCTGGCCGGGAGAGCAGTCCGATGGCACTCTGCATGTAGTGACCACTGTTTTCCCCAGCTATGATTTTACCCGACAGATTGCCGGGGACTATGCTCAAGTCACCATGCTGCTGACTCCCGGCGCAGAAAGCCATTCCTATGAGCCAACCCCGGCGGATGTGCTGCGGATCCAGCAGTGCGACCTGTTTGTGTATATCGGCGGAGAGTCCGAGGTCTGGGTGGAGGAGATCCTCCAGAGTCTGGAAGGGAAGAATATCCGGACCCTGCGGCTCTTTGATTGTGTTGCACCATTGGAGGAGGAAGAGATCGAGGGGGCTGACCAAGGGCACGAACATGAACATGCCCATGAGGAAGAAACGGAATATGACGAGCATATCTGGACAGCACCCCAGAATGCCCTTGCCATGTCGAAGGCAATTGCGGATTCCCTGGAAGCTGCGGATCCGGCCCATGCAGATGCATACCGGCAGAAGCTGGAGGCATACAGCAAGGAGCTGACGGAACTGGATGCCGACTTTTCCAGAACGGTTTCAGAGGGAAAGCGGCGGGAAATCGTGTTTGGTGACCGGTTTCCGTTCCGGTATTTTGCCCACGCCTACGAACTGGAGTACTATGCGGCATTTTCCGGATGCAGCAGCGAAACGGAAGCCAGCCCTGCTACCATGTCCTTTCTGATCCGACAGGTCAAGGAGGACAGGATCCCTCTGGTGTTCTACACAGAGTCCTCTAACCATAAGATTGCTGATCGGCTTGCAGAAGCTACCGGTGCAAAGACTGCGCTGTTTCATTCCTGCAACAATGTAAGCAAGGAAGAATTGGAGTCCGGTGCAACCTATGTATCTTTGATGCGGCAGAATCTTGATACACTGGAACATGCGCTGAATGACGAGTTAGGAGCATAACCATGAACGATTTTTACAGTATGCTGACACCGGAATTTCTCACGGTGATCCTGCTGCCAGCACTGATCGGCGGCATTGCAGTGACCCTTTGCTCCAGCCTGCTGGGGGTGAGTCTGGTACTCAAGCGGTATTCCATGATCGGGGACGGGCTGTCCCATGTGGGCTTTGGCGCCCTGTCCGTAGCAGCAGTCATGAATCTGGCACCTCTGAAGGTTGCGATTCCTGTGGTGATCCTGGCAGCGGTATTTCTTCTGCGGCTTTCGGAGCACTCCCAGCTGAAAGGGGATTCCGCCATTGCGATTTTCTCCACCTCCGCCCTTGCCATCGGCGTGCTGGTATCCTCCAAAGCCGGGCTGACCAATGACGTAAGCCACTATATGTTCGGCAGTATTCTTGCCATGAGCCGGGAGGATGTGCTGCTGAGCGTGGTGCTGTCTCTGCTGGTGATTGCCGCATACATGCTGCTGTATCACAAGATCTACGCCATTACCTTTGACGAGGATTTTGCAAAAGCCACCGGCACCAATGTACGGTTTTACAATCTGCTGCTGGCGGTGCTGACCGCTGTTACTGTGGTGCTTGGCATGATGATGATGGGGGCGCTGCTGATCTCCAGTCTGATTATTTTTCCTTCTGTTACCGCTATGCGAGTCTGCCGCAGCTTCCGGAGCGTGGTGATCTGTGCCGCTTTGGTATCGGTGGTCTGCTTCCTGTTCGGCTTTTTCCTGTCCCTGACCTTTGATACCGCACCGGGCGCAAGCGTTGTAGTGGCGAACCTGGTGGTATTCCTGCTCTTTACACTGATCGGCAGACTGCGCAGCGGCGGCAAAGCTACTGCTTGATCTGCTGTCTGCTGCCGTTCCAGATGCGGATCTGTTCCGTGTCGGGGACGGCAGTGCTTTGCGTTGGGGGCGTTTTGATGGGTCTGGGGGTATAGATCTTCATTGCAACCTCTTGTTCCTGCTTTTCATCCATGGTTATGCACTCCTTTTTATAAAAATGGCTTCAGCTCATTGACAAATGCCTGTTCATGCTCCAGGATCTTCTGTCCCTGGATCTGTAACTGTGCAGGCACCTTTTCACTGTGGTTCAGATGCTGTACCAGCTGGATGATGCCCATCTGGCTGCCCTGCATCATCATCTTTGCCAGCTTTTCGTCTGTCACATGGCATGCTGTCTTCCACCGGATCATCAGATCCATCCACAGTTTCAGCATGCAGCCCGGCTCAGTTGGCACATCATACAGTCCCTGGATCTGCTGGGTCAGTTGATCTTTCTGCTGCTGGTAATATTGCAGCTGTCTGTAAAGTGTCAGCTTAAAATGTTCATTTTTCGCCTTGGAGAGGATCCCACGAATCGCATCGGCGCCCAGTGCCGCATTGTAATAAAAGGCATTGAGCAGGGAAAGCATTTGCTTTTTCATAAAATTCCACATTCCTTCCGGTGTTGCCCTTGCTTTTTTGCTGTGCATTTGTTATACTAATAGTGTATCATGTTTTGCGCCGTTTAAACATGGCGTTTCAAAGATCGGAGTCGGTTTTATGACCAATCAGAAAACCAGTTTATCCAAAGCCATGCTGCTGGGCATCGGCAGTATGCTTTTGTCTGAAATTCTCTGCCTATTTGTGGCATTCAGCTGTGCCATGCTTGCAGTTTCCGTGCCTGCCGCCAAGTGGTTCAGTCTCCTTTGCACCACTGGAATCCATTTGGGACTGATGGCAGATTATGCTGTAAAAATCGCAAAGCGGGATCGGGTGGAGGAACGCCGCTTTCAGCAGCCCTATCGACAAAGCCGTCCCTTCTGGATGGCTCTTGCATCCATTTCACCTTTGCTTTTGCTGTGGGTTCTGCTTCTTCTGTGCCGGATCGGCAGCTGGGGGGATTTCTTGCCGGCGTACCGGCTGCTCAATGCCCATTACTTTCAGCTTTTGAATTTGCTGACCGGATCCGGTACCCTGGCGGATGTGAGTCTGGGGCGTTTGTGCGTGATTCCTCTGTGCTTTCTGGTGACGTTTTTATGCATTGTGGCAGCCTACTGGGTGGGCTATTCTGGAAAATCCACAACGGACATGCAGTACGAGAGCTGATTGCTCAAAAAGATTGGAGAAGGCTTATGAAATTCCGGTTTAATTCTCATTATAATACCATTGCTGCCTATGTGGTACTGGTGTTTGCGGTCTGTCTGGCACTGGTGGCGGTGGTGTTTCGCTTCAGCACGCTGATGGAATATGTACACCGTCTGTTCAAGGTGATTGCGCCCATTACCTGGGGCATTGTGATCGCCTATCTGAGCACGCCGTTGCTGACCTTTTTTGAAAAATATCTGAAGAAGTGGATCAACCGGAAAAAGGAACATAATAAGCTGATCCGTGTGATTTCCATCTTCCTGTGTATGTCCATTCTGATCCTGTCCATCGTGGGCATCGTGTACGCTGTAATCCCGGAGATCATCAGCAGTATGAAAAACATCTTTACTTTGCTGCCGGATTATCTGAACAACCTACAGCAGTATCTGACCAATCGGTTCAATTCCTTCATTCAGGATAATCCAGAGCTGGGGGAGAAGCTGACCAACAGCTTCTCCAGTATGCAGGATATGCTGTTGGGACTGGCGGATGAATACAGTCCCAAGCTGGACAGTCTGCTGGACAAGGACGGCGTGGTGGCAAATGTAACCAGCAGTGCCTATGCATTTCTCATTACGCTGAAGGATTTTTGCCTGGGTCTGTTTGTTTCGGTGTATCTGCTGTACAGCAAGGAATTGTTCCTGGCGCAGATCAAAAAAGTGGTGCATGCGCTCTTTTCCAAGCGGCACTGTGAGTTCATTTTCCGCATCGCTTCCCGCACCAATTATACCTTCATGCATTTCTTCTCCGGTAAGGCAGTGGATTCCCTGATTATCGGCATGCTGTGCTTCATCATTCTCACCATCATGAAAATGCCTTATGTGCTGTTGATCTCCATTCTCGTAGGCGTTACCAATATGCTGCCCTTTTTCGGCCCCATTATCGGAGCCGTGCCCAGTGGTCTGCTGATCCTGCTGTCCGAGCCGGATCGAACGCTGGCGTTTGTAATTTTCATCATTCTGCTGCAACAGTTTGACGGTAACATTCTCGGTCCAAAGATCCTGGGCAATTCTCTGGGCTTGTCACCCTTCTGGATTATGTTTGCAATTTTCCTGGGCGGCGGCATGTTCAATTTCCTGGGGATGGTGGCATTTGTACCGCTGTTCGCCGTACTGTATGCCTTCTTCCGGGACAGCGTGAACCAGCGGCTTTCCAAAAAGCACCTACCTGTAGGCAGTGAAGCGTATATGTCTCCCGGCATGATCACTCGGGAAAATCCAAAGCCGGTGCCAGCTGAAAAGCCTGCGGATACTAAAAAACAAACGGAGGACAAACCACATGATACAACAGATTCAAAAGGAAATTGAACAGGTTAAACAAAAACTGGATGTGGCAATTATGGCACACAGCTACCAGGGGCATGAGATCCTGGAGGTAGCGGACGCAGTGGGGGACAGCTTTCAGCTGAGCAAGCAGGCACAGGCTTGCGGTCAGTCCAGAATCCTGCTGTGCGGCGTGCATTTTATGGCGGAAACCGCAAAGCTGCTTTCTCCGGAAAAGCAGGTATACCTTGCCCATCCAGGGGCGGTATGCCCTATGGCGGAGCAATTTACTCCGGAGCAGATTCTGGCGGAAAAGGAAAAGTATCCGGGTTGCAAGGTGGTGGCATATATCAACACCACAGCTGCATTAAAGGCGGTCAGCGATGTGTGCGTCACTTCCTCCTCTGCGGAGCAGATCGTCCGGAACATAGATGCGGAGGATATCCTCTTTATTCCCGACTGCAACCTGGGCAGTTATGTCCAGAGCCGGGTACCGGAAAAGCGGATTCACCTGCTTTCCGGTGGATGCCCGGTACATGCTTCCGTAGAGCCGGAGGATCTGGCTGCGGCACGGGTACTGCATCCGGGTGTGGAGATTCTGGTGCATCCGGAGTGCCGGAAGGAGGTCACTGCCGCAGCGGATTTTGCCGGTGCAACCTCTGCCATCATGGCGTATGCCAAGCAATCGGACAAGGATGCATTTATCATCGGCACCGAGATCAGCATCACGGAGCACTTACAGTATGCCTGCCCGGACAAGCAGTTTTATGATCTATCCAAAAAGCTGATCTGTCCGGATATGAAGCTGACCACGTTGATGGATGTGCTCCATACCCTACGACAGATCGCCGGGGATACCGCCCAGGAGATCCTGATCCCGCCGGAGATTCAGTCCGCCGCCCGGCATTCCATTGAAGAAATGCTTCGGCTGGGAAATTGAGCAGAAAATTGCATATAAAAAAACAGCCATCGGAAACCCGGTGGCTGGTTTCATTTATTTTACATGCTCTGCAAGGGGCGTAATGTTCTGATTCTTCACTGCCTGGGCAACCAGATTGGCAACCGCTTTGGCACCGGTTTCGGTGAAATGGGTCATATCCGTGCTGCCTTCCACTGCCGAGATCAGATGATAGGTATACGCCGTATCGTAGCCAATGGTGTTGTAATGCGCCACCATCAGGCTATTCAGGTCGATGCAGGGAATGTTATATTTTGCGGCAATATCCTTCATTGCCTGGCAGTAGTTCCCGTAGCTGTTGACGAATTTTCCGCCGGAGTATGCCTTCAGTCCAATGACGGTAGTCACCAGAATGGGAGTTGCGCCCTTGTCCAATGCTCCCTCCACATACTTTTCAATGTAGAACTCAAAGGAACCGTTAGTGGGATTTGTTGCCGAGCCGCATACCGGCGCATACCGCTCTGCGTTGGACGCAGCGGAGTCGTTGATGCCGAATTGAACCATCAGATAATCTCCGGCTTTGATCTCGCCCAGAATGGTATCCAACCTACCATTGTCATAAAAGCTCTTGGAGCTTCTGCCGGCAATGGCACGGTTGCTGACAGATACGCTGCTGTCGAGATAATCTGCCAGATATGCGCCCCAGCCCTGCTGCGGTGCGTAGCTTGCCCGATAGGTCTGGACGGTGGAATCTCCGGCAATGTATATAGTGGGATTGCTGCCGGCAGGCTGGGTCTCGGCGGGCTTTACATAGGTTTCTGCAATGGGCTCATCCGTCTGCTCCAGGGTGATATAGTCCATGTTGGGGCCGCCCTCTGCGGTATCAGATACAGCGGTAATGGAATTGATGCCTGCCTGCAGGGGCAGAACAATGCCTCTGTCCTGCCAGGTGGTCCAGGCACCAGTTGTGAGGAAATCCTGGCGCCAACGGTCGGTGCCTCCGTTAACGCTGAGCATCATAGCCCGGTTATTGGCACTGCCGTTTGCGACCCGGAAGGTCACCAGATAATTGCCGGTCTTGGGCACGGATACCCGGAAGGTCACGCTGCTGCCCAATTCATTGTTCAGATTCAGATAGGCATCAGCCGTGTAGCCTGCATTGATGGTTTCTGTAATACCCTGGGTGAAATCTGCTTTGATGGCATCATACCGGGCAATCTGCGCAGCCGGGATCTCCCGGATCATCCGGGCTGCATACTTTTGCAGCAGAACCAGGTCTGCAACCGTTGCACTGCCGTCATAGTTTACGTCTGCCGCCAGTTCCATGGCTTTTGTGCCAAAGCCGCTGTTCAGCGCTTGCCGGAACAGGACAATATCCACAGCGTTCAGAATCCCGTCATCGTTGAGATCTCCCTTGATGAGCACCTTGACAGGTTCTGTGACAACCGGCAGGGAAGCTGCCTCCAGCTTCCAGCGCTGGGATGCAAGGCCGGTGTAAGTGGACTCAACCACATTTCCGCCGTTTGCTGTGGAACTGTCTGCGGGCATCAGTGCGCTGCGCCCGTTGGTCACCTTTGTGCCGATCCGGAAAGTCCCATCCCCACAGTCGATGAATTTGTACAGCTGCGCATCAGAATGGGTGTTCTGATAAATGCCGATGTTGGTTCCGTCCTGGGTTTTGCCGTAATCCACATCCAGCAGGAAGGTGTTGCCGTCTCCCAGCATGGAATATATGTAGTAATAGCCATCATTCTGTCCGGAGGGTACCACCTTCCACAGATTATGCTGCTGTACGCCATTGGCACCCCACTGCTGCACATTGGCACCGTTTTCCGCCTTGCCCTCCTGCACCTCCAGATACAAGCCGCTGTTCACATTCTGAATCTGATAGGTGGTATTTGCCGGAAGCTCCGTTCCGGGCAGTTCCGAGATGGTGGAGAAAGACACGCTTTTTGCCACCAGTTCCGCCAGCACCGTTGCGCCGGCACGGTTTGGATGCAGGGTATCCGAATCAATATACAGGGTATCTGTAACAGTTTGCCCTACGGATTTACAGTGGTTGTAGAACAGCTTGAACAGGTCGATGCACTGCACATTCTGCTCGCTGGCAACCTGCTTGACGGTGCCATTGAACCAGCGTCCGCTGTCCGCATTCAACGCAGAGTTGGAGATGTCACCCTGACGTCCCTGCTGTGCAACCAGGATCACCGTAGCGCCCTTTGCTTTAGCCTGCTTGGTCATGGAGGTGAGGGCATTGTAGTATGCCTCCTGGTTGGAGTAGTTGGTATCGTTGATGCCGATGGAGATGAAATAGTAATCTCCCGGTTTGATGTATTTGAGAATGGCGTCAAACTGCCCGTAGTTCATAAACGCTTCTGCATACTGTCCGCCGGTCGCCATGTTCCGGACCTGGTACACATTGGTGTCAATGAACCGGGGGAAGATTTGTCCCCAGCCAGCCTGCGTGCTGGTCGCCAGAGGGTAGTAGTTGCAGACGGTAGAATCCCCACAAAGCCAGATGGTAGGTTTCATCGTGGGATCGCTGGACAGCTTTGTGATCTCCAGGGCACTGAGCGTGTAGGGATATCCATCCTTCCCGGCGGTACAGTTGATATTCAGCTGACCGTCCGTAATGGGGATCTGGAAGGTATCCGTTGCGTTGTTGCCCGTCAGATTCATCAGCTGATATACACCTTCTGCAGCTACACTGGTGCGGTTAGTATTGCCCAAAGTCACCGTAACCTGATACAGCCCGTTATCCAGATCTACGTCAAAGGTGTTGTCCGTAGAAACACCGGATGTTACGAACTGAACTGCATCGCTCAGTGCGCCGCTGCCGGATGCGGTAACGTTTTTCATATTTCCCGGTGTCCGGAAGCCATAGCCTCGCTGCGCAGAATAGCTGGTGGATGCATCCACTCCGATGTATCCGTTTTCCGTACCGCCTGCACCAAAATCAAAGCGGTAGCTGCTTGGCGCTGCGGATACGGACTGGCTTTCACTGATGTCCGGCAGGCCAGCCAAACAGGTGCATGCCATTGCCGCTGCAGACAGCATGCCCATCAGGCGTTTCAACCTGAACTTCATAATCATTCCCCCTTGTGTCGTTTGCATTCTAACCTTTTATAGATTGATTGTAACATTATGTACACAGTCTGTCAATATATATAGTGCAATTAGAACAGAAATGTCATATAAATAGTACAAAAGCACAGCTGGAACGCCTACAAGGTTGACGGAGCCGTTTTCCTCTGCTATAATAATACTGAACGACAACACCGCACAAGCCTTGTTGGATGTTGCCTTAAAATGAGAAACCGGAGCGTGAAACCATGCGTCAGAATCATATCGCCCTGGCAGCGGCTGCTGTGCTGCTGACAGGCTGCGTAACGGGCTGCTCCTCTGCACAGCAAAGCAGTCAGACACCTATATCCACCACCGCAGAATCCTCCGCTCTGTCCGACTCGGACAGAGCGCTGATTGACCGTTCCCTGGCATCTATTGGGAATACCAGCCGAATCCGGGCTGCCATGGATCGAGCCAAAACCGGCAATGTGACCATCGGGTTTATTGGCGGTTCTATTACCGAGGGCATGACAGCAGGGGGGAACGACTGCTATGCAGCACGTACCCATCAGTATTTCCAGACGCAGTTCGCCGAAGGAAAGGAAGTACAGTACGTCAATGCTGGACTCAGCGGCACCTCCTCGGTACTGGGATTGCTCCGGGCACAGAAGGAATTGTTTCAGTATGCGCCGGATGTAATCTTCATTGAGTTTGCAGTCAATGACGCCCAGGATGCACAGCACCGCATTGCCTACGAAAGCCTGGTAAAGGAATGCTTGAATCAGCCACAGAAGCCGGCGGTGGTATTGCTGTTTACTGTGCTGAAGGACGGGTACTCCTGTCAGGAACAAATGGCACAGATCGGTGCAGCCTATGACCTGCCCATGATCAGTGTAGGAGACGCACTGAACCCGGCGTTCCAGTCCGGTGACATGCAGTGGAGCGAATACTCCGATGATACCTCTCATCCCAACAAATTCGGACATCAGCTTGTGGCATCCATGCTTTCCAATTACCTGGACAAAGCTGCAACTCAGCCTCCGACCGAGGAGAAGCTGCCGGAGACGCCGGTATTCGGAGATGGATACATGGGGGCAACCCTGCTGGATATGTCCGCAGTAGCCGTAACAGGATATGGCTCCTTTGAACCAAAAAGCTTTTCTATGCTGTTCGATCGGGGATTCGCTGCCAAAGCGGACGGTACAGCGCAGCCTCTGTGCTTTACGGTTACAGGAAAGAAGCTGTTTTTGGTGTATACCGCCCAGAACAGCGTAGATTGGGGCATTGCCGGTGTGTATGTAAACGGACGACT
This sequence comes from Ruminococcus champanellensis 18P13 = JCM 17042, assembly GCF_000210095.1. Taxonomy (NCBI): domain Bacteria; kingdom Bacillati; phylum Bacillota; class Clostridia; order Eubacteriales; family Oscillospiraceae; genus Ruminococcus; species Ruminococcus champanellensis. Next base: position 2,052,553 of record NC_021039.1, read on the forward strand.
GGCAAGCACAATCACTGCTAACAGCAAGAACGGCTGGGGTGATCCGGCAGTGGAACTTGCTTATGAAAGCGACACCCCGCAGGAATTACAAGTGCAGATCTCCATGCTGGCAGAGCAGGAATCCAAGCAGTTTCAGCTTCTTGGCGTTGGAGTGCAGTAAAAACGACACCACATAGGAAAAGCCGTACTTGCAGAGCATGCAGGTACGGCTTCTTTTTTACTTTGATGCAGCAGGAATGGTTTGCTGTTCCACTGGTTTTGGGGAATTGTTTTTCACGTCCTGGTTCATTTTGAATACGTCTGCCACATCGCTGATGGTGATATAGGCGGCAGGATCGATGTTATGGACGATGGTTTTCATCTTGCTGATCTGGAACCGGTTCAGTACAATATAGATCACGTTCCGGTCAGCTCCGGAATAAAAGCCCTTGGCGGAGAGGATGGTCATACCTTGTTCAAACTCCAGGGACAACGCCTTGCAGACTTCCTTTTGCTTGGCGGAAACGATCAACGCCGCCTTGGAACGATCCAGACCTTCTACGATAAAGTCCACGGTTTTTAGTGCCGCCATGTAGGTGACGATGGAATACAGGGGAAGGATCCAGCTGTGCATCACAAATCCGCAGACAATGTACAACAGAATGTTGTATGCCATGACGAAAGTACCTACGGTAATGCCCAAGCGTTTTGCAAAGATCACCGCCATGACTTCGATGCCGTCCATGGCGCCTCCGTACCGGATGGCAGTGCCACTGCCCAATCCGGATATCAGACCGCCGAACAGGGCGCAAAGCAGCAGATCCTCTCCGGCAAGGGGGGAGGCGATGCTCACATCCACCGGCAGAACGTCCGTGATGAGCCATGCTCCAAGGGAATAGATGGCGACGGAATAGATCGCATAGATCGTAAACGTGATCCCCTGTTTTTTCAGACCATACAGGAACAGAGGAACGTTCAGCAGGATCAGAAACACGGAAAGGCTCCAGGCATCCGGCGTGATCTGCGCAAGGAGCATAGAAGTACCGGAAATGCCGCTGTCGTATAATTTGACCGGCGACAGAAAAATCGTGACGCCAAAAGCGTTGATGATGCCTGCAATGGTCAGCATCAGAAAATTCCTTGGATTCAGGCGCTTTAGGGCGCGTTTGTACTTGAGCAGTTTGTGGGTTCTTTTCATGGACATCCTCCTGTTCTGTCGGGGGCGGATCGGTTTCAGCAGCCGTTTGTGCGGTGCTGTTTTTACTTAAACATGTATTGCGTGTAACCGTTTTCACGCAGCCATGCTTCAGCCTGTGTCTGCTCCTGCTGCCGGAAGGATCGCTCCCGGAAACAGGGGATCAGGTGCATATCGCCGCAAAGCTCCTGAGCGATGGGCATCAGCACCTGTAGCTTTTCCTGCATGCTTAATCCGGACATGCTGATCTTCTGGTTGTTGTGCCAGAAGGAATCCCGGAAGGAATTCGGATCAATATATACAACGGCGCTTGGGGTGTTGAGCATTACCGGCTGCAGCGCCTCCGCATCCCGATTCAGTGCATCATACAGAGAAAAGGTATACATAGCACCACCCCCTTGCTGGGAAGCGGTCTGGTGTACACCGTTGAGCACCCGGATCAGCCCTTCTGCACGGTTTTGCTTACTCTGCACCGGACTGCCCAGCAACTCCAGATCCGTGTCATAAAAATGAGGGTAATCCAGGTCAGTACAGAGGATATTCTGAAAGCCTGCCTGCATGATTTCAGCAGTCAGAGCCTGTAAGTATGCCGCTGCAGAATCAGAGAAGGGTGACATCCAGGGCTTGCCGCCCTTTTCCGGCTTATTGTCCAGCCACCTGCTGTAGCCATCCTCCAGCAAAAATCCGGCGGTCGTATCATAAGTAGGGTAGTAGGCATCATCCAACAGGGAAAGCTTGGCAATGGCAGAAAGCTGGTGGCTTTGTATGCTTTCTGCAATTTCCCGGATGGTCAGTGTCGCATCCTTACATGCACCGCTGGCGACTGCACCCTTTACCTGGGATTGATACAGCAGAGCACCTCCCTCGATTTTCAGAGGCACGATCACACAGCATCCGGCGGGGATTTCCTGCAAAGCAGCATCCAGCGCCTCCGGGCTTTTCAAAGCGTCCTCCTTGAGAAACCTTCCTACATATTCAAAGGATTTCAGTCCGATATCTGCGGCAGGCACAGCTCCGGTTGTGGTAACAGACGAGGTGGTTTCCGGGTCTGATGCAGTTGTGGTCAGCTTAGCAGTTGTGACTGTCTCCGTTGGTGTTGGTTCAGAAGCAGGTTCTGTGACGGTCTGGGAGGAATCCGGCGTGGATTCTGTACCTCCCGTCCATTTGTGGAGCAATCGGCTCAATGGCTCGGCGGCAAGGTATCCTGCCACCACCAGCAGACCAATCATCAGCATGGTCAGTAAAACGGACAGAACCGAACGGAACCGGTGCTTTGTATGGAACATATTGCGCTGTCTGCCCCGGCGGGAGTAGACTTTGCGCCCTCTTGGATCTCTTCTCATGAATGGGTCTCCTTTGTTTTTCTTTTGTTCTTTGTTTCTTTCTCTATGTCACCAAGCCTGCTTGGTGCGGTGTTGCCTATATAATATTTGCGGCGTAAAGCGCCATACTTAATATGCCGATATAAAGCAGGATCGCTGGATATCCCCGGACGCTGGCAGGCACTCGCTCACTGGTCAGCTTGGGGTACACGGCTTTCAGCGTCCATGCGCCGATCACGAACCCCAACCCGGCAGTCAGCCCGAACCGCAGACTTGCGGACAAACTGCCGCTTTGCTCGGCATTCAGCAGCAGAGTGCCCAGTACGGCACAGTTGAAGGTACACAGGTGCACATATTTCCGGAACCGATAGAAGGTGGGTCTGCCCACTGCGTGAAGGAATACCAGCAGGAAGATGTACAGCACTGCCAGTACCAGGATATATGCCACCGGTCGGTATGCAATATCTAAAGCCGGAAACAGCTGGTTGACGCCATAGGTGATGCCGCAGCCCAGGGTGGTCAGAATGGTGACCATCAGACCGATTCCCACAAAATCCGTTTTGCTTTTTGCAGAAGCGGTAATGGTACTGATACCCAGCGCCTTTGTAAAGATCAGATTGGCTGTAATGGCGGTCAGGAGCACAGAAAGCAGATTGTTCATGCTGCACGCTCCTTTCTGCGGCGGAACAGGATCCGCAGCTTATGGAAGCATACTGTCAACAGTCCGGTCACAAGGAATCCGCCTGGGACAGTGGCAAGACCCGGCATGACATGGCGGAAGCCGGTCATATTGCCGAACATGGTTCCGTAGGCAAGCAGTTCCCGGATAAATCCCACCAACAGGGCTGCAAGATCAAAACCCAGAATGTAGCACAGCAGGGTCACAAATAAGGTTACGCCGTCCTGTCGGTTGAACAAAAATTCTGTTTGCGTGGTAATCAGACTGCTGACCGTCAGCAGGGGCAGGTAAATGCCCATAGCTTCAAACTCCAGGGGAAAATATTCTGCGCAAACCTGGGACAGGGGGACATACACCAGTGCAGCAATCAGACTGTATACTATAATACGAAGCCCATACACCAGCCGCCGGGGCACAAAGGAGGAAAGCATCACGGAAATGAAGGACAGCATGGAGAACATCAGACACAACACCAGGGCATGCGCAAGGGTATCGGCACAGACGATAACCGGGCCGGCAATCAGTCCGCCGATAAGCACCGGATTTTTGTAAAAGAAGCCGTCGTAGATGGTCTTTTTGCGTTTAGCGCTCATGCTGTTCCACCTCCTGTTCCCGATGGGTACGCCGGTATTGCTGCCGACGGCGGGCATATTCCATCTGCCAGCTTTGGGATTTCAGAAATTGTGCCAGCGGACTGAGCAGGATGGCAGTAATGGCCACAGCATATTCGATTTCGGCGAAGGTGGTCAGATACATAGAAAGGATGGCTGCCAGAAAACCGTAGAGAATGCCCCCAAGGCTTTTCGGCGCAATCCGCTGATCCGCAATCAGGAATACGGCCCCGAACAGGGTCATATTGCAGCCCAGAAGCTTGATTATATAGTCAAAATCCGCCCCCGCCAGCAGGCTCATGAGCAGATATTCCAACAGAAAGGTTACCAGCGTGGAAATGGCAACACTACGCCGGGCGATCAGAATGAAGACACCCACCGTCAGCAGCAGGATGCAGCCGGTTCCCATAGGACCGGGCAGTGCGCCCAGCAGCAGCTTGTCACTGAGATCTATCATTCGGTTGGCATGGAACTGGGCGGAGGCAGACATGGTGTATGCCGCATCGATCTGATTTCCGAGCGGCAATGCAGTATAGGGCTGGGGAAACTGGAGCAGCTCCGTGCCGAATGCCAGTATGGAAAATGTATAGCCGACAGCAGCAGGCGGAAACAGCAGATTTACTCTGCCGCCGAACAAGGCTTTTCCAATGATAATTGCTGCAAAACAGGTTATGATAAGCGTATCATAGCGCACAGATGCCGGCATCATCAGAGTCAGCGTCAATCCTGTATTGACTGCATCCAGATGGGCAGCCCGTATAGGCTGATTTCGTAGATGCAGACACACAGCGTCCAGAGCCAGACAGGTGCCGGATGCGATCAGCGCCAGGATCAGCACCCGGATGCCGTAATAATAACCGGAAAGAATGAGCAGCGCAAGCTGGACAAGAAACAGATCCAGCACAACGGCAGCTGCCGTTTTTCTATGCAATGGGAGCACCTCCTTGAATTTTATGTGAAAGGAACAGCCGTGTATGACCATGTATCGGATCAGCCCCACCGCCGTAAAGATTCATATGACCGGGGCGGAGCTGCGTGCTTACCGGGTCACCTTTGACCTGTTCGGACAAAATGAGCCGGCAGTCATGCGTCTGCTGGAGGATCTGGTGGCGGCTGCTGTCCGGCGCTTGGGAATTCCGCTGGCTGGCAGCAGGATCTGCGTCGAGGTTTTTGCACGCAGGGACGGCGGCTGTTATATTTACCTGTCCGCAGCGGATCGCACAGAGCAGACCGGAGCGGTACAGGATGTGATGCTGTATGAATTTGAGAAGATGGCGGATCTGATTCAATGCTGCCGGGGCTGTCTTGCTTGCTGGCCTGCCTGCGGACAAAGCGCCTGTTACCGCAATGCCGGACGGTACCGACTGGTACTGCGGGTGCCCCAGCCGGATCAGCAGCGGATCTGCATGCGGATGGGGGAATTTGCTGCACCGGCGCAAGCTACGCCCCAGCTTCTGGCACAGACCCTGGAACATTTCCAATGCGTCGCCTCCGGGGATGCTGTTACCCGGCTTGCGGGCTGGAGTCATCTCCCCGCAGCAGAGCCGCAGCCCGGAACGGATCCGCAGCCTGGAACAGATAGCTGCCGGTAACAAGCTCATTGGCTCCTGCCTGTCGGGCAATGGGTGCGGTCTGGTCGTTGATGCCCCCGTCTACCTGAATACAGAGTTTTGGATAGTCCCGGCGCAGCTGTCGAACCTTTTCCGTGGTATCGGGCAGATAGCTTTGTCCGCCAAAGCCAGGCTCTACGGTCATAACCAGCACCATATCCGCCAGGGACAGGTAGGGGATCACGTCCTCCACCGGTGTGCCCGGCTTGATGGCGATACCAGCCTGACGGCCTGTCTGTCGGATCGCTTCCAGAGTTGCCCGGGGATCACTGCTGCTTTCCAGGTGAAAAGTGATCCGGTCTGCTCCGGCTTTTGCAAATGCTGATACATACCGCAGGGGATCGGTGATCATCAGATGCACATCCAGAAACAGCTTTGTATGCCGCCGGATGGCGGAAAGCATGGGAATGCCAAAGGAAATGTTGGGAACAAAGACTCCGTCCATCACGTCGAAGTGTACCATATCGATCTGCCATGTGCGAAGCTTGTCCAGAGCCTCACCCAGGTGACAGATATCTGCGCCTAAAATGGATGCGGAAACAATCGTATTCACTTGAACCTCCAAAGAAACGGTTTCGGGCAAAGTCCGGGAAGCCTGTGCAAGGATCACAGACAGCAGATTGCCCAAATACCATAATCCACACTTATTTATATTATACAGCAAGCGGCAGCAAAGGTCAAGGTACAGTTGACGGTTTCCCACGGATGTGCTATACTTTTTTTGAAGCTGATCGGGAAAGGGCGGATGGGCATTGACCACAAAGGAACAGGTACGAATGGAACTGGAGCGTGCCGGCGGCGGATTTTTATCCGGCACTCAACTGGCACAGCAGCTTGGAGTAAGCCGGAACGCTGTCTGGAAAGCCGTGCAGACACTCCAGAAGGAAGGTGTACCCATGCAGGCTGTGTCCAACCGGGGCTATGCCATTCCTCCGGCAAAGGCGGGACTTTCTGCTCCGGGGATCTATGGACATCTGGCTGATCCCAAACGATATTTCCTGCATGTACACGACACCGTGACCTCTACAAATACCCTTCTGCGGGAGCTTGCCCAGCAGGATGCACCGGAGGGAACAGTGGTGCTTGCCAATGCACAGACTGCCGGACGTGGCAGATGCGGCAGAGTTTTTTACTCTCCCTGCCGTTCCGGCATTTACATGAGCCTGCTGCTACGGCCGAAGCTGCCGGTGGAGGAAACGCTGTTTATCACTGCGGCGGCAGCAGTTTCCGTAGCGGATGCCATTAACGCAGCTGCCGGTGTACGAACCCGAATCAAATGGGTGAATGATATCTACTTACAGGAGCGAAAGGTGTGCGGCATCCTGACCGAAGGTGCGCTGGATCTGGAGAATGGCATGCTCCGGTATGCAGTGCTGGGCATCGGCATCAATATCGCCCCGCCGGAGGATGGCTTTCCCCCGGAGCTGTCCGGCATTGCCGGATCCCTGTTTCCGGACGGGCAGGTGCCGGAGGGCTTTGCGGACAAGCTGGCAGCAGGGGTGCTTTCCGCTTTTGATGCCAGATACCGGGCGTTGCCCTCCCATGATTTTCTGACCAGGTACCGGGATCAATCCATGCTCACCGGCAGACAGGTGACGGTGGTGCAGGGGGAACGGGAGCAGGAGGCTCTGGTGCTTGGAATCGATGATGCCTGTCGGCTGCAGGTGCGGTATCCGGATGGCTCAGAAGCAGCACTTTCCTCCGGGGAGGTACGGATCCGTCCCCATCTTGGCGAAAAATGATTGCATTTTCCAAGTGCATCGTGTATAATAAAACAGTATGCAAATCCGGAGCAGAGGGGGGATACCATGCAGGAGCCGGAAAAGCGGATGCTCCGTTTAGAGGGCGTTGTGGATAAGGTTCTGTTCTTTAATGAACAGAACGGATATATTGTTCTGGAGCTGGAAACGGATCAGTCCATAGAAACCGTAGTGGGGGAGCTGGGAGAGATCGAAGACGGAGAGACCCTTCTGGTGGAGGGGGAGTATATCACCCACAGCAAGTTCGGCACACAGTTCAAGGCATCCTATTGTGAGCGAAAGCTGCCCAGTACGGCGGAGAATATCCGGAAGTACCTGTCCTCCGGCACCATTTCCGGCATCGGTCCCTCCCTTGCCAAGCGGATCGTGGACGTATTCGGGGATGAGACCCTGGAGGTCATGGAGCATCAGCCGGAAAAGCTGCGCACCATCAAGGGCATTTCGGAGAAGAAATGTCAGGAGATCGCCCGGGAGGTGCAGAAAATTTTTAGTCTGCGCACCCTGATGATCTACTTATCCCAGTATCACATTCCCGCCCGTTATGCGATGAAAGCCTTTCAGCAATGGGGTGTCAACAGCCGGGATGTGATTGATGGGAATCCCTATGCATTGTGCGGCGAGTTGGTGGGACTGCCTTTTCAGAAAGCGGAGGTGCTTGCCCGTTCGTTGCGGATCGCTCTGGATTCGGATCAGCGGATTCTGGCTGGTTTGCAGTATTTGCTGACCGAAAACACCTTCAGCGGACATACCTGTCTGCCCCTGGATAAGTTGCAGCCTCTTTCCTGCAAATATCTGGGCATTGGAGAACAGGACTTTTATGCCAACTACAATCAGGCTCTGGAGAATCAGCAGCTTTATGAGTACAAAAAGGGAGAACGGGAGTTTGTCTACCTGCCGGAATATTATATTGCCGAATCCTACATAGCGGATCGGATCAAAGTGATCCTGGAATTCAGTGCTCCGGAGGATTATGACTATGAGGCGCTGATCGACCTGGAGGAGCAGGAAAAGCAGATCAAATACGAATCCCTGCAGCGCAAGGCAATCACCACTGCCTTGTCCCGGGGACTGATGGTGCTGACCGGCGGCCCCGGCACCGGTAAGACCACCACACTGAACGCCATCATCTCCCTGTATGAAAAGCAGGGAAAGAAGGTGCTGATTGCCGCCCCCACCGGCAGAGCCGCCAAGCGGATCTCAGATCTGACCGGCTATGAGGCAAAGACCATTCACCGCTTGCTGGAGGTGCAGTTTGACAGCAACGAACGGCTCACCTTCAAGCACAATGAAAAGGATCCATTGGACTGCGAAGTGCTTGTGGTGGACGAAATGTCCATGGTGGATGTGCTGTTGTTTGAGCATCTGCTTCGGGCGCTGAAGCTGCACTGTCGTATCGTTCTGGTAGGGGACAGCGATCAGTTGCCTTCGGTAGGGGCTGGAAACCTGCTGCGGGATCTGATCGATGGAGGCTGCATCCCGGTAATCGCTTTGCAGGAGATCTTCCGGCAGGCGCAGCAAAGCTGCATTGTCACCAATGCTCACCGAATCGTCCGGGGTGAGGATCCGGATCTGATGCAAAAGCAGAACGATTTCTTCTTTTTGCAGCGATTGAAGCCGGAACCAGCCTGTGAACTGGTGATTTCTCTGTGCCGGGATCGTCTGCCAAAGGCGTATGGCTTTGATCCGCTGAATGACATTCAGGTCATCGCACCTGCCCGGAAGGGGACACTGGGCGTCATTGCTCTGAACCAGGCGTTACAGGAGGCGCTGAACCCAAAGAAAAAGAGCATGGCAGAGTGCAAGACGGCGCTGTACACCTTCCGGGTGGGGGACAAGGTGATGCAGACCCGGAACAATTACGATATCCTCTGGAAAAAGGACGGAGAGCAGGGTACCGGCATTTTCAACGGAGATATCGGGCGGATCCTGGAGATCAACCGGGCGCAGATGATGGCAACCATTGACTTTGACGGGCGGATCACACCGTATCCCCTGGATGTGCTGGATCAGCTGGAGCTTGCGTATGCCATTACGGTTCACAAAAGCCAGGGCAGTGAGTTTGAAGCGGTGGTGATCCCCATTCTGGGAGGCTTTGAAAAGCTGTACTACCGGAATCTGCTGTACACGGCAGTGACCCGGGCAAAGAAGCTGCTGATCCTGGTAGGCTCCCGGAAGAAGATCGAGGAAATGGTACATAATAACCGCAGGACGAACCGGTACTCCTGCCTGCGGCACATGCTGATGCAACATGAACAGGGAAGCAATTAAGGCGTGGCTCCTGGATCTGTTCTACCCGAACCGATGCGGCTGCTGTGGAGTATTCATTCCCTGGGATCAGCTGCTTTGTCCGGACTGTGCAGCGTCCCTTCAGCCGGTTCAGGTTTGTCCTCACTGCGGAAAGGTCCCTTGTAACGGGCAGGAAGCGCTGCCTTACTCCAGGGTGTATGCGGCATACGCCTATGCAGACCGGGCAAAGGACGGAATCCTTTCCCTCAAGCGGGGACATAATCTGAATTTTGCGATGCATCTGGGCAAGGTGCTGGGCAGTCAGATTCCGGCAGGCGCTTATGACTGCATCGTGCCGGTTCCCATGAGTCGGCAGCGGCTCCGGGAACGAGGGTACAATCAGGCGGAGCGCATCGGCGCAGCCATGGGGACATACTGCGGTCTGCCTGTGCGGAAGGATTGCCTGATCCAGCGACAGTCAAAGATCCGGCAGCATGAGCTGGGCGCAAAGGAACGGCAGGAGCATGCAAAGCTGTATGAAGCATCGGAACAGAGACTGGACGGTCTGCGGATCCTGCTGTGTGATGACGTGCTCACCACCGGCAGTACGGCACAGCGCTGTGCACAGCTTTTGCGGCAGATGGGTGCAGCGGATGTGGGATTTGCGGCAGGCTGCACCTCTATCAGGAAATGCCGTCCGGAGCATGACAGAAGCTATCAAGCAAAGGAGAAATGAACGTGGATATCGGCATCGATCTGGGTACTGCAAATATCGTTATGACCATGGGGAAACGGGGCGTGGTACTCAATGAGCCTTCTGTAATCGCCTTCCACAAGCGGACAGAACGGGTGGTCGCCATCGGACGGAAGGCATACAGCATGATCGGCAGAGCGCCGGATTACCTGGCAGTGGTGCGCCCTCTGAAGGACGGGGTGATCTCGGATGATGAACTGACCCAGTGTATGATCCGGGAATTCATCCTCAAGGTCAGCGGCAGGCAGCTGCTGAAGCCCCGGATCATTATCTGTGTTCCCTCCTTTATTACGGATGTGGAACGGCGTGCTGTTATGGAAGCTGCCCGAAGCGCCGGATCCCGGAAGGTGAATCTGATCCAGGAGCCGCTGGCCGCTATGCTTGGCGCTGGCGTCAGCATCGGTCAGGCAAACGGACATATGGTGGTGGATATCGGCGGTGGCACCACGGACATTGCAGTGGTGTCCATGAACGGCATCGTTGCCTCCCATTCCATCAAGGTGGCAGGAAACAAGCTGGATGAAGCCATTATTCGGTATGTATCCAACAAGTACAAGCTGATGATCGGGGATCGGACAGCGGAGGATGCCAAGATTCAGCTTACCAATCTGTATGATCCCAGCGAGGATGTGCGGATGACGGTGCGGGGCAAGAATCTGATGCGGGGTCTGCCGGATTCCGCAGAGCTGACAGAGGTAGAACTGTTTGAGGCTCTGGAGGAGGACGTGTTCGCCATTATCGAGGCAGTGCGTCATGTATTGGAGCGGACGCCTCCGGAGCTGATCGGGGATATTTACGACAATGGCATTCTCCTCACTGGTGGAGGTTCCTATCTGGGGGGGCTGGAAAAGCTCATCAGCCGAACGCTGGGGGTGAAATGCCATGTAGCAAAGGATGCAGAAACCTGTGTGGCAAAGGGAACGGCAAAGGCATTCCGGCGGCATGATGTGCTGCTGGATGGCTTTGAAAGCGTGACTTTGTTTAAGTGAGGTGCATATGGAGGAACAGAGCAAAAAGAAGCGGCGAAAAAAGCGGTTGGTGATCGGTGTGGCGGCAGTTTTGCTGCTGAGCGGTTATCTGTACTGGCAGGACAATGATCTGATGCAGACCGAATATACCTGCAATTCGCCGGATGTTCCGGCGGAATTTGACGGCTACCGGATTGTACAGGTTTCCGATCTGCACAATAAATGGTGCGGTAAGGATCAGAAGCGGCTGATAGAAGCCATTCGGGAGGAACAGCCGGATATCATTGTGCTGACCGGAGATATCATGGACGGCAATCATCCGAAGGTGGAGCCTGCCGCCCGATTCTGCGAGCTGGCTGTCAAAATAGCCCCGGTGTATTTTGTGCCCGGGAACCATGAGGCGATGGTGAAAACAGAATACAGGAGAGCCCTTTACGACCGGATGCATGCTTGCGGCGTGATCTTCATGATAGATCGCAATGTGGAACTGTCCCGGGAGGAAGCCGCAATCACTCTGACCGGATTGGAAAGCATCCGGAAGGCGGATTATTTTGCGTTGAAACAGATCTCTGACGCACAGACGGATTTTGTGGTGCTGCTGGAGCATAATCCAACGGATGCCAAAGCCTTTCTCCAGTCAGACGCAGATCTGACGCTTACCGGACACACCCACGGAGGGCAGTTCCGCCTTCCGCTGATCGGCGGCCTTTATGCACCGGATCAAGGGATCCTGCCGGAATACGATGGAGGCGCATTTTACGATGCAGGGCATATGCTCATCATCAACCGGGGCGTGGGAAACAGTGGATTTCCATTCCGGGTGGGCAACCGGCCGGAAATCGTAACCGTTACATTACACCGCACGGAAGGAGGCGAAACAACATGAACTGGATGCAGCTGATTACCGCAATGGACGCAGTCAAGACAGGGGATACCACCCCCATCGCATTGTACGCAGTGCTGGGAGGCGTAGCAGCAGTACTGATTATTCTTTGTCTGGTACTGAAAAAGAAGAAGTAGCCTAATTTCCCTCCGGCAGTGCATACATATGAAAGACCGGAGGTGATCGGATGCTGTACAGCTTTGCGGAATTGTGCCGCAAGGAAGTGATCGACGTGGAAAAGGGCGAAAAGCTGGGGTATGTGGACGATCTGGAATTCGATGCACAGACCGCTGCGGTTGCAGCCCTTGTGATCCACGGCAGGGAGCGCCTGTTTGGTCTGCTGGGCAGGGAACAGGATCTGATGATTCCCTTCCGCCAGATCCGGCTGATTGGTACAGACACCATTCTGGTGGTGCGTGAAGCGGAGCATGGAAGCACAGACAGTACAAAGTGTACAATGTCCAGGAGATTTCATATTGAAGATTTATTTAAATAGACAAGAGAAAATCTCTTGCATTAGTATGAAAAGTGTGATATAATATTTCAGTAATTCACACGCAGCTGTGAACGGGGGTTGGTGCCTTGCAAAAGGTTGTTCCCGACGGGAATCGGCTGCGGCGGGAAAATTTCAAAACCAATAGGAGGACTACACAATGGGCGTAGTATCAATGAAGCAGCTTCTTGAAGCTGGCGTACACTTTGGTCACCAGACAAGAAGATGGAACCCGAAAATGGCTCCGTACATTTTCACCGAAAGAAACGGCATCTACATCATCGACCTGCAGAAGACCGTAAAGAAGCTTGAGGAAGCTTACATGTTCGTTCGTGATCTGTCCGCTGAGGGCAAGAGCGTTCTGTTCGTAGGTACCAAGAAGCAGGCTGGTGATTCCGTAAAGGAAGAAGCGACCCGTGCCGGCGCTTACTATGTAAACGCACGTTGGCTGGGCGGTATGATGACTAACTTCAAGACCATCCAGAGAAGACTGCAGCGTCTGGAGCAGCTCCACGCAATGGAAGCTGACGGCACATTCAACCTGCTGCCGAAGAAGGAAGTTATCAAGCTGAACCTGGAGATCGAGAAGCTGGAAAAGTTCATGGGCGGTATCAAGAACATGAAGCAGCTGCCGGGCGCACTGTTCATTGTTGACCCCCGCAAGGAAAAGATCGCTGTTGCAGAAGCTAAGAAGCTGAACATTCCGATCGTTGCAATCGTAGATACCAACTGCGATCCGGATGAAGTAGATTATGTAATCCCCGGCAACGATGATGCAATCCGTGCTGTCAAGCTGATCGCCGGCACCATCGCAAACGCAATCATCGAGGGCAAGCAGGGTGCTGACAATGCGGCTGCTGAGGCTGCACAGGAAGCTCCGGCTGAAGCTGAGGCTGCTGCTGAATAAAGAATACTTTAAAACCCGGATATGTTGCGATATATTCGGGTTTTCTATACGAAGCTAAATCTGAAATGGAGGATTTCATAATGGCTAATTTTTCTGCTAAGGAAGTAAATGAACTGCGCAAAAGCACCGGCGTAGGCATCATGGACTGCAAGAAGGCTCTGATCGAGGCTGACGGTGATGTAGAAAAGGCAATCACCATTCTGCGTGAGAAGGGTCTGGCTACCCAGGCAAAGAAGGCTGGCAGAGTTGCCGCTGAGGGTCTGGTTGCTGCAATCGTAAACGAGGATCATTCCGTTGGTGCTATCGTTGAGGTGAACTCCGAGACCGACTTTGTTGCAAAGAATGCAGAATTCAAGGAATTTGTAAACAATGTTGCAAAGACTGTAATTGAGCAGAACCCTGCTGATCTGGATGCGCTGAACAATGCAAAGATGAGTGGTTCCGACAAGACCGTTGCAGAGTCCCTGCAGGATCTGTTCCTGAAGATCCGTGAGAATCTGCAGATTCGTCGGTTTGAGCGCCTGGAGGGCATTCTGGTTCCCTATGTACACGGCGACGGCAAGATCGGCGTATTGGTTCAGGTTGCATGTGAGGCTGGCGTAAAGCCTGAGGTTCTGACTGTTGCAAAGGACTGCGCACTGCAGATTGCTGCAATGAATCCGGCTTACTTGTGCAGAGAGGAAGTTCCGGCTTCCGTTCTGGACGAGGAGAAGAAGATTCTGCTGGCACAGATGGCTGAGGATCCGAAGATGGCTTCCAAGCCTGAGCAGGTTCGTGTAAAGATCGTAGAGGGTAAGGTTGGCAAGTACTACTCCGAGAACTGCCTGCTGGAACAGGATTTTGTCAAGGATTCTTCCATGAGTATCACCGAGTATGCAAACAGCATTGCAAAGACCATTGGTTCTGACATCAAGATCACCAAGTTCGTTCGTTACGAACGTGGCGAGGGCATCGAGAAGCGTGCAGACAACTTTGCTGACGAAGTTGCCAGCATGATCAAGTAATCGATAGGCTATATTCCATAAAGAGCACCGATGAAATTCGGTGTTCTTTATTTTTTTATGCGATTTTACTTTACAACGGGCAGGAAATAGTGTAAAATAAGATAGGGTGTGCTGGGTGAGATGGCGCATCCGGAACAGAATACGATAGAAGGGCATGATTGGAATGGAGCCGAAGTACAAACGGATTTTATTGAAGCTCAGCGGCGAGGCACTTGCCGGTGACAAGAAATTTGGATTGAATTATGATGTAATTACGGATATTTGCAGGAGTATCAAGAAGTGTGCGGATCTGGGTGTGCAGATCGGCATCGTGGTCGGCGGTGGTAACTTCTGGCGTGGCAGAGAAAGCGGCGGTATGGACCGGACCAGAGCGGATCATATGGGCATGCTGGCCACTACCATCAACGCACTGGCCATTGCAGATGTGCTGGAATCCCTGGGGGTTGAGGTTCGTGTGCAGACGGCGATCACCATGCAGCAGGTTGCTGAGCCTTATATCCGGAACCGGGCGATTCGCCACTTGGAAAAGCACAGGGTTGTGATCTTCGGATGCGGCACCGGCAATCCCTTCTTCTCTACGGATACAGCAGCAGCGCTCCGTGCCGTAGAGATCGAAGCCGAGGTATTCTTCAAGGCTACCATGGTGGATGGGGTATATGACAAGGATCCCCACCGCTACCCGGATGCCGTAAAGTACGAGACCCTCACCTACAGCGAGGTATTGGCAAAGGGACTGGCTGTTATGGACAGCACCGCAGCTACCCTGTGTAAGGATAACGGCATGTCCATGCTGGTATTTAATATGGAACGCCCTGACAACATCTATGACGCTATCATGGGTCAGGATGTGGGGACATTGATTAAGGAGAATTGATTATGAACGAACACATCAAGCTGGCAGAAGAAAAAATGGACAAGGCGCTGCAGCACCTTGCCGCTGAATTTGCTTCCATCCGTGCCGGACGTGCGAATCCGGGCATTCTCGATAAGGTAACTGTGGATTACTACGGCACGCCCACCCCTGTAAACCAGATGGCTGCTGTCACCGTATCCGAAGCACGGATCCTGCTGATCCAGCCCTGGGACGCTTCTATGATCAAGGCTATCAACAAGGCGCTCCTGGCTTCTGATATCGGCATCACACCTACGGATGACGGCAAGGTGATCCGCCTGGTATTCCCCCAGCTGACCGAAGACAGACGTAAGGAGATCTGCAAGTCCATCAAGAAGTATGGGGACGAGACAAAGGTTGCAGTGCGGAACGTGCGCCGGGATACCATGGAAAAGTTCAAGGCTATGAAGAAAAACAGCGAGATTACAGAGGACGAGTTGAAGGATGCAGAAAAGAAGATCCAGAACATTACGGATAAATTCTGCACACAGACCGATTCCATGGTTTCCGACAAGGAAAAGGAAGTTATGAGCCTGTAAGCCCAATAATAGAGAAACTGATTTGGAGACGATATGGCATTTTTATCAAAACAGACTGCGCCGACTCTGCCGCCGCCGGAAAAGCGTCCCCGGCACATCGGCTTTATTCTGGACGGAAACGGCAGATGGGCAAAGAAACGGGGACTGCCCCGGAAGCTTGGCCACCGTGAGGGCGCTAAGACATTCAAAACCATTGCCCGTTACTGTCGGAATCTGAACATTCCCTATATTTCCTTCTACGCCTTTTCCACGGAAAACTGGAAACGACCCAAGGATGAAGTGGACGCATTGATGAAGCTGTTCGACCAGTACATTGATGATGTGCGGGAATTTTTCGACCTGGAAACCAAGTTGATTTTCTTGGGGGATAAGGAACGGTTTACCCCGGAGCTGCGGGAAAAGATGCTTGCGGTGGAACGGGATACTGCCCACTTTGACAAAATGACGATGATGATCGCCATTAACTACGGGGGCAGGGATGAGATCGTCCATGCGGCAAAGCAGGTGGCACAGCTGGCAAAGGATGGTCAGTTGGATCCGGATACCTTGACGGAGGAGCAGTTTGCCCAGTACCTGTATACCGCCGGTGTGCCGGATGTGGATCTGCTGATCCGTCCCAGTGGAGAGCTTCGCCTGTCCAATTATATGATCTGGCAGTGCGCATACGCAGAATTTTATTTCACCAACGTGCTGTGGCCGGATTTTTCCCCGAAGGAACTGGATAAAGCACTGATCGACTTTGCCGGTCGGGGCAGAAGATTCGGAGGGGTGTGAGATGGGCATACGTCTGATCTCCTCCGCCGTGGCAAGCGCCATTGCCATTGGGGTTTTGTTGCTGCATCATACCATCGTATTCCCCATTGCCATTGCGGCGGTTTGCGTGATTCTGCTGTTTGAATTGTTCCGGGCTGGAGGGTGCCTGAAATTCCGGCTGCCTGCCGGGGTGGCATTTCTGTACGGCATGGGTCTGCCCTTTCTGGTATACTTCGATCAAACGCCCTTTCGCCCGCTGGTGGCAGTCTCTGTCTGCATTTTGCTGTTGCTCAGCTATATTCTGCTGCACGAACGCATGAGCCTGTTTCATGCACTGCTGATGGTATTCGGCACCCTGCTGATCCCATACTCCATGTGTTGCTGCATTACGCTGAACGAAAAGGACGGCATTCATGGCATTATTTATGTGGTTATGGCGTTGTGCGGTGCCTGGCTTGCGGATTCCGGCGCATATTTTGTAGGGACCTTCTGCGGCAAACACAAGCTATGCCCACAGATCAGTCCCAAGAAAACGATAGAAGGCTTCATTGGCGGTGTTGTCACCAATGGCATTCTGTTTATCGCCTTTGCAGCAGTTTACAGCCGGATCATGGCTGCCCGGGGAGACATATTCACAGTGCATTATGTAACCGTGTGCCTGCTGGGTATGGCATGTGCTTTGATCGGAACGGTGGGGGATCTGACCGCTTCTCTGATTAAGCGGCACTTTCAGATCAAAGACTATGGCAACATTATGCCGGGGCATGGGGGACTTTTGGATCGGTTCGACAGTGTATTGCTTGTGGTACCGTTTTTCTGCGCTGTGCTCCAGCTAACACCCTTGTATAGTTTTTAAACATAAGGGGCTATTTTCCATTGCGGGGTAGCCTCTTTTTCCCGTGTTAACGGGTATCTTCATTGGAGGGATGGACATGAAATCAGTCGCATTACTGGGCAGTACCGGTTCCATCGGTACCCAGGCATTGGAGGTTGCCCGGCAGCATAAACTGAACATAACCGCATTGGCTGCCCACAGCAGCGTGGAGAAACTGGAACAGCAGGCAAGAGAATTTTCTCCCCTGTGTGTTTGCATCTACAACGAAAGGCACTATTCTGACCTGAAGCAGAGGCTTGCGGATACCAGCATCCGGGTTCTGTCCGGTATGGATGGGTTGTGCGAGATCGCACAGCAGAAGGAAGCGGACATCTTTCTCAATTCCGTGGTGGGTATGGTGGGACTGTTGCCTACACTGACCGCCATCGAAGCAGGGAAACCCATCGCCCTTGCCAACAAGGAAACTCTGGTTGCAGGCGGTGCACTGGTCATGGAGGCTGCAAAGCGGAAGCATGTACCCATCTATCCGGTGGATAGTGAACATTCCGCTATTTTTCAGTGTTTGCAGGGAAATCAGCGTTCCCAGCTGCGGAAGATCATCCTCACTGCCTCTGGGGGACCATTTTTCGGAAAGACCCGGGCGGAACTGGAGCATGTAAGCATTGCGCAAGCGCTGAATCACCCGAACTGGAGTATGGGCAGCAAGATCACCATTGACTCCGCCACCTTGATGAACAAGGGGCTGGAGTTTATTGAGGCCAAGTGGCTGTTCGATTTGCAGCCGGATCAGATCGAGATCGTGGTACATCGGCAAAGCGTGGTGCATTCCGCAGTGGAGTATCAGGATTACTCGGTGATTGCACAGCTTGGTGTGCCGGATATGAAAATCCCGATCCAGTATGCTCTGCTGTATCCGGATCGGATGCCTTGCCCCACAAAGCCCCTGTCTTTAACGGATTACGGCACGCTGACCTTTGCAAAACCGGATCTGGAAACCTTTGATTGCCTGCGCACCTGTATTGACGCCATCACCAAGGGCGGCGCATATCCCTGCATTGCCAACGGTGCCAATGAAGCGGCTGTGGCACATTTCCTGGCAGGGGAGATTCCCTTCCTGCGGATCGGCGAACTGGTTGCAGCTGCTGTTGCCCATTTCCCCTTTATGCAGCTGAACTGCTATGAAGATGTCATGCAGGCAGATGCACAGGCTCGGGCATTTGTGGAAGAAAATCTGTTGTGATTCTCCGGGCAGCATGATACAAAGCATGAAAGATGGCACTGCACACATTGAGAAAGGTGTATTATGGTAAAGATCATCCTTGCAATTTTCATTCTGGGCGTGATTGTGGCGCTCCACGAATTCGGACACTTTATTGTTGCCAAACTCTGCGGCATCCGGGTCAACCAGTTTGCCATTGGCATGGGTCCGGCGATTCTGAAAAAACAGTGGGGCGAAACCGAGTATTCCCTCCGGCTGCTGCCAATCGGCGGTTTTTGCGCCATGGAAGGGGAGGATGCGGACAGCGAGGACTCCCGGGCGTTTGGCAAAAAAAGCGTGCCCCGGCGTATGGCGGTTGTGGTTGCAGGTGCGACCATGAACATCCTGCTCGGGTTTGTGCTGCTGATTATTACCACCAGCATGGGTGATGCCATTACCACCACAACCATCAGCCGCTTTCATGCGGACGAAAATGGAAATTCCACTTCCTCCAGTGAAAGCTGCGGTTTGCAGGTGAATGATACCATTGTCCGGATCAACGGCATGCGGATCCTGACGGATACGGATCTTTCCTATAAACTGCAATACACCAACGAAAACGATTTTACAGTGGATGTGCGCCGGAACGGGGAGATTGTGACCCTGGAGCATGTGCGCTTTGAGGATACTGCAACCACCGGCAGGCTGGACTTCTGGGTATACGGTCAGAAAACTACCGTTGGCAACGTGCTTGCCTACGCAGCAAAGGACACCGTGTCCATTGCCCGGATGACCTGGGTGGGACTGCTGGATCTGATCCGTGGAAACGTGGGATTCCACGATATGTCCGGACCGGTAGGCATCGTCAACGCCATTGGAGAGGCTGCAACCATCGGGGAAACCCTCCGGGAGCATGTTATGTCCCTGTTGGCACTGTCCACCCTTGTGACCATCAATCTGGGATTCTGTAATCTGCTGCCTTTACCGGCACTGGATGGGGGAAGACTGGTATTTCTCATCATTGAAGCCATCCGCCGCAAGCCTGTCAAGCCAGAGCATGAGGGCATGGTACATTTGGTAGGCATGGCACTGCTGATGTTGTTGATGCTGGCAGTGACCTATAACGACATTGCAAAACTGATTTGATAAAGGAGAAAAATCATGCGAACAATAAAACCGGTAAAAGTAGGGGATTGCCTGTTGGACGGCAAGCATATTTATATCCAGTCCATGCTGAACCGACGTTCCGATGATATTGCAGGCAGCGTGGAACAGGCGCTTGCCCTGGAACAGGCAGGCTGTGAAATTGTCCGTGCAGCCATTCCGGATATGGACGCAGTCCGGCTGGTGGGAGCGCTGAAGGAAAAACTGCGCATTCCACTGGTGGCGGACATCCACTTTGACTACCGACTTGCCATTGAAGCCGCCGCCGCTGGCGTGGATAAGATCCGGATCAATCCGGGCAACATTGGGGATATGGATCGGGTCAGACAGGTGGTAGAAGCCTGCAAATCCCGGCAGATTCCCATCCGCATCGGGGTCAACTCCGGTTCTCTGGAAAAGGAGCTTTTAGCAAAGTACGGAGCACCTACTCCGGAGGCGCTGGTGGAAAGCGCACTGGGGCATGTGGCGATCCTGAACCGGTTCGATTTTGACGATATCGTGATCTCCATCAAATCCTCCGATGTACCCACCATGATCCGGGCATACCGGCTGGCGGCACAGAAATGTCCTTATCCGCTGCACCTTGGGGTCACGGAAGCGGGCACGGAGCGCATGGGGCTGATCAAATCTGCCATTGGCATCGGCGCTTTGCTGGCGGATGACATCGGGGAAACCATCCGGGTTTCTCTGACGGATGATCCCATCAAGGAAATTGCTGCTGCCCGGGATATTCTCAAGGGCGTGGGCAAGCGGAAGGGTGTACAGATCGTATCCTGTCCCACATGCGGCAGAACCCGGATCGACCTGGTGAAAGCGGCAAAGGAAGTGGAAGCCGCTGTGGCAAACCTGGACAAGGACATTAAGATCGCAGTCATGGGGTGCATCGTCAATGGTCCGGGAGAAGCTCGTGAGGCTGATATCGGCGTGGCAGGCGGCGACGGCTGCGCCGTGATCTTCAAAAAGGATCAGTGCCTGCGCAAGATTCCGGAATCGGAGATCGTGCCGGAACTGTTAAAGGAAATCGAAAAGCTGTAAGGTGATTGCATGGAATTGAAACTGGCTGACTTTTTGGCGGATCTGGCACCGGAACTGCCGGCTGCCGCACTGGAAGGTATGCTCTACCGTCTGACCTATACGGAAAATCGCACGGAAATGACCTTTCATGTGCGGTACGACCAGGTTCTGGATGCAGAAACCATGTTTGCCTTTGAAACGGCACTGGAGCATCGGCTGTCCCTGTCCCGGGTGACCCTTGCCTGCCGGTATGCGCCGGAGCTGTTCACCCTGGAAACAAGCTATTCATCACTGATTTCCCAGCTGAAACGGCGCATGTCCGTGCTCAATGGCTTTCTGGATCATGCCGGAGTGAAACGGGAGGCGGACAAGCTTGCCATTTCTCTGGTGCATGGGGGACGGGAGATCCTGGAGCAAGCCGGATTCTGCCGGGCTTTGAGCATGCTGATTCAGGAGCAGTACGGCTTGCAGCTTCTGGTAGAGCTGTCCGGAGAGAACGCTCCCCCTGCCACCCAGCATGAGGAACTGATCGCAAAGGTTGCAGCAGCCATTCCTCAGCACCGGGATCAACTCACTGCGCCTGCATCCGGCAGTACCGGGAAAGCAGCAGCTCCCAAGGTGGTTGCTGCCAATGCGGCGCTGCTGCATCTGCCCTTTGAGGTCGAAGAAGGCTCTGCCCTGGTGATCCGGGGCGGCACCATCAAGGAACAGCCCATTTCCCTCCAGGAGGCTACCGGCAGACTGGATACCAAGGTGGTGGTATGGGGAGATATTTTCGACATACCAGACCGGAAAGAGGTCAAAAACGGACAGAAAACCATTCTCAGCTATTACATCACCGACTATACCGGCTCCATTATGCTGAAAATGTTCATTGACACTAAAAAGCTGTCCGAAGCAGCATACGACAAGCTGAAAAACGGCTGCACGGTAGTTGCAAAGGGGAATATTGAGTTCGATACCTTTAATAAGGACATCACCATGATGCCCATGGATCTGATGCTGGTGAAGCGGAAGATCCGCATGGACAATGCACCGAAAAAGCGGGTGGAGCTGCACATGCATACTACCATGTCCGCCATGGACGCTGTCAGTTCTGCATCCGATCTCATCGCCCGTGCCCAGGCGTGGGGACATCACGCCATTGCCATTACGGATCACGGAGTAGCTCAGGCGTTCCCGGAAGCCATGAACGCCATCGGCAAAGCGAAGGATTTTAAGGTGATCTACGGCTGTGAGGCGTATGTGGTCAACGACATTGCGGAGCGAAAGATCCTCATCGGGGAAACCGACAAGACCGTCAACGACACGATCATTATTTTTGATGTGGAAACCACTGGACTCAGTGCGGAACGGGATCGGCTCACGGAGATTGGTGCCATCAAGGTCAAGAATATGCGGGTGGCGGACTCCTTTCACACCTATGTGAACCCGGAGCGTCCCATTCCTCCGGAGATCACAGATCTGACCGGAATTCATGAGGGCATGGTAGCAGAAGCTCCAAAGGCGTCCCAGGCGCTGAAAGAATTTTTTGCCTTCTGCGGAGAGGATCCGGTGCTGGTTGCCCATAACGCCCGGTTCGATACCAGCTTTATCGATGCGGCTGCGGGCAGGGCGGGGCAGCGGTACGCTTATGCTTACATAGACAGTCTGGTGCTGTGTCAGGCTATGCTGCCGGATCTTGCAAAGCATAAGCTGAACGTTGTGGCAAAGCACCTGAAGCTGGGGAAGTTTGACCATCACCGGGCAGACAACGACGCAATGATGCTTGCAAAAATCTATCTGGAGCTTGTGGGACGACTGATCACGGAAAAAAAGCTGGAGTATTTGTCGGAGCTGAACACCAAGGTACAGAAGATCGATGCAAGGAAGCTGAAATCCTTCCACCAGATCATTCTGGCGAAAAACCAGACCGGACTAAAAAATCTGTATCGGCTGATCTCCTACGGACACATTGACTGCTTCTACAAAAAGCCCTTGATGCCAAAGTCCCAGCTGCTTAAGTACCATGAGGGATTGCTGTTCGGCAGTGCCTGTGAGGCGGGGGAACTGTTCCGTGCCATGGTGGACGGCAGACCCTATGCGGAATTGCTGGAGCTTGCGAAATTTTATGATTATCTGGAAATCCAGCCTCTGGGAAACAATGCGTTCATGCTCCGGAATGGTACGGCAGAATCTGAAGACGATCTGAAAAACTGGAACCGGATGATCTGTAAGATCGGGGACGATCTGGGATTGCCCGTGGTCGCCACCTGTGACGTGCATTTCATGGATCCCAAGGACGGAAAATACCGGCAGATTTTGATGGCTGGCAATGGCTTTAAGGATGCGGATCAGCAGGCACCCTTGTATCTGCGCACCACTGATGAAATGCTGGAGGAATTCTCTTACCTGGGACAGGAAAAGGCATACGAGGTAGTGGTGGAAAACACAAACCGGATCGCCGATCTCATTGATTTTGTACGTCCCATCCCCAAGGGCACCTTTACCCCGAATATCGAAGGGGCGGAGGAGGATCTGACCCGGATCACCAACAACCGGGCAAGGGAGATCTACGGGGATCCCCTGCCGGAGATCGTGGCTAAGCGGCTGGATCGGGAGCTGTCCTCCATCATCAAGCATGGCTTTTCCGTGCTGTATATTATCGCCCAGAAGCTGGTTTCCAACTCGGAGGAGCATGGCTATCTGGTAGGATCCCGTGGATCCGTTGGCTCCTCCTTTGTGGCATCCATGGCAGGCATTTCGGAGGTCAATCCGCTGGCACCTCACTATGTATGCCCCAAATGCAAGCACAGCGAATTTATCACAGACGGCAGCTATGGCTCCGGTTTTGATCTGCCGGCAAAGAACTGTCCCAACTGCGGCATTGAAATGCGCCGGGATGGGCACGATATTCCCTTTGAAACCTTCCTGGGCTTTGACGGGGACAAGGCGCCGGATATTGATCTGAATTTCTCCGGCGAGTATCAGTCCTCCGCCCACCGGTATACGGAGGAGCTGTTTGGAAGAGCCAACGTGTTCAAGGCGGGTACCATCAGTACCGTTGCGGAGAAAACCGCATTCGGATACGCCAAGCATTTTCTGGAGGATCGGAATGAATCCCAGAATCCGGCAGAGGAAAATCGGCTTGCCAAGGGCTGTACCGGCGTAAAGCGCACCACCGGACAGCATCCGGGAGGCATGGTGGTTGTGCCCTCCGACTATGATGTATATGACTTTACCCCGGTACAGCATCCGGCGGACAGTGCGGATTCCGACGTCATCACAACCCACTTCGACTTTCACAGCCTGCATGATACCATTCTGAAGCTGGATGAGCTGGGACACGTAGTGCCCACCCTGTACAAGCATCTGGAGGATCTGACCGGCATCAAGATTGCGGACGTTCCCACTACGGATCCGGACGTGATCCGTATGTGTACGGACGTATCCGTGCTTGGGGTCACCAAAGAGGACGTTTATTGTCCCACCGGCAGTCTGGGCATCCCGGAGATGGGTACCAATTTCACCATTGGCATGCTGATGGACGCAAAGCCAACTAAGTTCAGCGACTTTTTGCAGATTTCCGGTCTGTCCCATGGTACGGATGTATGGCTTGGCAACGCAAAGGATCTGATTGAGAACAAGACCTGTACCATTTCTGAGGTAATCGGTACCCGAGACAGCATCATGACCTATCTGCTATATAAGGGGGTCGAGCCCAAGCAGGCGTTCCAGATCATGGAGGACACCCGTAAGGGTAAGGCACCGAAAACCTTTACCCCGGAGCGGATCCAGATGCTGAAGGATCACAACGTACCCCAGTGGTACATAGACAGCTGTTTGAAGATTAAGTACATGTTCCCCAAGGCCCATGCGGCAGCCTATGTTATCGCAGCCATCAAGCTGGGCTGGTTCAAGCTCCACAAGCCCCTGGAATTTTACTCCACCTATTTTACTGTCCGTGGTGGAGATTTTGATGCGGATCTGGCAGTCCGGGGCATTGCTGCCGTCCGGAACCGAATTGAGGAGTTGCGTGCCCTTGGAAATGACCGGAGCAAGAAGGAAAACGACCTGTATGATATCCTGCTGATCGTCAACGAAATGATGTCCAGAGGGTATGAGTTCCTGCCCATCGATCTGTATAAATCCCATGCAGTGAAGTACCTGATTGAGGACGGAAAGATCCGGATTCCTTTTGGTGCGTTGTCTGGCGTGGGAGAAGCAGCGGCTATGAGCCTGTATGAGACCGCACAGGCACGGGATTTTGTATCCATCGAGGAGTTCCAGAACAAGTGCGGTGCGTCAAAAACCATAGTGGATACCCTGGAAAGCATCGGCGCTTTGGGCGCATTGCCGAAATCCAGTCAGATGACGCTGTTCTAACTTGACTTTTTTATAATACTATGCTAACATGTTAGCATAGTAAAGTGATGAAAGGAGTGCGGCAGCAGCCGCAGGCAGCCATGAGATACTACGATTTGATTACCCCGGAGGGCACCAAGGATTATTTGTTTACCGAATGCGCACAGCGCCGCAGCGTGGAGCACCGGATCGAACAGATTTTCAGAAGCCGGGGATTTTCTGAGGTCATCACACCGGTTCTGGAGTTTTTTGATGTATTCAGTCACAAGTCCGCATACTTCCCCCAGGAGCAGATGTATAAATTTGCGGACAGCAAAGGGCGGCTGTTGGTGATCCGCCCGGATTCCACCATGCCGATCGCCCGGGTGGTTGCAACCCGGCTGAAGGATGCGCCCCTGCCTCTGCGGCTGTACTACAACCAGTGTGTATACGCCAACACGCCCCAGCTGAAGGGACGCAGTGACCAGGTTGCCCAGACCGGCATTGAGCTGATCGGTTCGGATTCCAAGCTGGCGGATCTGGAAGTGATCTCCACCGCTCTGGAGGTGCTGGAGGCTTGTGCCTACGACACCTTCTCCCTGGAGCTTGGGGATATTGCCGTATTCAAGGAATTGATGAATCAGCTGCACACGGACGAGGAAACCCAGGAGCAGATCCGCAGTCTGATTGAATTCAAGAACTATCCTGCCCTCAATGACCTGTTGGATACCATCGGGGACAGCGAAACAGTCCGGGCAGTGAAGATGCTGCCCCGTCTGTTTGGCGGCGAGGAGGTTTTTGAAAAGGCTGCCCGGTACTTCAAGGGTGAGAAGATGCAGGCTATTCTGGACAATCTCCGCAGCGTGTATGAGGATGCAGTCCGGCTGTGCGAGAACGGCAAGGTGACCATTGACCTGGGTATGGTCAACCGGACGGACTACTACACCGGCATCATCATCAAGGGCTATTTGTCCGGCTATGGGGACGAGGTATTGTCCGGCGGACGGTATGACAAACTGATCGCAGAGTTTGGCTATGACGTACCGGCAACCGGCTTTGCAGTGCATGTGGACGCCATTTCCCAGGTATATGCAAAGCATGATCCCCAGGTACCTGTACATAGTGATGTGCTGATTTTTGCCGGAGAAGGCTGTGCGGCACAGGCAATCTGCCGGGCAAAGAAGCTCCGGGCGGAAGGTCTGATTGTGGAGCTTGCGATGCAGGATACGGTGGAGGATGCAAGAGCCTATGCACGGCAGCGGGGCATTGCCAAGCTGGTAATCATCAACGACGAAGCAGCAACGGAAATCATTTCCGGCTGATGGTATAAAGGAGAGACGGAAATGGAAAAACCATTGCGCATTGCCCTGACCAAGGGCAGACTGGAAAAGGACACGATCGGGCTGCTGGAATCTCTGGGCTTTGACTGTACCGCAGTCCGGGAAAAGGGAAGAAAGCTGATTCTGCCGATCCGGGACGCAAACCTGGAAGTGGTACTTGCCAAGGCGGCGGACGTGATTACCTATGTAGAGCATGGCGTGTGCGATATGGGTGTGGTCGGCAAGGATACCATTATGGAAATGAACGGAAAGTTCTACGAACTGGTGGATCTGGGCTTCGGCAAGTGTAAATTCGCCCTTGCCGGCAAAAAGGGAGACGATTTTTACGCCGGCATCGGGGTCAAGACCATCGCCACAAAGTATCCAAATGTAGCAAGAGCCTTTTTTGAAGCCAAGGGTATGGACGTAGAAATCGTCAAGATCGAAGGCTCCGTGGAGCTGGCACCCCTGCTGGATCTTGCCAACGGCATTGTGGATATCGTAGAAACCGGATCAACCCTGCGGGAAAATGGGCTGGAGGTCTTTGAGGATGTGGCACCCATTTCTGCCCGGTTGATCGTGAATACGGTAAGCTTAAAGCTGCGGCAGGCGCAGATCGAGTCCCTGATCGAAAAGATCGAAGCACAGCTGAACAAATAGGAGGACAAAGCCATGATGAAGAAGATTTATGCCAACGGCACCGACGAGAAGGCATTTCTGGAGCAGCTTGCAAAGCGTACCGGCGAAACAGATAAGCGGGTAAGCCAGATCGTAACGGAAATCATCGAAACCGTCCGGGCAGGCGGCGATCAGGCTGTACAAAAGTATACCAAGCAGTTTGACGGGGAACTGCCCCAATATTATGAGGTGCCCCAGGAGGTCATTGAGGATGCGCTGAACGAGGCGGATGAGGATTTTGTCAATGCACTGCTGGATGCCATGGAAAATATTGCAGATTTCCACAACCGGCAGCGTGAAAACAGCTTCGTCAACGCCTTGCCCAACGGGGTTTTGCTGGGGCAGCGAATCCGGGGTCTGAAGCGTGTGGGTCTGTATGTACCCGGCGGCACGGCAGCATATCCCTCTAGTGTTTTGATGAACGCCATTCCGGCAAAGATCGCCGGGGTGGAGGAAATCATTATGGTAACGCCACCCCGGAAGGACGGCACTCCCAACCCGGATATTCTGGTGGCAGCAGCCATCTGCGGCGTGGACAGGGTATTTCTCAGCGGTGGTGCCCAGGCCATTGCGGCTTTGGCATACGGCACGGAGCAGATCCCTCGGGTGGATAAGATCGTAGGACCCGGCAATATTTACGTTGCCACTGCCAAGAAGCTGCTGTATGGGGTTGTGGATATTGACATGGTGGCTGGTCCCAGTGAGATCCTGGTGCTGGCAGATGATACGGCGGATCCCGCATTCGTAGCCGCTGACCTCATGTCCCAGGCAGAGCATGACAAGCTGGCGTCCTCCATTCTGGTCACCACCAGCGAGAAGCTGGCAGATGCAGTGCTGGTGGAATTGGAAAAGCAGGTACAGAGCCTTTCCCGGAAGGAGATCATCGAAGCCTCTCTCCGGGATCAGGGTGCCATTCTGATCTGCGACTGCGTGGATTGTGCAGTGGAGCTTGCCAATGCCATTGCGCCGGAGCATCTGGAGGTACACCTGCAAAACCCCATGGAGTATCTGGGCAGACTGGACAATGCAGGCTCCGTATTCCTGGGTCAGTATGCTTCCGAGCCTCTGGGAGACTATTTCGCAGGTCCCAATCATGTGCTGCCCACCAGCGGCACAGCACGGTTCTTCTCACCCCTGTCCGTTTCCAGCTTCTTGAAGCGTTCCGGTTATGTGTACTACACCAAGGAAGCTCTGGCGGACGCAAAGGATGACATTGTCCTGATCGCAGAGCGGGAGGGTCTGACCGCCCACGCAAATGCCATCAAGGTACGGTTTGCAAAGGATTGACCGGAAGGAGAGAATGCTATGCAGTATCAGCTGAATCAGAAGCTGGCGGATCTGGTGCCCTACGACCCCATTCAGGGCACATATCAGATCCGGCTGGATGCCAATGAATCCTACATTTCCTTGCCGGGGGAGCTGCGTCGGCAGATCGGAGAGGCTGTTGCCGCCCTGCCGTTGAACCGATACCCGGATCCTCTGTCCCAGAAGGTGAATGAAGCATTTGCAGCTTACTACGGGTTGAATCCGGATTGCATCACCTCCGGCAACGGGTCGGATGAATTGATCAGCATCATCACCAGCTGTTTTCTGGAAAGCGACGACACCATTGTAACCCTGGAACATGATTTTTCCATGTATGCTTTTTACAGCAGTCTGTATGAGTTGAAGGTGGAGGTTTGCCCCAAGCGGCAGGATTTAACCATTGACGTGGACAGGCTTATTGCCTTCTGCAAGGAAACCCATGCAAAGGCAGTGGTTTTCTCCAACCCATGCAATCCCACTTCTCTGGGGTTAGGTCGTACTGAGATCCGCCGTTTGTTGAATGCACTGGATTGCCTGGTGATCCTGGACGAAGCGTATATGGATTTCTGGGATCAGAGTATGCTGCCGGAGCTTTCCGCATATGACAACTGCATTATTCTCAAGACCTGTTCCAAGGCGCTGGGGCTTGCCGGGATCCGGCTCGGGTTTGCTGTAGCCGGAAAGACCATCACCCGGGCGCTTCGTGCGGCAAAATCCCCCTACAATACGGATATGATCGCCCAGACCATCGGCACCATTCTGTTGCAGCAGCCGGATTATCTCCATGCATGCACAGCACAGATTACAGAGCGTGCAAAGCAACTGTATCGGGGAATCACGCAGTTACAATCTAAGTATCCTAACATATTGGAACAGGTGTACAACAGCCGCACAAACTTTGTCTATGTGCGTACCTCGTATGATGCACAGTTGTATCAGATGCTGTTGGATGCGTCCATTGCTATCCGCCGGTTCCGGGGCTTTCTGCGGATTTGTACCGGCTCATCGGAGGAGAATGCAGCATTGCTGGAGGCACTGACCCAAAGCCTGCAAACACTTTCTGCCAAGGAGGAGAGCCTATGAGAACAGGAGCTGTAGACCGGAATACCCGGGAAACCCAGATTCACATAGAAGTGTTATTGGACGGAAAGGGCACAGCCCAGATCGACACAGGCATTGGTTTTTTTGACCATATGCTCACTGCCCTGTCCGCCCACAGCGGCATCAGCATGGTGATCCATACTAAGGGGGATCTGTATGTGGATTCCCATCACACGGTGGAGGACACAGGCATCGTACTGGGGGAGGCGCTGAAGCAGGCACTGGGAGATAAGTCCGGCATCTGCCGATACGGCACGGCGTATATTCCCATGGACGAGTCCCTGGCGTTCGCCTCCCTGGACATCAGCAACCGCCCCTTTCTGGTGTGGAATGGCAGCTTTGCCACCCCCATGATCGGCGCATTCGACACCAATCTGGCGGAGGAATTTTTCCGTGCCTTTGCCTTTCATGCGGGTATTACCCTGCATGTGAACATGCTGTATGGCAGCAACGATCATCACAAGTGCGAGGCAGCCTTCAAAGCGGTTGCGCATGCACTGAAAGCGGCGATTGCGGAAAACGAAACCGGTACAGTACTTTCCACAAAGGGGGCATTGTAATGATTGCAGTGATCGATTACGGGGCAGGAAACATTTTCAGCGTAGAAAATGCTCTGCGATACCTGGGACAGGAACACATATTGACAGATGATCCGGACACCATCCGCCAGGCGGACGCCATCATCCTGCCTGGAGTGGGGGCGTTCCCCAGTGCCATGCAAATGCTCCATGCCCATGGACTGACGGAGCTTTTACAGCAGCAGGCAAAAGAGAAGCCCTTTCTGGGGATTTGCCTGGGCATGCAGATGTTGTTTGAGAAGAGCTATGAATTTGAGCCTTGCGAGGGGCTGGGACTGCTGCCGGGAACGGTGGAGCGGATCCCGGATCACGGGCTGGTGATTCCTCATATGGGCTGGAACAAGCTGGATCAAAAGCTGGACTGCCCCATGCTGAAGGATCTGCCGGAGGATGCATATGTGTATTTTGTGCATTCCTATCAGGCTATGTGCCCGGATTCGGTGATTGCCGCGTCCTGTGAATACGGCAGCACCATTCCCGCTTTGGTATATGACGGAGCATATGTATTCGGCGCCCAGTTCCATCCGGAAAAAAGCGGCGAGATCGGGTTACAGATGCTGCGGAACTTTGCGGCGTTGGCATAAGGAGAGAACATATGATTATTTTACCAGCAATCGATATCAAGGACGGCAAATGTGTCCGGCTCTGGAAGGGGGATTTCCAGACTGCGGAACAAGTGGCAGAAAGCTATATGGACACTGCCCAGGGCTTTGCGGAGGCAGGTGCCCAGTGGATCCATATGGTGGATCTGGACGGGGCAAAATCCGCACAGCCGGTCAACGCTGACATTTTCCTGGATGTAGCAAAGCATACGCCGCTGAAGGTGGAGCTCGGAGGCGGCATCCGTTCTCTGGACACGGTGGAATCTTACCTGTCCGAGGGTATCAGCCGGGTGATTCTTGGATCCATTGCTCTGAAAAACCCCCGGATTGTCAAGGAAGCGGTGGCAGAATACGGGGATCGAATCGCAGTGGGGATCGATGCCAAAAACGGCAAGGTAGCCGCAGAGGGCTGGCTGGATGCTTCCGATGTGGATTACATTGCTCTTGCCCGGGAAATGATCCGTGCCGGAGTGGGTACCTTCATTTTCACGGATATTTCCAAGGACGGCACGCTGTCCGGCGTCAATGCGGAACAGCTGTCTGCTTTGGCGGATGCCACCCGTGGGCAGTGTAATATCATTGCCAGCGGCGGTGTGCATACCATTGAGGATATCCGCATTTGCAGGGAGATGGGGCTGTACGGAACCATCTGCGGCAAGTCCCTGTATAAGGGTACGCTGGATTTGCGGGAAGCCATTGCTGAGGCACAGCCTGAAAATCAAACTAACTGAAAGGAGTTGCAGGTATGCTTGCAAAACGAATCATCCCCTGCCTGGATGTACGCAACGGCAAGGTGGTCAAGGGCGTGAATTTTCAGGGCATCCAGGACGTAGGGGATCCGGTGGAGTGTGCAGCGGAATACAACCGGCAGGGTGCTGACGAACTGGTGTTCTATGATATCACCGCTTCCCATGAGGGGCGGGGCGTGATTCTGGACGTGGTGCGCCGGGCTGCCCAGCAGGTATTCGTCCCTCTCACCGTAGGCGGCGGCATTTCCACCATCGACGACTTCCGGGAGACCCTGCGTGCCGGTGCAGACAAGGTTTCTATCAACTCCTCCGCCGTAAAAAATCCGAAGCTGATTGCAGAGGCGGCGGATATTTTCGGCAGTCAGTGCGTAGTGGTGGGCGTGGATGCAAAGCGGAACGGCACTGGCGGCTACACAGTGTATGTAAACGGAGGGCGGATCGATATGCATCTGGATCTGATCCAGTGGGTCAAGGAGATCCAGCGCCTGGGGGCAGGGGAGATCTGTCTCAACTCCATTGATGCGGACGGCACAAAGGCTGGCTTTGACATCGAGATGCTGAATGCCGTGTGTGATGCGGTCAAGATCCCGGTGATCGCCAGCGGCGGCTGCGGCAGCCTGTCGGACTTTTCTGATGTGTTTGAACAGACAGGAGCAACCGCTGCCCTGGCGGCTTCCTTGTTCCATTTCAAGGAGCTGACCGTGCAGCAGGTCAAGACCCATTTAAAGCAGCAGGGCATTGCCGTGCGGTAAGGAGAAAGCCATGAATCTGGATCAATATTTTCAAAAGGCGGAGCTGATCCCTGCCATCGTGTATGAGGCAAGCACCGGGCAGGTTCTGATGCTCGCATATATGAACCGGGAAAGCATGCAAAAGACTCTGGAAACCGGATATACCTGGTTCTGGAGCCGCTCCCGGCAGGAGCTATGGAACAAGGGGGCGACCTCCGGACATTTGCAGAAGGTGCTGACCATTGACGCAGACTGCGACAATGATACCCTGCTTGTCACGGTGGAGCAAACCGGTGCTGCATGTCATACCGGGCATCACAGCTGCTTCTACACAAGAATTTATGAAAGACAGACGGAGGAATGAACCATGTCCAATAACGTATTAGAGGATCTGTATCAGGTGGTACTGGACCGGAAGGCCCAGTATGCGTCCAGCGGCGAATCCGCTGATGAGATCAAAAAGAAGTCCTACACCTGTTATCTGTTTTCCCAGGGAGAGAACAAGATCCTGAAAAAATGCGGCGAGGAATGTACCGAAATGGTGATCGCCGCAAAGAATCATGACAACAACGAGCTGAAGAATGAAATTTCCGACCTGCTGTATCATATTATGGTACTGTGCGCTGAGGAAAACCT
Source organism: Ruminococcus champanellensis 18P13 = JCM 17042 (assembly GCF_000210095.1). NCBI lineage: Bacteria > Bacillati > Bacillota > Clostridia > Eubacteriales > Oscillospiraceae > Ruminococcus > Ruminococcus champanellensis. The sequence continues at coordinate 2,085,361 of NC_021039.1, forward strand.
GCCCTTTTCAGAGGTGGAAGCAGTCCTGGAGGAGCGCAGCAAGAAGATCGGCAATCTGAAGGTATTCAAGCAGGTAGATCACGAAACCTGATCCAGTCACATTTCCCCCTTCTGGCGAATATGATGTACAGAAGTACAATTTCTGCGCTTCAAAAAGCAATGTGAAGGAGGAAGGTTATGAGCGAATGTTTGCATTCGGACTGCCCCCAGGACGCTGTCCCGGTAAAGGTTAACCGTGTGTTTGACAGTTGCAGCGATAAGGACTGTCTCACCGGCGTGGTAGTCAGACTGGAGGGCTGTGAGCTGCCGCCCCATTGTGCATTTGTAAAGACCAAGTGTGTATCCATCCGGGATGTGTGCATTTCCGTGGAGCCGGTTCCGTTCAATCGGGGATTCTACTCCATTGATCTGACCTATACATTTGACGTGGATCTGCTGGTCAGCGACCGGGCATGCGAACCGGGCATGCCTCTGCGGGGCACCGCCACCGCAACCAAAACCTGCATACTCTACGGCAGTGAATCTGCTACCAAGACCTTTACCAGTTCCGGGGAATCCACCGGACATACCAATTCCTGCTGCAACATCGTGAATCTGCCTGTGGCATCCGTCCAGGTGGTAGATCCGGTGGTGCTGGAGGCAAAGATCGGCAGGGGACACTGCAAGTGTGCATCCGGGGAAACGGATATGCCCAACCGTGCGGTGATCCTCACACTGGGTCTGTTCTCTATCGTGGAGCTGTCCCGACCGGTGACTGTACTGATTCCCACCTATCCCTATACCGTACCGGCAAAGGCATGCTGTGCCAACAACGACAGCCCCTGCGAGGTATTCAGCCGGCTTCAGTTCCCGACAGAGGAGTTTTCTCCCATTCCCCTTGAAGCATCCGGGAACCAGGAAGGCTGTGGCTGCGGCTGTGACGAGTAATGAAAACAGGGCGGCTGTCAGTCGCCCGTTTTCCGGTTAAGGAGTTGCTATGCGGTATCGCCGAACCCGTCGTCCTCGAAAACGGATCCTGGTGGGTGTGCTTTTGCTTTGCGGGTTGATCCTGTGGATTTTATGGCTGGGAATCCGGATTCGGGAGCCCTTTTCTGCCGCTTGCACCCATGTGATCCGGCAGGATGCCACCCGGATCCTGGTGGAAAGCACGGAACACGCCCTACAGCAGACCAGGGAGGAGCAAGGAGAGTTTGCAGCCATTGTGAAAAACGAATCCGGCGAGATCGTCTCCGTGGAGCTGCTGTCCGGAGCGGTAAGCAGATTTCAGAATCAGGTGACCGGCAGGGTGAATGAGGCGCTGAACCAATATGCATCCAGCCGGGTTTCGGTTCCTCTCGGATCGGCAAGCGGCATGACGCTGCTTGCCGGCAGGGGACCCAATGTACAGGTGCAGGTGCGGCCGGCTGGCAGCGTACAGACGGAGCTTCTGACCCAATTCACCCAGGCTGGCATCAACCAGACCTGTCACCAGATCCTGCTGCGGCTGACGCTGACGCTGGATGTGGCAGCGCCCTTGCAATGTCAGCCGGTGACGGTTACATATACCTGCCTGTTGTCGGAAACAATTATCGTAGGAAAAACGCCCGATGGTATCTGGGCACTGTAAAGGAGAAAGCAATGGACTTTGAACAAGCAAAGCTGCGGCTAGCCCAGCTGACCAAGGAGATTGAACAGCATAATTATGCCTACTATGTGCTGGATGCCCCCACCATTGAGGACTGTGACTATGATGCACTGATGCGGGAGCTGAAGGCCATTGAAACAGAGTATCCCCAGTTGCTCAGTCCCCATTCCCCCTCCCAGCGGGTAGGCGGCATGGCACTCAGCGATTTTCAGAAGGTGACCCATACGGTTCAGATGGGCAGTTTGCGGGATGTATTCTCCTTTGAGGAGGTTGCGGCTTTTGTGGCAGAGTGTCAGCAGAAGCTGGATGCCCCCCGGTTTACGGTAGAGCCGAAAATCGATGGTTTGTCCGTATCCCTGCTGTATGAAAACGGGGTGCTGACCTGCGGTTCCACCCGGGGGGACGGCTTTGTCGGGGAGGATGTGACCGGAAATATCCGGACAATCCGATCCATCCCCCTGCGGCTGGAGGATGCACCAGCCTTGCTGGAGGTGCGTGGTGAGGTATTCATGCCCCGGGACAGCTTTTTGAAGTTGGTAGAGCAGCAGGAACTTGCGGACGAGCAGCCCTTCAAGAATCCCAGAAATGCGGCAGCCGGATCTCTGCGGCAAAAGCATGCGGAGGTTACAGCAAAACGACGGCTGGACATTTTTGTGTTCAATGTGCAGCAAATGACAGGCGGACTCCACGGTACCCATGCGGAATCTCTGACCTGGATGCGGAAGCTGGGCTTCAAAACGGTGGAGTTCCGGCTTTGTGAAACCTACCAGGAGATCCGGGAACAGATTAGCCGCATCGGAGAGGAACGTGCCAAGCTGCCCTATGATATTGACGGCGTAGTCATCAAGGTCAATGACCTTGCCCAACGGCAGGTGATGGGTGCCACCACCAAGGTGCCCAAATGGGCAGTGGCATACAAATTTCCGCCGGAAGAGAAGGAAACCCGGCTGCAGAAAATTGAGGTGAATGTTGGGAGAACCGGTGCCATTACGCCGGTAGCGGTGTTTGATCCCATCACCCTTGCAGGCACCAGCGTCAGCCGGGCAGTGCTGCACAACCAGCAGTTTATCGCCGATAAGGACATTCGGGTGGGAGATATGATCCGGGTGCGAAAGGCGGGGGAGATCATTCCGGAGGTACTGGCTTCCGTATCCCATCAGCCGGATTCGGTGCCCTATACATTGCCCACCCACTGTCCGGTATGCGGCACGGAGGCTGTCCGGGATCCGGAGGAAAGTGTGCTGCGCTGTCCCAATACGGACTGTCCGGCACAGCTGTTGAAGAATGTGATCCACTTTGCCAGCAAAGGGGCAATGAACATTGACGGCATGGGCCCCGCCATTGCGCAAGCGCTGCTGGACAACGGAAAGATCCGCTCCGTTGCGGATCTGTACACTTTGACCATGGAGGATCTGCTGTCCCTGGATCGCTTTGCAGAGAAATCCGCCCGGAATCTACTGGATGCCATTGAAAAATCCAAGTCGGCTCCCCTGGATCGGGTGATCTTCGGGCTTGGCATCCGGGGCATCGGACAGCGTGCAGCAGTATTGCTTTGCGATCGTTTCCCCAGTGTGGAGCAGATCATGAATGCCTCTGTGGAGCAGCTTGCTGAGATTGACGGCTTTGGAAGCATTATGGCGGAGAGCGTGGTGCAGGCGTTTCGGGAGCCGCACCGGGTGGCATTGGTGCAGCGGCTGCAGGCATGCGGTGTGACCATGCAGTACCAGGCGGCGCAGGCACAGGATCAGCGTTTTGTGGGCATGACCTTTGTGCTGACCGGCACGCTGCCTACCATGAAACGGGATGAAGCGAAAAAACTGATCGAATCCTTTGGTGGCAAAGTATCCGGCAGTGTATCCAAGAAAACCTCGGTGGTGGTTGCCGGAGAGGATGCGGGCAGCAAGCTGATGAAAGCGGAAAGCCTTGGCGTGGAAGTCATTGATGAAGCTGAGCTGCTGCGCCGGACGGGAGCATAAAAGAGCACCCCTGGATGATACATCCAGGGGTGCTTTCAATCTATCATGGGAATAACCAGAACATCCTTTGTGGTGGTTTGCAAAAGCTGCGGAACGGTCTGGGGCGGTGCTGTGGTAACGGTTTCAGAAACAGCAGGCTCCGTGCCGTCCGGTATATCGGTCTCTGCACCTGGCACATCTGTACCGGACACTACCTGGGTTTCTGTGGTGTCTCCGGTTTGCAGCGGAATAGGATTGCCGTTTTCATCTGTTACAAGATTCCCGTTTTCGTCCGTCATCATAGGCTCTGGCATGGTGGTCTGGGGCTGTTGCTCCTCGATCACATCCCAGATGCTTTTTGTAACTGCGGGTATGGTTTCCATCGAATCCGCCTTGGAGGAGGATGCATTCTTCTGATCATTGAGCCGGCTCAGCGTGATCCCCAGGATCCCCAGCAGCAGAACCAGAAAAATTGCAATGGCAGCATAAACTATATTTTTCAAATCGTACTCCTATTCCTTGGGCGGTTTGCCCTTGTATGGATTCTTCACGTTAGCAAGGGGATTGTGTTCAATGGCGTCCTGCCGCTGTTCATCGGACAGGTGGGTGTAGATCTCGGTGGTGACGATGCTCTTATGTCCCAGGATCTCCTTTAGGGTCAGCGTATCCACATTTCCGTGCTGGTACATCAAAGTGGCTGCCGTATGCCGCAGCTTATGCGTGGACAGCCCTTTCCCTCCAAGATCCGCATTTTTCAGCACGCTTTCTACGATCTGCTGTACACGGCGGCGACTGATGCGCCGGTTGTTCCGACTCAAAAACAGAGCGTTTGGCTCGGTGGGAGGATTCTTCCGGGTTTGCAGATATTCAGTGATCGCCGACAGGCAGGCGTCATTCAGATAGATCATTCGTTCCTTATTGCCCTTGCCCAGTATCCGAAGCCGACGTTCGTACATATCCACGTCCTGCACGTTGATTCCCACCAGTTCACTGAGCCGGATGCCGCAGTTGAGAAACAGCACCAGTATGCAGTAATCCCTCTGTGGGTGATCGGATTCCACGGAGGACAGCATCCGCAGGCTTTCCTCCAGGGACAGGAACTTGGGCAGACTGTGTTTGACGCCGGGCAGCTCCAGATGCTCCGCCGGGTTCTTCTCCAGCAAGGTCATGTTATAGGTCAGGTAGGAGAAAAAGCCCTTGACTGCGGAGGTTTTGCGGCTTCTGGCACGATCCCGGTTTTGCCGGTCATCCTGTAAGTAGTACTCAAACTGGTAAATATCCTGCAATGTGACCTGCCGCAGCAGGGTGATGTCCACATCCCGGATGTCCATGTCTTCCACAGCCGGTTGGTTGTGCTCGGTTTTCATAAATTTGATATACTTGAGGAACAAACGAAGATCCAGGTTATACTCCGCCACCGTCCGGGGTGAACGTCCCTTGACGATGCTTAGAAAAATCAGATAATCGTTCAGGATCTCCGGATTGTCCGGAGATTTGGCTTGTTGCATGCTTAACTCATCTCCACTGTAACGATAAACCCGTCCATGTTATTGCCGGAAATGCTGTATTCCTTATCAGTGGGAACAGAAACATCCGTACTGCCGGATTTTGCTGCGGGTACATAGTAAATGCGGTAGCTTTTCCCGCCTGTTTCATAATCCAGAGGCTGCTGAAGGGTATAGCTCTTGAGCTGTTCCAGATATTCCTCCAGGCACAGACTGTTTTCCGTCATGTATGCCGCATGGGGAACGCCCACATAGCGGAATTTATAGGTACTGCCCTTTGTGCCGGTCACAGAGTCTTTATCCTCCGGATAGCGCAGGATAAACCCATATGCAGGCATGTTATCAGAGATCCACTTGTAATCCCCCTCCGGCTTATAGTAATAGGAACTCTTGCCCTTGGGGAAAATGCCCAGATTAAAATTCAGTCCTGTGTGGTATTCCGTATAGCCGGCGGCAACATCGCTGCTCTTGGATTTATTCATGCTTTCCTGGGCTGCCTTGCTGCGGTAACCGGAGATCACCATAATATCCACGTTGTGTGTGCTGTTGTAGTAACCCTCCATCAGCGCATTGAACTGCTCGATTACCCGCTTGTCCAAAAGCGTATCCCAGTCCTTAGCCTGGTAGGTGGACAGCTTATTCTGGTAGATGGATACCAGGTTGTCCTCATTATCCGGGAAGTGGTATTCATGATCCTTGTTGACCACAACCAGATCACCGGTATAAACCGCTTCTGCATCCATCGCCGCAGTCTTATATCCAGTCGGATCCACCGATGCTGTGGAATCCGTTCCGGAAGGATCGGTGCTGCCCGGGGTGCCGGAAGCCGGATCTGTGGAGACAACGGAGTTGTCTTTGCCGGAGCTGCTGTCTCCGGTAGAATTGTCACCGCCGCAGGAAGTGATACAGGAAACCAGCAGTACGATCAGAATGATAAAAATCACAGCAACAGCAATGATCCGGTCGTATCGGACAACGGTTTTTCTCTTATTTGTCTGTGCCATAGTAACAGTCCTTTCCGTGCATAATATTCTTATTTATCATAACATATTCTGCGGGAAAAGTAAACAGTTTTTTGTGTGAATTCCGACATTGCGGAATCAGGGCTTCTGTGGTATACTGGAAATGTAATGTTCAGAAAGGGGAGAACAGATATGGAAGAATCCGTTGCACTGCGATCCTATTTTCAAGCGCATAAGCAGGAAATGATCGATACCCTGGCGGCCTGGGTGGCTGTCCCCAGCGTCCGTGGAGATGCCAAACCCGGCATGCCGTATGGAGCAGAACCGGCCCGGATGCTTAAGCTCGCCCTGGAGCAATGTGCCGCCCTGGGATTTCAAACAGAATCTGTGGCGAACTGTATGGGCAGTGTGGAGCTAAATGATCTGCCTGCCGCACTGGCTGTACTGTGTCATCTGGATGTGGTACCGGCAGGGGAGGGCTGGAGTCAGGATCCCTTTGTGCTGATCTATCGGCAGGATACGGATCGGCTCTATGGCAGAGGAGCCATTGATAACAAGGGTCCTGCGGTTGCTGCTTTGTATGCTATGCGTGCCATCCGGGAGCTGCACATTCCGATGAAGCATGGAGTACGGCTGCTTTTGGGGACGGATGAAGAAAACGGCTCCTCCGATCTGACTGCCTATTTGCAGCAGCGCACCATGCCGCCCATGGTGTTTACGCCGGACGGAGACTATCCGGTCATCAACATTGAAAAGGGCATGCTCCGGCTGACCCTGACCGCAGACATGAAGCCGGTAGAATCCGGCTGCCGGGTCGAAGCTATGGAGGGCGGTACTGTGGTAAACGGAGTACCTGCCTGTGCAAGTGCCAGGATCCGGGATTGCAGCAGACAACAGCTGGAGTCCTTGTGCAAACAGCTGCCGGAGGGGATCCGGGCTGACCTGTCCGAAACGGATGGTTGTTGCTGTGTGACCCTACAGGGACTCAGCGCACACGCCTCCAAGCCGGAGTTGGGAAAGAATGCCCTGACCGCTTTGCTGGATCTGCTGGTGCAGCTGCCCCTGCCGGATGAACAGCATGCCCTGCTGAATGTCCTCCACGCAGCGTACCCATATGGAGACACGGATGGTACGGCTCTGGGCATCGGCTGCCGGGATGAAAAATCCGGTGCACTGACCCATGTATTAAGTCTGCTGACCTATCAGAAGGGCAGGCTGACTGCCTGGGTGGATCTGCGATATCCCCTTTGCGGAGATGGGGAAGCCATCATTGCCAGGATCACAGAGGTACTGCAGTCCGGCGGTATTTCCACACAGTTGCAGATGCACCACAAGCCCCATGAAACGCCGGAGAGCAGTCCTTTTGTACGGACTTTGCTGGATGTGTATGCCCAAAGCACCGGGCAGCAGGCACATGCACTTGCCATCGGAGGCGGTACTTATGTACACGACATTCCCGGCGGTGTGGCATTCGGCGCAGAATTTCCCGGAGAGGAAAATCAGATGCACGGGGGCGATGAGTCCATCCGGGTTGAGAGCTTTCTGAAAATTGCAGAATTGACCGCCCTTGCCATGATCCGGCTTTGCGGCGATGCCTCGGAGGAAATGCTATGAGCAGGATCGTAATTCTTACCGGCAGTATGCGACGGGGTGGGAATACGGACCTGCTGGCGGAGGCATTTGCCCGAGGTGCCAGCCTGCACAACCAGGTGGAAATCCTCTCCGTTGCAGATTATCCGGTACACCCCTGCCTGGGATGTAATGCCTGCATGCAGCGGCAAGGGCATACCTGCGTCCAGCAGGATGCCATGCAGGAAATCTACCCCAAGCTCCGGGATGCGGATGTGCTGGTGCTGGCATCCCCCGTATACTTTTACGGCATCAGTGCTCAGCTGAAAGCCATCATCGACCGGCTCCACACGCCCATGCGAGATTCCTTCCGGATCCGTCGAACGGCTTTGCTGCTGGTGGGTGCAGCCAGCTTGCCGGAGCTGTTTGATGCGATCCTGACAGAATACAATCTTGCATGCCGTTTCTTTCATCTGGAGCATGCTGGACAGGTACTGGTGCGGGGTGTCAAGGAAAAAGGAGATGTCCGGGCAGGGGATGCCTTGCAGCAGGCTTATGACCTGGGTGCATCCATCGCTGAACCTGCACTGAATCTTGCAAAAGCCAGAAGACTGTGTTATACTAATAAAATAAAGTGACGAGGTATCCGTCAGAAAGGAAGATGTATATGCCTTATATCGATCTGAAAACAAATGTGACAGTTTCCGAGGAAAAGAAAACTGCGCTCAAATCTGCTCTGGGGCAGGCAATCACCCTGCTGCCCGGCAAAAGCGAACAGTGGCTCATGGTGGGCATCCAGCCCGATTACAGCTTATGGTTTCAGGGTAGTGATGCACCCGCAGCCATGATCCATGTGGAAGTGCTGGGTGCTCCCAACCCGTCTGCATACGAGAATATGTCGGCGAAGCTATGTGAAATCTGCGCCGCTGAACTGCGCATTCCCCAGAATCGGGTCTATGTTTGCTACAGCGAAACAGCAAACTGGGGCTGGAACGGCTCGAATTTCTAAACCTGACAACCGAAAGGGAGGATATTGACCTTGCTGGAGTTAAAAAACATCAAGAAAACCTATCGGGTGGGGGAAACCGAGACAAAGGCGCTGGATGATATCAGCGTTGCATTCCGGGAGAAGGAGTTTGTAGCTATTTTGGGAACAAGCGGTTCGGGGAAAACCACTTGTCTGAATATCATCGGGGGACTGGATCGCTATGATTCCGGAGAGCTCATCATAAAGGGGAAGAAAACCTCTGATTTTTCCGACCGGGATTGGGACGCATATCGGAACAATTCCATCGGATTTATCTTTCAAAGCTATAATCTGATTCCGCATCTGTCCATCGTGGCAAACGTGGAACTGGGTATGACGCTCAGCGGCGTATCCAAGGCAGAAAAACACAAGCGTGCTTTGGAGGTGCTGGAACAGGTGGGTCTGAAGGATCATCTCCACAAAAAGCCCAACCAGCTTTCCGGCGGACAGATGCAGCGTGTAGCCATCGCCCGAGCGCTTGCCAACGACCCGGAGATCCTGCTGTGTGATGAGCCCACCGGAGCACTGGATACTACAACCAGTATACAGATCATGGATCTGATCCGGGATGTGGCAAAGGATAAGCTGGTCATCATGGTGACCCACAACCCGGAGCTTGCCAGGCAGTATGCGGACCGGATCGTGGAATTTTCCGACGGCAAGATCATCAGCGATACCCATCCCCACCAGGAGCGTCCCAAGGAGGATCAGTTCAAGCTGAAGAAAACCAGCATGTCCTTCTTTACGGCGCTGGGGCTGTCCTTTAACAATATTCGCACCAAAAAAGGAAGAACCTTTCTGACTGCCTTTGCCTCCAGCATCGGCATCATTGGCATTGCTCTGATTCTGAGCCTTTCTACCGGTTTCCAGAAACAGATCGACGAGTATCAAGCCAATGCCCTCAGCGAATTTCCCATTATGATCTCACAGACCGTAACCCAGATCACAGATGAGGACATCAAGGAGATGCAGGGTTCTTTTGATAAAAACAATGAGGCTCTGTTTCCGGATTCCAAAGAGATCTACCTGTATGACCCGGAAAAAAACAAAGCCACCCACCAGAATCACTTTACGCCGGAGTTTGTGAAGTACGTAGAAAGCATTGATCCGGCAAACTGCGGTTCCATTGGTTATTTCCGGATGGTGAACATGAATCTGATCCGTGAGATAGACGGCAAATGCGTGCCTGTATCCTTCAGCTCCGGCATTTCTTCCGGTACGTCTTCCACCAATCTGACCAGCATGAGCTCTGCGGGACTGTCCTCCTATCCCATCAATCTGGACGAAAACAGCCAGAACTTCCTGGAAAAGAACTACAATCTGCTTGCCGGCAGCTATCCGGAAAAGGACACGGATCTGGTGCTGCTGGTGGACAATCAGAACCGACTGGATCAGACCATTCTGGAAAATCTGGGGTTTGATGTCAAGGACGTGGAGAAGCTGTCCTTTGATGAAATCATCGGTACCCAGATGCGGCTGATCTCCAACGATCAGTACTATACCAAAACCGAATACGGTACCTTTGTACCCAGTACGGACTACGATACCATGTACAATGCAGATGACAGTCTGACCCTTACCATTACCGGTATCATCCGGATCGATCCGGACAACGACCTGGCACTGCTTGGCTCCGGCATCATTTACAGCGACAAGCTTTCCAAGCTGGTGATCGATCGGGCACTGGATTCAGAGATTGTCAAGGCACAGAAGGACTCCAGCACCAGTGTGTTCACCATGGAGGAACTGGACGAAACCTCCAGGCAGATGACCATTGTATCCTTGGGCGGTGATGAGACGCCCTATATGCTGATGCTGTACCCCAAGGATTTCGACACCAAGGATGCGATTACCAACTACCTGGATGCATGGAATGCAGGGAAAAGTGACGATGACACCATCATTTACACAGATTTGGCTGCCTCTATTTCCTCTATGACCAAGGGCATCATGAACGCCATCACCATGGTTCTGATCGCCTTTGCAGGTATCTCTCTGGTGGTCAGCTTGATTATGATCTGCATCATTACCTACACCTCCGTGCTGGAGCGTACCAAGGAAATCGGCGTACTCCGTGCACTGGGTGCCCGGAAAAAGGACATCACCCGGGTATTTGATGCGGAAACCTGCATCCTGGGCGTGTTCTCCGGTACCCTGGGCGTGCTGATCGCATGGCTGGGCACCTTCCCAATCAATTCGATTATTGAGAATATGACGGATCTGAAAAATGTTGCAACCCTTCAGATCGGGCATGCGGTTCTGCTGGTGGCAATCAGCACGATCCTAACCATGCTGGGCGGTCACATTCCGGCAAAGATGGCATCCCGGAAGGATGCTGTGGTAGCACTGCGCTCAGAATAACAAATAGGAAAACACAGAAAGCCGCTTTTGATTAGGGTATCAAAGGCGGCTTTTCGCATTCTCTGAAAATTATCTAATCCGACAAAAATTGCCCGATATACAACAAATACTATATATCTTATTGCATCCATGCCGAATCTGTGCTACAATGAAAGCAGCACATAGCGAAAGGGGACGGAGCCATGGACAGCATGCCCTTGAGGGAAGCACTCACCATGCTGGGTATCCAGTTGTTCTGGGCGCTGGTGATGCTTTTGGTCAGCGACCTGTTCTGGCACAGATCCATGCGTGTACAGTCCGGCTACGTTATGGTCATGGCAAGCAAATTCAAGGACTACGCCAAGTATCCGGCAACCATCTTCAACCGGGTGTTCCGGTTCATCTTCACCTTCATCATCCCCATCACCTTCATTGCCTATTATCCCAGTCTCGTGATCCTGCGGCCGGATGCAGTGCCCCTGCTGTCCTGGCTGTCCCCGTTGATCGGCTGCATGTTTTTCTACATCAGCTATCTGGTTTGGATGCGGGGCGCCACCCGTTACAATGGAACTGGTTCGTAAAGGAGTGTATCATATGGCATTTTCCGAAAAGTCACTTGCATTTTTATTTGAAAACCGCATGCACGACAGCCGGGCATGGTACCAGGAACACAAAACCCAGTATCAGCAATACGTTGCCCAGCCCTGCAAAGCTCTGATCCAACAGGTACAGCCCTATCTGGCACAGATTGATCCCCAAATCAGCTGTACGCCCCGGTGCATGTCCCGGATCTATCGGGATACCCGATTTTCCAAGGATAAAAGCCTGTTTCGCACCAGCTTCTGGTGTACCTTCAGCCGACCCCGGGATGGGGGAGAATACCCGGCTTTTTACTTTGAAGCCGGACAGGAGGGGTTTTCCTACGGCTGCGGCTTTTATCACGCAAGCACAGTGCAAATGCAGCTGCTGCGGCAAATGATCCAGGAACAGTCTCCCTCCTATCTGGCTGCACGGCAGGCGATGGACTCCCAGCAGACTTTTTCTCTGTATGGGGAATTGTACAAACGAAATCACTTTCCGGATGCGCCTTCGGAGCAGCAGGATTGGCTGAATCGACGGAATATGGGGGCAAGCTGTCAGAGTACGGATTTCCCCCTGCTGTTCAGTGATGCGCTGCCCCAGGTGCTTGGGGAGGGATATGTGCAATTGACGCCCTTTTACCGCTTTTTGCTGAACGCCGCTGAACAGGCATAACGCAAGCATGCTTAAAAATTTACACAAAAAAGCAGCGAATCATTCCAGCGTTGCTTTTTTCTATGCGCTATGATACAATATCAAAGAGAGATCAGCTTGTATGGGGGTATAAAAGATGGCATATAAATATGTTGATCCAGAAAAATTAGAAAAGCGAAAGCGCAGAAGCACAAAAACCAGTGGGGTGTTTTCGATTCTGATCGGCATACTTTGCCTTGCATTGGGCGTGGTTTTCTTTGTCGCACTCAAGAGCTTTGGCGGTATGCTCTTCTTCCTGTTTTTTACCTTGGTATTCGTTGGGGCTGGGGTTTACTTCTTCAACCAGATCAAACTGGAGGAGAAGCGCCTTCGGGATCTGGATGATCCCAATAGCCGTGCGTATAAAAAGCGCCAGCGAACATTGGAAAAGAAACGGGAAAAGTATGTCAGAAAGGCGGAGCATCACGGCAGCATGAAGCGCACATTGAGCCACCGGCCGGCACTGATCTGGGGCGTTACAACGGTGTTTGTGTGGTCGCTTTCTCTGCTACTGCTTGCCTGGGGCATCATCGTTTTTATCCTGCCTGTATTAGATGTCATGTGCCCGATCGCCTTTGTTGCTTCCTTGTTTGGAAAGAACTACAGAGCTGTACTAGCTGCATATAAAAGAAATGGTCTTGAGAAACGGGAAGCAGAACAGGATTTTGCATCCAGTAAGGTGTATTTGGTTTCTACCAATACCATTGCGGTCAGCTCCCGGTTCCTTACTGTCTCAGCGATTCCTGCCGTACTTCCCATGGATGAGATCGTCTGGGTATATAGCGGCTATGACAATTTACAAAAATACAGCAACGGCGAGTATTCTCACACAGAGCGGGTCTATAGCGTCATTGTGGCGCTTGCAAACAGCGAACAGTACAAGATCCAATGCCCGGAGGAACTGTGTTCTGTGATTATATCCGATGTGACAAAAGTGGGCAATCTGGTCACAGTAGGCTACTCCAGGGAACTGCAAGTCCTTTACAACACGAACCCGGATGCCTTTCGCAGCACTATGAAGTATCCGGGCATTGTGCATCTGGAGCCCATTGGTCCCGAGATGTATAACAGCGAACATATATGGGATGGACTGACATAAGCCTGTTCGCCGACTACTTCGCCATGCTGTTATGAGGCAGGGCGACGAAAAAACGCAAGCCCTCTTTAGAAAGCTTGCGTTTTCTGGTGCCGCTGACCGGACTTGAACCGGTACGGATTTTACTCCGAGGGATTTTAAGTTTGTAAATCGTTGAAGTGCTTTGATCTCTTTTGTGGTCGTTCGTTCCCTTTTTTGCCCGATTTTTCGAGCTTTTTGAGCATCAAAAATTGAAAAACACCGAATTACAGCAGCTTTCAAGAATCATAAAAAACCATGTTTTTTGGTAAACTTTCGGTAGATTTGTGGTAGACAAAAGCCGATAACTTGACTTGGTAGACCTACGGTAGACACACGAAATAAATTTAGTTCCCTGCGAAAAATGCCGATTTTTGTAGAAGAAATTGGCACAAAGGACAGGAAATGTCTCGTGTATTTGCCACACAAGAAAATGATAATCTATTGTTACTAATAAAGCGGATCCGTGCTTTTGACCTCTAAAATTCAATCAAAAAAGCAATCATTCAGCGGACGATGTTCCATATAATTGGAGCGTTGTCCGCTATTTTTATGCCTGAAAATCGAATATCACGTCTGCTGTTTTAGTTATGCGTAATGAAAAATAGGAGGTTTTTTATGTCTGAACGCCAAATCATCACGATCAGCGATGACAAGCTGTCCTGCGAAGCAACAGCTATTCTGCTGAGAATGCTCAATTTTCCCGATACGGACTATCATACCGCAGAGGAGCTTTGTCCGTTCTTTGAGAATGATTCTTTGAAAACTATCAGGAACGCTCTGAACGAACTTTACGATGCAGGCTACCTCCGATGCAGCGGTAAGACCTATATGGTCAATAAGCTCAGGATCACGCAAATGAAGCTCGCTTGAGCTGAAAACAGGAGGTGAATGGATATGTCTGCTAAGAAAACAAAAAAGGTCAAAACAACGCCCTCATCGGTGTGCCGTGTCAATAAAAATGCAAACTATACCGTAATGAGCAACTATCATCTGCGGTCAACAAACCTCAGCCTGAAAGCGATCGGACTTCTGAGTAAAGTTCTTTCCTTGCCGGAGAATTGGGATTACTCTATCTCAGGTCTGACTGCGATCTGCAAAGAGAAAGAAACAGCAATCAAGGCAGCATTGGACGAACTGAAGCATTGGGGGTATCTCAATGTGACTAAGCTGATGCCGAATGAAACGAACAGCGGTCGGATCGAGTATGTCTATGACTTCTATGAGTATTCAGAAAAGGATACGCCTGATGCTGATCGGGACGATGATGATACATATGCCAAAGTAAGCTCAGTAAAAAAAGCACCGCAAGGGGCAGAAAAACAAGGCATAGAAAATCTACCCCTTGAAATTCTACTCATAGAAAAACAAGCGGTAGAAAATCAGGGGCAAATAAATACTAAGAAGATAATAAATAATAATCAAATACGGAGTGATCAAGTATCTATCGATCAATCCCACTCCGACAGCGAAAAAGCTGCTGAAAGACATACAGACGGACAGAGCGACGGATATATCAGCGAAAAAGAGATCTATACCGAGGTAGTGAAAACCAACATCGACTTTCCATACTTTGCAGAGTGGCTCGGTGATGAGGAAGAAGCTGAGGAGATCATTCAGATAATCGTTCGGCGGATATGCTCCAGAAAGAAAACAGAGCGTATCTGCGGACAGGATTTTCCCAGAGAAGTTGTCAAGTCCACTATGCTAAAGGTTGATATAAACGTCCTTGAAAATGCGATTGAGCAGATGAAGCGTGCAGACAATGTGCGAAACTATGAGAGTTATCTTATCAGCACTCTGTTCAACGAAGCCAACGGCAAGCGGTTCAAGGAAAATGCTGAGGGACGGTGGGCTGAGTATGCTGTCAAAAGAGATTTTGGCGTTTATGATGACTGAACGTTCCTGAGAGGGGGTGGTGGCTATGGGTGCGAATAAGAAACCGGACGTAGCTGCTTGAAAGACGGCAAATGAGCTTTTTGGAAAGGAAGGTGAAGATCATGGCTAAGTCTATTCTGACACCGGAGGGCGATCTCATCAACTACGATAACCTGATTGCGGTCAGCGTCGAGGTGCGTTCTGTCGGTGTCGATGATGAGCATACGGAAGATGCTTACTGCATTGTTGGCACTGATGTGACCAACAGGGAGAATCTGCTTTATCACTCGTCCGACTACGATAAGGTGATGAGTGTCCAGGGCGATATTACCCGTTGGCTCCAGAGTGAAGCATTTTCCACTTTTGAGATGCCGACCGCAGACGAAGGTGGTGATGCCTGATGCCTTCGGACTATGAGAACGGTGCGAAGAAAACCATTGATATTTCGATTAAAGCGGAGAAAATGACTGCTAATGTGCTGAAATCGGCATTGCGGGAGTTTATGTCGGGCAAGGCAGAGAAAAAAGGGCGAATGACCTACAAGCAGTTGCAGGCGAAGTCGCCGTCCAAGCTCGACAGCATTGAGGTTTCAGACAGAAATATCGGAGATTTTCTGAAAACCGCACGAAAATATGATGTGGATTTTGCCCTGAAAAGAGATAAAAGCACCACTCCGCCTACCTATCATGTTTTCTTTTCCGCTGCCAAAACAGAGGATTTCAAGAGAGCATTTTCGGAGTATGTCGGTAAGGGACAGGGCATATCGCAGAAGCGTGGTGAGTTCACCCGTGAGCAGATGCAGCAGCAGGCTCAGAAGATCAGGAACAAACCTCGCAAACAGAAACAGAGAGAGAAAACAAGGGAGAACAGACGGTGATCTACAACCACTTCCAGCCTGCACCCGTTCCACGGGCAAGGGGCGATGATATTTTTACGGCAGTCTTTTGTGCCGATACCAACAGAAAGGAAAAGTCTGCAAATTGCAGATCGACACGAGAAAACTCAAAAAGCTGATCATCAAGACTATTCCCTATGTCGCTTTCTCTTATGTGGGAAATCTGATCGGCTTTGCGTACCGAACCGCTGAGGGCAACGGCTTTCAGGAAAAGCTTCTGCCTTTCATGAGTAATCTCGGTGTGGCATTTGCAAGGATCTTTCCAAGTTTACACCCGTTTGATCTTCTTATCGGCTTGGGTTTGGCGGGAGTAATGAGGCTCGTCCTCTACGTCAAGTCGAAAAACAGGAAGAAGTTCCGTCAGGGTGAGGAGTACGGCTCTGCCGTATGGGGTGGTGAAAAGGATATTGAGCCGTATGTGGACTTATCCTGTCCCGAAAACAATGTGATACTCACAAAGACGGAATCTCTGACCATGGGTAAGCCCTCTGCACCGAAATTCGCCCGCAATAAGAACATTCTTGTGATCGGTGGCTCAGGTTCAGGTAAGACACGCTTTTTCGTAAAGCCGAACTTGATGCAGATGCACTCCTCCTATGTAGTGACTGACCCGAAAGGCACGGTGCTTGTGGAGTGCGGAAAGATGCTTGAAAGGGGCCGTCCGAAACGTGTGGACGGAAAAATAGTGTATCAGAAAACACCTGACGGCAAGTACAAAAAGGACGATAAGGGAAAATATATTCCTGTCTATGAACCGTACAAGATCAAAGTATTCAATACCATTGATTTTGCGAAGTCGATGCATTATAACCCGTTCGCATATATCAGCAAGAAGAACCGTGAGAAGGACATTCTGAAATTCGTGGAAGTACTTATCAAGAACACTTCTTCTCAGCAGCCGTCCGGCGATGATTTTTGGGTGAAAGCGGAGAAACTGCTTTATACTGCGTATATTGCCCTGATCTTTGCTATGTACCCCGAAGATGAATGGAACTTTGAAACCTTGATCGACATGATCAACAATTCGGAGTGCCGTGAGGACGATGAGGAGTTCAAAAACAGCATTGACCTTGAATTTGAGATCGTGGAGTGCTGGCTAAACCATACAAAGCACGATGATCCCGATGTCATGGCTGATTACGGTGATGTCTTTGAAGCTGAACCCGATGCCGAACAACGGCGAATGGGTGCATTTGCACTCAAACAATACAAGGCATATAAGTTGGCGGCAGGAAAAACAGCTAAGTCTATCCTTATTAGCTGCAGCACCCGACTTGCACCTTTTGCAATAGATGAGGTCTTGGAGATCACCTCCTACGATGAGCTGCACCTTGACAAGCTCGGTGACGAGCTGAGTGCACTTTTTATCATCATCTCCGATACTGATGCCACATTCAACTTTCTTGTGGCTATCATGTATTCCCAGCTATTCAACCTTTTGTGTACCAAAGCGGACAATTCAAAGGGTGGAAAGCTGACCTATCATGTACGCTGTTTGTTAGATGAGTTTGCGAATATTGGTGAAATTCCGCAGTTTGAGAAGCTCATAGCGACGATCCGAAGCCGTGAAATCAGTGCGTCGATCATCTTGCAAGCTAAGAGCCAGCTAAAGGCTATATATAAAGATAATGCAGATACGATTGAAGGCAACTGTGATACGATGCTGTTTTTGGGCGGCAAGGAGAAGTCCACGCTGAAAGAGATATCCGAAAGTCTCGGTAAAGAAACTATCGACAGTTTCAACACCTCTACCAATCGTGGACAGTCGGAAAGCTACGGAATGAACTATCAAAAGCTCGGAAAAGAGCTGAAATCTCAGGACGAACTGGCGGTCATGGACGGCGGTAAATGTATCTTGCAAGTGCGAGGAGTGCGTCCGTTCTTCTCGGACAAGTTTGATATTACCCGTCATAAGCAGTACCCTATGCTGTTAGATGACAATCCTGAGCAGGAATTTAACATCGAAAACTATGTG
>NC_021039.1:2104382-2107165 GCF_000210095.1 Ruminococcus champanellensis 18P13 = JCM 17042
GAGTAACCGAAGAGAGATGCGTTTGAAACTGCCCAAAAGAGAACGTTTTTCGGCTTATGGTGTGGATATGACAAACGCCGGACAGGAAGTTACAACAGTATCAGCAAAAGAAAAAGATAAAGCTGGTACTGCAATATCTGAGGAAACCGAAGAAAAAGAGATATATGTCGGCTTTTAACTCAGACAGTGAAGAAACCGAATAAAGGCAATACCGCACGATCTTTGTGTGGTATTGCCTAAAAAAAGAATCGGTTGAAGCTGCGGACAATTATTACTTTATTTTTTTGAGGGAGACTTTTTACCTATGAACGAACTGAATATTTCTGCGGTCGATGCAACCGCAATGGAGACAGCAGCCACTGACTCTGCACCGAAGCACAAGTGGCTCTCTAAGCTCACCCGTGGTGCAAAGAAGGCAACCATGTTCTGCACGATCGCAGGCGTTATGGCATCTACCTGTGTAACTCAGGCATTTGCAGCAGGCACGGGTGCTGTTGATACTTCTTCTTTCATTTCTACTGCTTGTACCGTACTCAAGAGCGTTATCTGCCTGATCGGTGCAGGTGTTGGTGTATGGGGCGTTGTAAACCTTCTGGAAGGTTACGGTAATGATAACCCCGGTGCGAAATCCCAGGGCATGAAGCAGCTCATGTCAGGCCTTGGTCTGATACTCCTTGCAATCGTCCTCGTTCCTGTTCTTGAAACAATGATGACGGGTGCGATTTAAGTGACGTTGTGACCTAATATAAGCAGATTAGCTACATAGCGGTGGGTTTTGCGTTGCAATAATGGGTTTTGGGTAAGTGATCTGCACTCTCAGATATGAAAGGGAGTGAAAACATAAATGACAATAAATATCGGATATTTAACTGCCAATAAAACAAGTGCAGGAGATGAAGTGTACACTCCATTCTATGCGGTAGAGCCGTTAATGGAATTTTTGCCGAAAGACAAGAAAATATGGTGTCCGTTCGATGAAGAATGGAGTGCGTTTTATCAGTATCTTACGGAACAGGGGTTTGACGTGGAACGAAGCAGCTTGAAAGATGGCAAGGATTATTTTCACTTTGAGCCTGACAAATGGGATATTCTCGTAAGCAATCCTCCATTTTCTAAGAAAGATGAAGTCCTGAAACGAGCTTTTACTTTTCAGAAGCCTTTTGCTCTTCTCTTGCCCGTGAACAGTATTCAGGGTAAGGCACGGTACATGATATTCAATAATGAGATTCAGATGCTCTGCTTTGATAGTCGGGTCGATTATCATACACGGCAGAATATGCTCTTTACAACAAAGGGAAATCATTTCGGCTCTGCGTATTTTTGCAGAAACCTTCTTCCCACAAAGCTGGAATTACGTCAGCTTGTGAAATATGACAGACCATTGATGAATTCCTCGGAGAGGGGGGATGAATAAATGGGAGTGATCAGCGATGCGATCGATGCTTTGGAGGATTGGTGCTGTGACTTATTCAAGGACGGCATAAAATCTCAGTTTGACGGAATTTCCGAACTTCTGACTGATACATTTGCTCAGACAACAGGTTCGGGTGCAAAGGGAAACCTTGTATCAAACTTTCTGACAAAGCACCCTGCTCAGTTTACGGGCACTGCCGGAAGTGCACCGACAGGCTACGGAATTTGGGCAACTATCGAAACCCTCTGTAACAATGTTGTAGTCCCTATTGGAGGTTTCATTCTGACAGTCATTCTCTTGAATGAGCTTTGTCAAATGGTCATTCGGGGAAATAATTTCAAAGACTTTGACGATTCGATCTTTATCAAATGGATCATCAAAGCCTTATGCGGTGTAATACTTGTAGCCAACACATATTACATCGCTTCCGCACTATTTTCGTTTGGCACAAATGTATGCTCCAACGGACTTGCCACGCTGTTCGGCAGCGGTGATTATCTATCTAATAGTCTTGCGTTAAAGAAATCTGCTCTCAATAGCTTAGGCTTGGGAGAACTGATGACGGTGTGGTTCATATCACTTATTGTTCATCTGGGAGTGATGATACTTATTGTTGCGATCGTAATTACTCTTGCAAGTCGTATCATCGAGGTGTTTATGTATCTCAGCATTGCACCTATCCCTATGGCAACAATGATGGACAGCGGTGAATGGGCAAGTATCGGTAAAAACTGGGTAAAGCAGCTTTTGGCTCTTTCTTTCCAGGGGTTCTTTATCGTAGTCGCACTCGGTATTTTCAAAACGCTTTTCAGCAATATGATCACGTCGCTCAATTCAAGTTCGGACGGTGTGATAATGCAAATGGCAATGCTTATGGGATACACGGCGGCACTTATTTTTACCATTCTGCGTACAGGAGCGATCAGCAAAAGTATGTTTAACGCACATTGACCTTGAACAAGATTGGAGGATCTATGGCACATTATGTACAAATTCCGAAAGACCTGAACGACATCAAAGAGAAGTTTATTATGGGATTTACCAAAAGACAGGTGATATGCTTTGGTATCGGTCTTGTTCTCGGAGCACCTGTTTTCTTTCTGACGAAAACAGCTATCGGAATGTCCGGGGCGATCTTCGCTATGGGTGCAGTCGCTGCTCCTGCGATACTCTGCGGACTTTATAAGAAAAATGGCGTTTTCTTGGAGAAACAGGCAAAATATATGCGTGAATACTTTACAAGATCTCGAAAGCGGTATTACCGCACAACAAACATATTTGAGTGCTTTGAAAGGCATATCGAATACACAAGAATCAAGAAAAAGCTGAGAGATGCTGAAAGAAAAGGCTGATACGGCTGACTATATCG
>NC_021039.1:2108214-2136944 GCF_000210095.1 Ruminococcus champanellensis 18P13 = JCM 17042
CACTTTCGGTGTCTACGCTTTTGAATATAAACGGAGGTTACCAATGGGCTTTAGAAAGAGAAATGCCAATAAAAGTGATAACTGCAGCAAGTCTAAGGTTGTCATGGGCAAGCCAGCCTCTCAGCTTACAAAAGAGGACAAAAAAATACTTTCCGCACGAATGGCGGAAATCAAGAGTGCTAATGGCGGTAAGACTACGGTGCAGAGCACCATTCCCTATATGTGTATGTATAAGGACGGTGTTTGCCAGGTATCGGAGAACTTCTTCTCTATGACGGTACAGTTTTATGATGCCAATTACTCTATTTCGGAGTTTGAGGAACAGAATAATATCTTCTCAAAGTATTGTGATGTTATCAATCTCTTTGACAATACGATCAAATTCCAGCTTACCTTTGAAAATCAAAACAGATCAAAGGAAAAGCTCTTAAAAACGGTGCAGATACCTGAACAGAAAGATGATTTCAATGCAATCCGCAAGGAGTACAGCGAAATGCTTACCGATAAGCTGATGAAAGGCTCTAACGGTCAGTCGGCAAGAAAGTTCCTGACGTTTGGTATCGAATCCGCATCATACAAGGCAGCAAGGGCAAAACTCTTGTCGATCAAAAATGACGTGATCAAGGGCTTTAAGGCTTTTGGCGTGGAAGCGAAACTTCTTGACGGCAGACAACGCCTTGAAGCTCTCTACTATGCCTTGAACCCTTACAGAAATTCTCCATTCATCTTTGATTGGGACAGTATGCTTCATGCAGGAATGGACACAAAGGATTCTATCAGTCCGTCCTCGCTGAAATTCAATAAGGCTGACTTTGAGATCGGTAATGCTTACGGTGCTGTATGGGGCATGAATATCCTTGCAGGAGAATTGTCAGACGAAATATTAAAAGACTTTCTTGAAATGCAGAACCTTTTCTGCGTGAATATCCATGTTGATCCGCTGGATCAGATAGCTGCCCTGAAATTCGTTAAAAAGAAGCTCACCAATGTGGAGCAGATGAAGATCGACGAACAGAAAAAGGCATCGCAGTCCGGCTATGATCCCGATATTCTTCCGCCTGCGATCAAGATGTATATCGAGGACATTGAAAAGCTCCTCGCTGACCTCAACAGCAAGAATGAGCGTCTTTTTCATATCAGTATTTCATTGAGAGCTTATGCAAAAAGCAAAAAAGAACTGAAACTTCTTTCTGAGATGCTAAAGCGTGTTTGCCAGAAGAATAACTGCACGATGTTTCCATATGATTATCGACAGGAACAGACTCTCGTTTCTACACTTCCGCTGTGCTATAACAAAATTCCCGTCCGCCGTGAGATGCACACAAGCGGTATCGCTATCTTCGTGCCGTTTACCACAAAAGAGCTATTTCAGGACGGACAGGCTACCTATTACGGTATCAATACGCTGTCAGGAAATATGATCCGTGCCAACAGGTCAAGGCTCAAAAATCCGAATGGACTTATCCTCGGTACGCCGGGTGCCGGCAAGAGTTTCAGTGTTAAGCGTGAAATACTCGACTGCTTTCTGACAACAGTCGATGACATCATCATCTGCGACCCCGAAGGCGAGTATTATCCGCTTGTTTCGGCTCTGCACGGACAGCTTATCCGTATTGCTTCAAACAGCGAACAACACCTGAATCCTATGGATATTACGATTGATGATTTTCTTTTCAGCAATCCTATGGAAGTGATCGCCAATAAGTCCGACTTCCTGATCTCGCTTTGCGAGATCGTTGTCGGAGGTCGCTACGGTCTTTCCGCTGAGGAACGCTCTGTTATCGACAAATGTGTTCAGAGCATCTACAAGCATTTTATCGAGAATGAGCCGACACCTGAAAAGATGCCGCTTCTCTCCGATTTGCAGCAGGAGCTTAATAAGGAGGGCGAAGTCGCTCTTCGTGTAGCAAATTCTCTTGAAATGTTCGTAAACGGCAGCCAGAACCTCTTTAATCACCGCACCAACATTGATATGAGTAATCGTATCATCTGCTTTGATATTAAGGAACTTGGCAATCAGCTCAAAAAAGTTGGTATGCTGATCGTGCAGGATACCGTGTGGAACAGAGTTTCCGCAAACCGTGAGAAAAAGAAGATCACTCGCTACTACATTGACGAGTTCCATCTCCTTCTGAAAGAGGAACAGACAGCGAAATATTCCGCTGAGATCTGGAAGCGTTTCCGTAAATGGGGTGGCGTACCGACAGGCATCACGCAAAATGTCAAGGACTTGCTTTCTTCTCAGGAGGTCGAAAACATCTTTGACAACTCGGATTTTGTCTATATGCTGAATCAGGCAGCCGGAGACAGGGACATTCTCGCTGAAAAGCTACATATTTCAAAGGAGCAGATGAAGTTTGTAACAAACAGCGGTCCGGGTGAGGGGCTTATCCGCTATGATAAAGTGCTTCTGCCGTTTACAGACCATTTTCCGATGGATACAGAGATGTATAAACTCATGACCACAAAACCAACCGGAGAATAATAAAAGCTGCCGACAACAGCTTTCAGGTTCAAATTCTCTCAAGCAATTCTGAGGGCTTCAAAGCAGGCACTTTGCTGTCCTTAAAATCACGAATGTTTCTTGTGACGATATAATCCGCTTTGATCCTACTTGCCTGACACATCTGTAAGGCATCTTCATAATCAGAAGAAAACATCTCAGCGGCGGCTTTTAGATCGGTTGATTTGAGGTCAACAACTTTAAATATCATCGTGATCTGCTGAATGAGCTGTTCTGTTTTCTGTGGAGTAAGCTCCTTGCGGAGAATATACACAATGTTCGGGACAGACAATGCGGAAATGTAGCCCTCGATTTGATCTACTTCACAATACTTCCAAACTTTTGATGAGGCTTCGACAAACTCAGGACGGTTGCAAAGCACATCAAGAATGACATTGGTATCAACCAAAATTTTCATGTGCTTCTATCCTTTCTGCACGAACTGCTTTATCATCATAATCATTTTTAAGAACGCCAGTAAGTGAATCAGTCAGGAAGGAAACGCTTGATTCGTGGGAAACAAGTCTTGCAACTTCTTTTCCGTTCTTGAGAATGATGATCTCGTCACCCTGCTGAACAGCTTGCAGATAATGGCCAAAGTTATTCTGAATATCGGTAGCGGTTGCAGTGATCATAATAACACCTCCAAACATTTTCGCTAATATTAGTATATCCCATTTTAGCTAAAATGTCAAGGGCAAATTTTAGGGAAAGAGGGAGCTATGAGCTTACATAGAAAAGAGAATAACCTCCGCAGAGCACAGGCACGTTTCGACAGAGTCAGCAGACGGTCGAAGCAGTTTCAGATAGATTTCCGCCGTGAAGCTAACAGCAGAGGCCGCTTTCATACCCGTGCATATATTGTCCGTGGTGAGAAAACGCATCACGGCGGTCGGGGTATCGTCCATAAGTTTGCAAATGCGAAATACCGCATTCAGGGCGATAAACCGTCAGTTACACGGATGATCAAATCATGGCAGCCTAAGACATTCAAAGGAAAGCTATTTAAGGTAAATACCCGTGCTGTGAATTTTGCAGTTCATGATGTAGCTCAGACGGCGGTCGATACAGCTTTCGCAGCGGAAACTGGCGGTATCAAAACCGCCGATATTGCCCAGCGTGAAGTCCGCAACAAGCTCAAGCAGAAATACACCCGTGAAGCGGTGGACGATTATCACCGTGGTGTGTTTCTCATGGGCCGCACGGCGGTCGATGCTGTCAAGGGTACGCATGATCACCTGAAAACAAAGAAACAGTACAAGCTTGAAAAAGCGAAGTTGCAGCTAAAGAAAGCTGATAACAAGCTCTATAAGGCGAAAACGCAGAAGCCGAAAATGGCTGCGACAAAAGCCGATTTG
Organism: Ruminococcus champanellensis 18P13 = JCM 17042; assembly: GCF_000210095.1. Classification (NCBI taxonomy): domain Bacteria; kingdom Bacillati; phylum Bacillota; class Clostridia; order Eubacteriales; family Oscillospiraceae; genus Ruminococcus; species Ruminococcus champanellensis. The sequence continues at coordinate 2,112,076 of NC_021039.1, forward strand.
AAGAAAGCCAAGGTGGAATATAAAGCCCGAATTGTAAAAGACAAGGGAAATAAGTTCCGTAAGGCGTTGAACAAGCGTCGATCGCAGGCATATAAGCAGACAAAGCGTGAGCTGAAATTTGAGCGTAAACAGCTGAAAACAGAACAGCAATTCCGTGTTAAGGAATTGCATAATCAGGAAAAGATCAGCAGAAACTCTCACCCAGGCTTGCTTGCATTAAAGCCAGTTTCATATTCGGTAAAGCGAATGAGGGCTTCTGCGTGGCAGAAAGCTGTCAATGAAGATCAAGACAATGACGTACTTCATGCGATAGACTCGGCAAAACGCAGAATAGCGGAACCTATCAAAGATAAGGTAAGCAAGCCTCAGCGGTTACAGCGAGAAGAAAAAAAGCGTGATCGCCTGTCCGATGAAAAGTCAAAATCCAACAAAAAACTCAATCGGCAGGAAAACAAGCTGAATGAAAAACACGATAAATACAAGCAGAAAAAGAAGCGTAAACCCCAAAATAAGAAAACGAAAAAAACGGTAGGCTGAGAGATTCAAATCAGCTTTCAAATTCGTGAAAAACATCTATGAAAAGGAAGTCAAAAAGTTCTTTGCAGCAATAGCTGTTCCGATACTTATTATCTTTCTTGTGTTTGCTTTTATCATCATGATTTTCAGCTCCATAGTTTCAGGCGGTGGATTTACCCTCGGCACTTATGCGGCACAGGACTATGACCTTTCCGAAGCTGAAAAGTATTACACGGAGCTTGTTTATAACCTCAATCAGAAAATACTTAAAGTCAGCGATACTTCTGACTGGAAAAAAGGTCTTGTGGATTTCGGTGCAAAGAAAAAAGACTTGAAAGATGATCCCGATAACTGGTATTGGGGCAAGTCCTTTGTCTATGATTGGAATCCTGTATATGATTTTGACTGCTATAAGCTGTGGTCATTCCTTTGTGCATACTATTATGACTTTGATGCCGCCGACAACGGTGACATCAAGTATTGGAAGTTCAAAAGCGATACAAAGGATCTGCTTGAGGACATTTTCAATGCGGAGTATGAGTTCGTATATTGGTATGATAATAAATCCCGTTGGGAGGAGCTTGACAACTATGTTTATTTCGGTGGGGGAAGCAGTAATGACGGCAGTTACTACTATTGCGAGAAATCAGCAAGTAAAAGCAGCAGATCTTGGACTTACAAATTCAAGCCGACTTCTTATACCTCAGAACTTGGTCAGTATCTTGATGGTGACGGCTATTGCTATCTGAACCGCAGTTATCGTGTCTTGAATCCAAACGATGATTATGCACTCACGGGCTATTATGTACTTGATAACCGTTATTTTGCAGACAATGCCCACACCAAAGAGCCTTTCTATTGGGTGGACAGTGACGGAAAATTCTTCTTCAAAAATCATGACGGAAATACTCAGTACCGTTCGTTCTACGGTTGGGAGAACGATGATGCTTGGTTCATGATTACGGAAACCGATGCGAGAGCGTGGACAGGCGACAGCAATTGTTCAGCTCTGTATGGTTATGTGCAGAAACAGTATTGGAAAACAGAATGTAATCTTTATTACAACGTAAAGCAGAAAAAGACCTTTGATGAGGTCATTGCAGACAAACTCGGCGGTATGTCGCATAAGACGGAGCGTCTACAGTATTACAATTTGCTTGTGGGCAATGAAGACGGCAACACGCTTTACGGCAATCATCAGACCATATATAATATGCTGCCCGGTGATTCTATCCGTGACTACTCCCTCAAAAGAGAGTTCGGATATGAAATGACGGGGTGGAATGAAAAAAGCGATGGTCTGTATCAGGGTATCAAGGTGTATGCTAACAGCGGTACAAAGCTCAAAATGCCTTTCAGCGGAAAAATAACTGATGTTGATACTGCTGACAACAAGATCACGATCCGCAAGGACGATATACAGTATTGGTATGACGGAAACGGCGGCACTAAGCGTGATACGGAAGTCACCATTGCAAATGCGGTGCTTATAAATGACTATGAGAAAGGCGACAGTATCAAGGAAGGCAAAGAATTTGCCAAAACAACAGCCGGAAATGTTAATTTCCACATTTATATAGACACCGACGGCTACGGCTGGGACTATATTGATCCTCGGCTCGTGCTGTATTAACGGAGGTACATAATGGCTTTATATGATGCAAAAATAGAGAGATTCAGCAAAAAGGCAGAGCAGCTTGAAAGAAATATCAAGAGAGATACAGAGGAACGCAGACGGCTTCTCTCCGAGATCACAAGGCTGCGTTATCTCTCGCTCTGCGAAAAGCTGAACTGTGATGGAGAGGAATTAGAAACCGTGCTTGCCAAAGAACATGAGCAGATTCAGAATATGAAAGCTCGTGGTCTGACCGATGATGAGATAGACGATCTCGGCAAAGCAGCAAATACGAAGAACAAATGAGATTTTACTCTGAGGAGGACGATGATGAAAACAAGAATGATTAGTGCTGTGATGGCTGCTTTCATGCTTGCAACAGCAAGTATCGGCGGTATTACCGCTTCTGCCGAAGTAGGCACAGCAGAGACTACGGAAACAACCACTTCTGAACCTGCGGACGAAAGCTCTGTTGATATGGAGAAGTTCCGTGAGGTCATGAGTGAGCTTGCCGAGGCAGATACAACCGATGTTGTTACCGACTATGACGGCGATCCCTATTACGATACTGACGGCAACGCCACCCTTATCAAGTCGGAGCAGATCATCTACAATACCGAGGAAATGCAGTTCATCGCTGTGACCACAAAAGACGGTCATGTGTTCTATGTGCTTATCAATTACACCGCAGACAATGGCGAGGACAATGTGTATTTTCTGAACAAAGTTGACGATTATGACCTGTATGCTTTGCTTTATGCCGGAACTGAAGACGATGATGATGCCAAGAAGATCACTCCCGAGCAGGCAGCTCAAGAAGCAGAAAAGGCTAACGGCAGAGTGCAATCCGGCGGCAGTGATAATACTGACGATGCTGAAGATACCGCTGAGAACGGCGAGAAATCGTCTGAGTCAGCAGCTCATACAAAGAATGTTCCTATGAATAAAAACAGTATGATCCTTGTTTTTGGTGTGATTGTTCTGATCGGTGTTGGTGCCGCAGGCTTCTTCCTAATGAAGAAAAAGAAAGGCGGCAATAAGACTGCGGATCAGTTTGAGCCTGAGTATGACGATGATACAGAGATCACCGAAGAATCTGAGGACGATATGAGATTCTACGATAATCAGGACGATGAAGAATAAGAAAGAGAGGGCAAAAGAATGAGAAAGATGAAGAAGATCGCTGTATGTGCGGCAGCGGTGGCAGTGGCAGCCGGAATTGCAGGCATTTCTGTTAAGGCAGTAGAGGGCGTGAGGAAGAAGTGGTTTCTCCGTGGTTTTGAAGCAGGACAGTTTATCGGCGATCTGACCGCTGCGGAGAACTTCGCCTGTGAAAAGACTGTTATCCAAAAGAAGTATGACAAGCTCTGCGAAGAGTTTGAGGAGCTTCAGGAGAACTACAACGATCTTTTTGATGACTACTACGAAGTATGATCAACTTTGAACCCAGTGGATTCAAAGTTCCCGACAACAGAACAGACAACATAAGACAATGAGAAAAGAGAGAGAATTTGTCTAATGAAGGTACTCAGCTTATTTGACGGCATTTCCTGCGGTATGCTTGCTCTGCAAAGGGCTGGCATTCCCGTGGAGTGCTATGATGCGTTTGAAATCGACAAGTATGCCGTCACGGTCTCAAAGCGTAATTTCCCCGTAATCGTTCATCACGGGAATGTATATGACGGCGATTTCACGCAGTTCAAAGGATATGACTTACTGCTTGGCGGTTCGCCCTGCACCTATTGGTCTATCGCTAAAAAAGACAGAGAAATCGACTGCAACGGCGAAGGGTTCAGGCTCTTTCAGGAATATGTGAGAGCCTTAGAGGAGTCGGGCTGTCAGTATTTCCTCTACGAAAACAACTACTCCGTACATCAGAACATCAAGGACGAGATCACAAGGGTTCTCGGCGTAGGACCGATCATGATAAACTCTGCACTTGTATCGGCACAAAACAGAAAACGCTGTTATTGGACGAATATTCCTTTTACTTCTTTTCCGAAAGATAAGGGCATTTTATTGAAAGATGTGCTTGAAAGCGGTGTCACTTGGCAGGACAAGTCCTACTGTATGACAGCACGTTACCCAGGGGCTGTTTTGTTCAACACGATTGAACGCAAGCAGCGAACTATGGTCGCTGAACCTGTCAATACATACTTCAACGGCGAAACAATACCTATGGGAGCCGCCCAGCGTGGAAGATATGTTGACGGCGAAAAGACCGAACAGCATATCGAAATTCGTGAGGACGGTAAATCCAACTGCCTGACTACGGTGCAGAAAGATACTCTTGTATGTTCTCCTGTTCGTATCGGACAGTATGGCAAGGGCGGACAGGGACAACGTATTTACTCCGTTGTCGGTAAATCTGTCACACTTTCCGCAAACGGCGGCGGTCAGGGGGCTAAGACAGGTCTATATAAGATCGACCTGCCTGACGGTGATTATATTATCCGTAAGCTTACATCCATTGAAGCGGAGCGTTTGCAGACACTTCCCGATAACTACACGGCAGGCATTTCCAATACCCAGCGATACAAGTGTATCGGCAACGGGTGGACGGTCGATGTGATCGCACACATCTTGGGAGGGCTTCACGATGTTTGATGAAGTCCTGAACAAGTGTGCAGAAAACAACAACTACACCATTTATACCAGTATGTGCAAAGCACAACGCATACTGATGCGGTCTTATGATCCTGTATGCAGTATCAGCGGCGGTTCTGACAGCGATATTGTCCTTGACCTGATTCACAAGGTCGATGAGGACGGCAAGGTCAAGTATTTTTGGATAGATACGGGACTGGAATACTCCGCTACAAAGGAACATCTAGACTATCTTGAACAGAAATACGGCATTACCATTGAGCGTGTCAAACCCGATAAGCCTATCCCGACCTGTGTGAAGCAGTATGGTATTCCTTTCCTGTCGAAATATGTTTCCGAACAGATGATGCGTTTGCAGGCTCACAGATTTCAGTGGGAAGGCGAATCACTTGAAGTGTTGTTGCAGAGATACCCTCGGTGTAAGACAGCTCTGCAATGGTGGTGCGGAGAGCGATACTCTGATGAGGACGGTGTTCAGAAAATCAGCAGATTCTCGATTTACCGCAACCGTTTTCTGAAAGAGTTTATCATGCAGAATCCGCCGGATTTCTCCATATCCAACAAGTGCTGTGAATATGCGAAAAAGAAGCCCGCAAAGCGTATCGTCAAGGAACATGATGCAGACTTGGATATAACAGGTATCCGACAAGCTGAAGGCGGTATCCGTTCGGCGGCTTATAAGACTTGTTTTTCTGAGAGCAAGTCTAAGGGGTGCAACACATTCCGTCCGGTATTTTGGTACACGGACGGTGATAAAAAGGACTATGAGCAGTTATTCGATGTTCAGCACTCCCGATGCTACACGGAATACGGTCTGCGGAGAACAGGCTGTGTAGGCTGTCCGTTCAGCAAGCACATCAATGAAGAACTTGCAATCATCGAGGAACATGAGCCGAATTTATACAAGGCTGCCGTCAACATTTTCGGCAAGTCCTATGAATATACAGCGAAATACCGTGCTTTCGTGAAAGAAATGAAGGTAAAGGAAAAGGAGCAGAAAAAGAAAGATGTTTGATCCTGACATACAGAGGAAAGCGATCAGCCTTATCATGGGCTTTATTATGGAGTTTTCGGGAGTACCTTCCGAACCTGAACTGATCGAGCTGACAGCAGATAACCTGAATGTATCGACGATTTCTGTTTCCTGCTTGAAAGTATCGTGGGGTTCTGAGCCTGACCGTGATTATTCTGTGAGCTGCACGGCTCATGATGATAACTATGCTTTCAGCGATAATATGTACTTTGTGTTCAAAGGCAATGACCTCTGCTACATAACAGGTCTGCGTGAGAATACAGAGTACACAGTGACAGTCGAACCTATTCTTTCTGCGGAAGAAAAAGACGGATATTCCGTAATACCTTCAACCGCTGACGGCAAGACCGAAACGGTTGAGGTCATATATGACTTTCCGTATGAGGACGGCTGGACAAACTGCTTTGCAGGCGAAAGAGCTTCGGGGCTGACGGCTATGCCCAGCTCAGGGGGCAATATACGGTTCAAAGGTCGATACCATAACAGGAACCAGAATACGCCGTGATGAGTACGGGGATTACTGTTGTGCAATGGGCGTATGGTACGGATACTGCGGAGATCGTTTCCTGATCGAGCTTGAAAACGGTACGCAGTTTACTACAAAGATATGTGACAGTAAGGGCTATGCCGATGATGGTGAGGGAAAATATCACAACTTCGGCGGCAGCGGTAAGTGTATCGTTGAGTTTATCTATGACGATCATCACTTACCGTCCTGCGTGGCATTTAGCGGTAGCTGGGGCTACTATAACTGGAACGGGCTTGATCTGAGTTCCAATATCAAGTCTATCAAGAAAATCAACTACGGTGAACCCGTGGAATACTGAAAAATGTGGAGGTTTCTATTATGAACGTAAAGAAGATCATCAAGGGAATTGTCGGACTCGGTGCTATGGCAGGTGCTGCCTACGCTGCATATAAGCTGGGTGAAAGCAATGGCAAGATCAACGAGCGTTTTCGTGAGAAGTACGGTGATGACGAGGACGATATTGAGCTTGACGATGATGAGGACGATGAGTTCAGGTTCTATGATAATATGATCGAGCCTGACGATGCGTGCCTTGCACCTAAGACGGAGAATAAGCCTTCTTTCTCTGTAAGCATACATAACTTTGCTCCGCTTGATTCTGTTAAGGTTGAGGGCATTTCGGAGAAAGATATGGATATGCTTGTTTACCATATTTCGCTTGACAAGTACACCTCGAACAAGCAGATTCGTGAGTGGCTTGAGGTTGACAAGGATACCACTGCAAAGGTTATCTCTGCTCTCAGAAAGGCAGGATATATCGGTAACGAGTATTCCAACTATATGATTCCGGTCAACATCACAACTGAGGTGTATTTCAGACTCAAATCGTACAACAATTCAAAATAATCAAAGCACACTCCTAATATCAGGAAATGCGCTTTGATAATCAGATGCTTTTCTCCTATTTTGATATGAAATTTAGGAAAAAGGCGTTTGTTTCCTGTTCCCCAAACTTGTGAATTTTTTAATTTTGGGAAACAGACTGCGTTATGTGTTTGTGAGCCAGTCCGAAAAGTCAATGATCTTTATGCCTTCATACTGATAGGCATCGTGGCGTGTCCTTGCAATCAGCATCTTGGAATAAGCGTCCCGAATGGACAGCAGCGGTGATATTGTCTGACTTTACCACGTCTATTTCCCGAAATCAAGCTATTTTTTAATTTTGGGAAATAAAAAAGATAGAAAGTCGATATATGTCAATTTTGATCGTTGGCGAAAAGCCCAGTGTAAGCCGTGCAATCAGTGCCGTGGTCAGAGTTTCTTCCACACACAAAGGTTACACCAATATATTGTATCGTGGTGTGTCTGTCATTTGGTGGGCTTGAAGTTCCCGAATGGCTATGGCAACGGGTGGGAACAGAGATTCAGACATAAGGTCTACATCAAAAATGTGGAGCTTACAAAGCTGATCTGAAAAAGACAAGGCACAGTCCTTGTCGGGCTGTGCCTGTATAACTATATCAGAGCTTTTCAAAAATGCCGTTGTGAAGAATACTCTCTAACGCTGTGATCGCTGTATCATAGGGAACGGTTTCAAACAGCAGAGGTGCGGTTATTGTATCGTAGTCCTCCTTATAGATCTTCTTATCAATGATCTCTCGGAGAATATCGGTGACATTTGCACCCTCTTGAACCGAAAGGCACATTTTATGCGGTCTACGCTCCTCAGCGACAGATAATGCAAGTTCTTTCAGCGTATCATCGATCGTTACAATCTCATACAGTTTGTAAATATCGTAGATGTGCCTTGAGTGTTCCGTTGTGGTATTTAGCAGATAATAATCTGCCAGAGCATACATCTTGTCAAGCATTGTCCGTTCTGCGGTCTGAACATTCAGCGTAAACGGCTCTAAATCATATTGCTTAATAAAAGCATCGTATCCGTTTTCGTGAAGATATTGATAGATCAGGCTGTCTGCTGTCATTATCTTCGTAGGATAGGCTCTTTGATAGATAGCTGTTTCAACGATAAGCTGTTCCTTCAGATAAGCAGCGGACAGTGACGAGGGATAGTCAATGATATATCGGTTGTAGTCTCTGCGGCTTTTGATCGAATCGGCATTGGTAAGCCCAAAATCTAAATCACTGATAATTTTCGTGATATTCGCTTTGAGCTGCTTTCTCTTGCTTTCAGATGGTTTCTTCTCGGACTGAACATTCAGGTCAATATCCTCAGAAAAACGCTTGATGATATGGTAGCACTTTGACAGTGATGTGCCGCCCTTAAAAACGATATCCGGCATAACAGCGGCGATCCGTTTCAGAAAAATGGTCACAAAATAGTCCTTCTCAACGATCTCTGCCTTGACTCCGAGATAGTCAGAGGTTCGCAGTACAAGCTGCTCAAAGGCATCCTTTTCATTATGCAACATAATAGATCACTCCGCTTTCTATGAGATTTCTCAAAGCCTTGTCAGGGAAAAATGGTGCATATTTTGTAACAAGCTCCTGAGAGATATTGCATTTCCTGATCCAGCTTTTGATGACAGCTTTTCTTTCATCGTCAAAATAACCTGACGAGGTACTATTCATCATTTCAAGGAACTGCAAAACAAATATATTGTCGTTGTCTATCTTGACTCTTGATTTTCGCAGGATCACTTCCTGATTTCCTACTTTCACTCTGCGGAGCTTTGAGTTTTCGTTATTCGTTTGTATCTCAGGAATATTTGACATCTGTGTAGAAAGCCCTGCCTGCTGCAATGCCGTGATGCCTGTATAGAATCCGATACGATTTCCTTTTTCGGATAAATACTTTCGTTCGATGATCCTGTTGGGATTCAGAATACTGTTTCCAAACGGTGTTTTAACAGGGATATAATAGATACCTCGTTCGTAGCGAATGACCTGACCGCTTTCACACAGCTTGGCAAGCTTCTTTTTGAGCCAAATATCAGAGTAGTCCTCATAATGAATATCCGAGAGAAATATCGGTTCATTCTTTCCAAATATTTCAAGAAGATAATCATACAGCATATTCAACACCTCCCATGTTGTACTGAATATATTATACTACATTTGACCTAACAAGTCAATAGTGATATATATCGAAAGGAGAAATTTTATGTCAATTTTGATCGTTGGCGAAAAGCCAAGTGTAAGCCGTGCAATCAGTGCCGTGGTCGGAGCTTCCTCCGCACACAAAGGCTACACCGAGGGAAACGGGTATATTGTATCGTGGTGTGTCGGTCACTTGGTAGGCTTGAAGTTCCCAAATGACTATGGCAACGGCTGGAACCAGAAATGGAGCTTTTCTCAGCTTCCTATGATTCCCGATAACTGGCTGTTTCAGATTATGGACAGCACAAAGGCTCAGTACAATCTTCTGAAAAACCTTATGAATAAGGACGAGGTAACAGAGATCATCTGTGCGACCGATGCGGACAGAGAGGGAGAATGTATCTTCCGTTATGTGTATAACATGGCTCGGTGCCGCAAGCCTGTGAAGCGTTTATGGGTTTCTTCTCTTGAAGAATCCGCTATACGCAAGGCACTTTCTATTATGAAGACTATGTCCGCATACGATAATCTTTTCAATGCAGGCTATGCCCGTGCCAGAGCTGACTGGCTTGTGGGTATGAATGGCTCTCGTCTGTTTTCCGTTCGTTACGGAGGCAAGCTCAATATCGGGCGTGTGCAGACTCCGACACTTGCAATGATTGTTCAGCGTGATGCGGAGGTCAATGGATTTATCAAGCAGAAGTATTACACGTCAGACCTCAACTGCGGTGGGTTCATTCTTTCTTCTGCAAGAATTGACGATGAAAATGCCGCCGATACGCTTGTTTCTGCCTGTGACGGCAGTACGGTTACGATCAGCTCGGTCAAGCGTGAGGTCAAGACCGATAAAGCTCCGAAGCTGTATGACCTGACAACCTTACAGCGTGAAGCAAACAAGGGTTTCGGGTACACGGCACAGCAAACACTGGACTATACCCAGTCGCTCTATGAGGGCAAGCTCGTCACTTATCCCCGTACCGACAGCCAGTATCTCAGCGATGATATGGCACAGACAGCTCTTGATGTTGCAAAGCTCTGTGATACCTATTTCGGATTCGGTATCTTCCATACTCCCGATATTGCAAAGGTCATCAACAACAGTAAGGTATCGGGACATCACGCAATTATCCCTACAAGCGGTATCTCAACGGCTGACCTTTCTTCACTGCCGACAGGTGAGAAAAATATCCTCACGCTGATCGCCACAAAACTCATCTGTGCAACGGCTCCGGCACACAAGTATGAAGCGGTCAAGCTGACAGGTATCTGCAACGGTACGGAGTTTACGGCAACAGGCAGAACCATTCTTGATATGGGTTGGAAAGCTTATGCAAAGCAGACCGACAAAAAGAATGATGAAAAATCTCTGCCTGCGGTAAGGTCGGTATTACCGTTTCAAAGAACGATGTGTCAACTCTGAATGATGTGATGTATGCTTCTATCGGAAAGATCGCACATACTGATGCCGCAAAGGAGAACGGCGGTAAGGGTGAAAAGGGCAAGTATGAGACCATCAACCCTGAATACTACGCTTCACTCGGCAAGGACGATAAGCACACCCGTGTTGAATCGATCGACACGGCACGAAAGATCGTGGCAGAGCTGCAAAAGGCGAACATTCCGTATTCTGCGGTTGTCCGCAAGAATGATACGGTGGCGGTCACTGTTTCTAAGGCGAATGCCGAAGCCTACAAGCAGATCGAGAGCGCTGTCAAGGGCGAAAGAGCCGTGGAATATGTCAACCCCGACTATTTTAAGACACTCCCGAAGCAGGAGCGTTTTACGCAGCGTATGGACGAGGGGCAGGCTCGGAAAAAGTCGGCAGAGCTGACCGCAAAGGGCGTGGAACATTCTGCTGTGTTCGGTGGCGAGAAGTCTGCGGTCACGGTCGCAAAAAAGGATTCCAAAAAAGCTTTCTTTTCCCGTGGCAAAATGCAGAGAGATGCCCAGCGTATCAGCGGCCGAGGTCAGCAGAAACCTCAGCAGACACCCAAAATGAGAAATGATCAGGGACTGGAATAACAGATGAGAATTACTGATGAGCAGAAAGAAAGGGCGAACCTCGTCAATCTTCCTCAGTTCCTCATGTCTCACGGCTTTGACCTGAAAAAGGTCGGCAAAGAGTATGTGTGGAAGGAACATGACAGCCTGCATATCAAGGATAACGGTCCGGGAGAATGTGGTCAATGGTTCAGGTTCAGCGAAAATAAGGGTGGCGATAATATCGGCTTACTCCGAGAATATATGGATATGTCCTTTATTGATGCTGTTGAAGCTCTGACCGGAGAACTCATTGACCGCACCTATACTCCGTCCCGCACATACGAATTGAAACCTGTTCAGCAAACGGCAAGAGAGCTTTCCCTTGCCGAAGCTGATAATTGCAGGCGTGTGTTTGCGTATCTGTGCAAGACCAGAGGGCTTGACTATGATATGCTTTCCGCACTTGTGAAGGAAGGCACTATCTCTCAAGAAGAAAAGACAGGCAATGTGCTTTTCAAGTACTATGACGATCAGGGCAAAGTCATCGGTGCGGAAAAGGTCGGTACATCAACGGAGCATAAATTCAAAGGCATTGCAACAGGCTCGGCTGGCGGTCACGGATTTGAGGTAGTACACGGCACTGGCGAAAAGGCCTTTTTCTTTGAATCGGCAATAGATATGCTTTCCTATCTGCAAATGCACAGCAAAGAACTTGATAATTGCAGGCTTGTTTCCATGATGGGCGTGAAGCCGAGTATCGTCCTTGATACGATGCTTCGTCATAATATCGCTCCTGAGAATGTATTTTTATGCTCCGACAATGATACCGCAGGCAATGAATTTGCTCGGCGTTTGCAGGAACATTATCCCGATATGAAGCGTATCATCACGCCCGATACATATAAAGACTGGAACGATATGCTCAGAAATATTCCAAAACAGATAAAAGTAGAACAAGAGACTAAGACAAAGGAGGTTGACAGCGTGGCTGACCTTATGACATATGGCAACAAAATGTGGAATAATGCGACAGACAACAGAGATAAGTCGCTGATATCAATGCAGCTTGCGGATTTTCAGCGTGTGCAGGAAATGCTTGAAAAATCGGGTATCAATTATTATGCCTACGAAATGAACGGTACTGTCCGTATGGCGGTGAATGATAAGGATACCGATTGGCTGAGAAAAATCCTTGGCAATATGAACGTTACAAAGTCCAACAGACCGTATTTTCCACCTGAGAAAAACATCATCGGCAATACAGAATATCGTTACATTCCGCAAAAGGAATATGTGACGGCTGACCGTGATCTTGTGCTGAAAATGGCTGATATTATGGCTCGGAGAGGTATGCAGTTTTCGGGCAGAATCTATCCGTCCGGTAAAGGAACGCTGACGGTAAGTCACGCTGACTTCGTTGCTGTCCGCAATATCAAGGACGAAGTGATCAGTATGCGTGAGCAGTTTGCAAGTCCTGATAAGGCACAGGAAGTCGGCAACCGTGATTACTGTGCAAACCGTGATACTCGCTATTATATGAGCAAGCTCACACCTGAGCAGTTCAAGGAAGTCAAGCCGTTTTTGGAGACAAGTGTGAGCTATCATGCACTTTCCCGTGAAGGCAAGGTCGCATTTGCAGTCGATAAGGAGAACGCTCCTGCTTTTCATAGAGCATTGGAGAACGCTGTCCGTGAGGTCGGTATGCTCCGAAATATGGCTGACCTCGGTCTGACTATGGAGCAGAATGTGGCACTTTCTCCCGTGGTGCATCGTCTTGCGGTGGAAGATGTAAAGCTCAATCTCGCTGACTTTTTCGATAATCGATACGATGAAGCACAGTTTGGTGAAATGCTCTCTCTTGTTGATGCGTATCTGTCACAAGCTCCGGCTGAACGTTATGGCGAACACTCCAAACTGAATGATATGCTTGAAGCCAAGTCAAGTTTTGACCGCAGTATGGAGCTTTCGGACTTCTTTTCTCAGCACGACTTTTCCGATGAACAAAGGGCCGCTATTACGGCAATGTTCGTGGGCGATGTTACAAGAGGACAGATCGACAGTATTGACGAAACTTTCACGGCTGAGGATATTCAGGCGTATGATGAGATTCTGCATAATGCATTGCAGGAATCCGATGTTGCAGACTTCCTGACTGCCCATAAGCAGACGGTCATTGACCGTGAGAACGCAAACAGAATTCCCACTGAGGAAGAAGTCCTGTTTCCGAAGGCTGACCTTGCCCGTTTCCTTGCGGAGCATACTTTGTCCTCCGATGATTGGGAAAGCATGGCATATCCGCTGTTTGAACGGGGTTATCTTGAAAAGCACCAGCCCAGCGATAATTCTTCTTTCGGCTATCATCTGCCCGAAAAAGAGCTGTATGCACTTGCGGAGCGTTATCATCAGGGTGATGATATTCGCCGTGAGTTTGCGCTCGGTCTGATGATCCACGCTTCTGACAATATCGCTGACAAAGACAGGATAGAGTTTGTCTTTGAGGACGGAAAGATCTCTGACCGAACCTATTATTATGCCGAAAATCTCCGTCACTCTCTGCATTTGGAGAGGACAGATGACGGCTACAACTGTTCATTCGGTGGTATGGAGCGCCTTGTTTCCTTAGAGGAGATCGGGCAGGCATTTCTTGACCGCACCCATGAGGAGTTCAATGACCTTGCTTTCTGGTGGGTTCGTGATGATATGCTCGATGCTATCCCCGATATTTCCAATGAAAAAATTGCTGACCTTCTGACAGCGTTTGACGGTGCAGCACTCCACGGCTGGGAGGCTGGCGATAATCAGCCTAAACTTAACCGTATCAAGAAGGCTCTCCATGATATTCTCGGTGATGAAGTTCAGACCGAAAACGCTTTTGCTATCATCGCAAAGGAAAAGTATAATGTTACTTTCGAGCCTGAAAGAAAGCCAGACAGCCTTGAATTTCAGTTCGGTTATTCTAAGGACGGCAATGACCGCTGGTTTACCGAAAGCGGTCTGCTGAGTGACTTTGCGGAGGAACACGGCGAGATCAGCTTTGCCTTTGCAAATGCTCTTATGGAGTATCTTGACGATAAACAGCATAAGGAGCGTATGATCCCCGACCTTAATGCAGGCTACTACAAGAAAACAAACTTTGATATCAGGGCTGTTGTGGACGGACAGGAGTTCAATTTCTCCAATAGGTTTGATATCGGTGACGGCAAGGGTTCGGGCGGTGGAAGTCTCATTGACCATATCCGCACTATCTGTGAAAATGCCGTAGCTTCGACGAATTATCCCTACAATACACCTGAAAGCAAGGAAACTCCCCGAAATATGCTGAATGTCCTTGTTCCTTATCTGGAATCCCATTCTGCGCTTACCGCTGAGGAACAGAAGATACTTGACGATTTCAAAGAGAAAAATCCTATCCGCACCATTGATGATGTGGCAAAGGCACAGGGTAAGTTTCAGATCTATCAGCTCCCAGGCGGTGAGAAGTATCACGGTGTCCGCTTTGAGGGGCTTGACAGGCTGAAAGCAGAGGGCGTACAGCTCAATAAAGACGATTATGAGCTTGTATATGAGGGCATTGTCGGAGAGTTTAGAGGAAATGCAACTATTGAGGGCATTTTTACTCAGTTCAACACCAATCACCCCGAAGATTTTCGTGGTCATTCGCTATCGGTTTCCGATGTTATTGTTATTTCCTTGGACGATAAGGACACGGCATATTATTGCGACAGTTTCGGCTTTACGGAAATGCCCGAATTTTTCCTTGAAAAAGAAAGGACACAGGAAAAGTCTGCGCCGTCTGTTGCCAATCTCGCTGTCGGTGATATTATAATGTATGACGGAGCTCGTCGTGAGGTCGAGAAGATCAGCGAAAAGAGCATTTCTATGAAAGACCTTGATGCGCCCGACTATGGCGGTATTCTGCTCGGCACTTCCGATGTGCTTGCATATGACGGCTGGCAGCAGGATATGGAGGAAAAGGGCTTTGAGATTCTGTCTAAGGCTGAAAAGTCTGCGGTCGATTCTCCCGAAAAGGCAGAACCGGAGGATAAAGGTTCGGTATCGCTCCGCAAGGTCGGAGACTTCTATGAGATGTACGGCAAAAATGCGGAGATCGGTGCAGAAGTCCTCGGACTGCGTATGCTGTCAAAGAACGGTTCTCCTATGGTTGGTTTCCCCAATCATGTCAAGGACGAATACTCTGCAAAGTTGAGAGAAGCAGGATATACCGTCCTGATCGAACAGGCATTTGAGTTGAATCCTCCGAAGCGTGAGGCTGAAAAGCTCCAAACTCTGCAACAGATCGTAGACAAATTTTTCGGCACTGACTGCGAATCGGCGGAGACAGAGAACGGCACTTGGAAATTGGCTATCGCTGAGGGTGATAAGGTTGGAGAGCTTTTTTATGGCGGAGAACCTGTTTGCGGTATCTATAACCGTGGCGATAAAATGGAGATCGAGCCGTATCGTGAGTTGTCTACTTTTCCGAAACTCCTGCAAACGGCAATGCTCGAACATAATCCTGATAAGCCTGTGGAGATCATGGACTTCCAGCGTATCTTTGAAACTCCGCTCGACAAGGCAAAGTGGCTTATCAACGATTTCTGTGAAGCGGAATATCATAACGGTGCTGATTTCTCCGATCTGCATAACATCGGGCTTGCGTTTACCACGCTGACCGATGATGAGCTGCCCATTCAGGTGACGGCTGACCTTGTGGACTTCAAGATCACTCACGAATTTGACGGTGAAGTGTTCGATACGGAGCAGTTTGACAGCATTGAGGATATGATTGAAAACGGTCTGACAGAACTTGATTTTTCTGACCTTGTTTCTGTTCCCGATGAGGTTATAGACAGGCATACAAGCAAGGCCGAGCAGGCGGTAGAGCTTATGAGCGATGCTTCTGCGGTAGAGACTCCTGCCCAGGATACTGCGGACATTGATAAGCCTCTTTTTACCGATGAAACAGTCATTAACGAAATTCAACGAAATGAGCAAGATGATGTGCCGTTTTGGGAGAAGAACGATATTGAGGGCGAACAGCTTTCTTTGTTCGGTGATCCCGAACCGCTGACCGTTTCAAAGCCCGCACCCGAAAAGCCAAAGTCCGAATTTGCAAAAGGTCCGGTAGTTGACAGTGTTCAGGTCTATGAAGCTCTCGCAGCAGAAATTGACCGTGGTACAGGATTCGTTCACGGTAAGCTCCGTGTGCAGGACTTCTATGAGGAACAGCACCCGACTGTACAACAGTTGGCTGATTTTTTGAAAAAGGAGTACGGCACGGGCGGTCATAGCGGTGAGGGGAAAATCTCGCTTGTGGACTACAATTCTCAGGGTATTACTTTCAACTTTGAGAATGGTGAGAAGTTCCGTCATTCGTGGTACAATGTTGCGACAATGACCGAAGCACGGCTCAAGGACGATACCTATCTTTCGGCTGAACAGAAAGCAGAGAGGGCGACACTCAAAGCGGAGCAATCTGCTGAAGAACGTACCTCACACGATACTGTGGAAGTCGGTGTCCAATTTCGTCACAAGATTACTGGCGAGGTTTCTGAGGTTGTATCGCTGACAGGTGCGTTGCCGTTCTATACGGACGATTGCACTGTCTCAAGAGAAAGCGGCGGCTTTGTTATTACGGAGAATATCTCCTATGATAAGCTTCTGAACAGCGGAATGTATGAGTATATCGGCAGAAATGATCCTGAAAAGGAGCAGCCTGCACATATGAAACCTGAGCCTGTTGCTGATGTTACACCCGAAACAGAAAAGCCCGATATTCCCGATGTAAAGAACCTGTCTCAGCTCAAAAGGGCTATCAAGCCGGGCATGATGTTTGAGATCAGTGATCATCTCCGTCCTGAGTGCGTAGGAGAACGCAGAATCGTTATGGGTGTAAGCACCGTTGATTTTACTTCCCGAAAGCTCGATGAAAACGGAGAGCCTGCGGGCAAGGATATTCACATGGAATTTGACCGTGCAAAGAACTGGACTTTCAACGGCGGCGAGCTGACCTCTCGGCTCGACAACGGCGATATGCTCATGTCATTCCATTTTATTGACGGCTTGGAGCGTACCAAAGAGTCGGAGCGTGAGACTATTACAGAAGAGGTTGTCAGTTCTGATGAACCTGTTGCAGAAGAAAGCACCACGCCTGCACCAACTCCCGATAAGGGCGATAACTTCACGATCACCGATGATAACCTCGGTGACGGCGGTGCTAAGATGAAGTTCAGAGCCAATGTCGATGCGATCAGAACGCTGAAAACGCTTGAAGCGGAAAAGCGTCCTGCAACGGCTGAGGAAAAAGAAATCTTGTCGAAATATGTAGGCTGGGGTGCTTTGGCTAAGGCTTTTGATAAGAACGATGAGAAGTGGGCCACAGAGTATAAGGAGCTTTCCGAGTTGCTGACTCCGCAGGAATATGCTCAGGCACGTTCAACGGTAAATGATGCGTTTTACACTAGCCCGACAGTTATCGACGGAATTTTTGAAGCTCTCGGCAATTTTGGCTTTGACGGCGGCAACATATTAGAGCCAGCAATGGGTATTGGAAACTTTTTCGGACGTATGCCTGAAGCTATGCAAGCTAATTCTCAGCTCTACGGCGTAGAGATCGACTCGTTGTCGGGCAGAATCGCTCATGCACTCTATCCCGATGCAGATATTTCGATTCAGGGCTTTGAAAAGAACCATTTTCAAAATGGCAGCTTTGATGTGGCTGTCGGTAATGTTCCGTTCGGTGAGCTTGGTTTTCGTGAGGAGAACCCCATAAAAGTACACCCAAATATTATTTACTCCACATTCTGCGGAAGCAGAATGTTTCTTTTCTCCGTAAGCCCTTTGTCAAGGAACTTGTAAAAGATGTGAATCTGCCTGTCCTCGTCCTTGCTTTCGGGACGATCACCAATCACGATGTACTCGATAAGCTCCAAACAAGTCTCACGGGTAAGCTCCTGAATATCGACATACTTCTTGATATTTTCAATGTATCTGTCAATATCCTTTTCAGCCTGTTCAGCGGTTTCGCACTTTTCTTTCAGTACAGCGACTTTCTCTCTCAGCATCTTCTGCTCATCAAGATACTGATTCAGCATTTTCACGCAGAGTTCTTCGGGTACAGTACCGAGGAGCTTTTCTTCATAGGTCTTACTGATAAGCGTTTCGAGCTGTGCAAGCCTTTTCTCACCCTCATGGAGTTCCTTGCTGTTATGCTGGCTCTCCGCATCGGCAGTAGCCTGTCTGCGTTTTCTAACGGCTTCACGGAGTGCGTCCTCGTCCTCAACGGCAAGTCGTGCCTTTGCTCTAATATCGTCAACAACAATCTGTGAAATTACTCTTTCCAAAATGGAATGAGGAGTGCAGCCGTCCATTCCGCTTCTAACATAAGTACCACAGCGATAGCTGACAGTCTCATATGTTCCACGCTTCTTAGAGGTGTGCATGGTTCTGTTCATTTTCATCTTGTAACCGCAGTCTGGGCAGTACATAAATCCTGACAGCGGAAGAATCACGCCTTCTTTTGTTGTCTTGCCGATACTCACCGATGCGTCAACCTCTCTAACCTTGTCCCACAGCTCTCTTGAAATGATAGGTTCATGATTATTTTCAATCACTATCCATTCCGACCTGTCCTTGCGTATCTGCTTGTGATTTTTGTAGGATACCGTTGTCACTCTCTGCTGTGCGAGATTTCCGATATAAATCTCATTGTTAAGAATGCCACGCACCATACAATCATTCCACAGATGTGAAGTCACAAGGGGATTATCTTTGCCTTTAAGCTGATAACGATGATCCGAGGGAGTTGCGATGCCGTCCTTGTTAAGCTGTATAGCGATCTGCTTCGGACTTAACCCTCTTGCCCTCTGCTCAAATATACGTCTTACGATAACGGCGGCATCTTCATCAATCAAGGGCGTATGCTTTTCATCATCTGCCTTGATGTAACCATAAGAAGCTGAAGCCGCCAGATACTTGCCCTGCCGAGAATTTGCTGCCATGACACTGCGTACCTTCTTTGACGTGTTGGCGGCGTGCCATTCGTTGAATAAATTCATCACAGGCATAAGATCCATTGCCGAACTGTTTCTGTCAAGCGTGTCTACATTGTCGCTCAGGGCGATGAAGCGGATATTGAATGAAGGAAAAATGTAATCTATATACTGACCGACCTCGATATAATTTCTTCCGAAACGTGAAAGGTCTTTACAGAGGATAAGATTTATCTTTCCCGACTTTGCATCATCAAGAATCTGCTTGATACCTGGTCTATCGAAACTTGTTCCCGAATAGCCATCGTCCTCGCATATCTCGATAAGATTCCACCCCTCCTGCTTGCTGACATATTCCGTCAGCATCTTCTTCTGATTTTCAATCGAAAGGGATTCGCCCGCACGTTCGTCCTCCTGCGACAAACGCACATAGATCCCGACATTGTAAGTAGTTTGCTTTGCCATAATAACTCCTTTCCAATCAAAGCAAACCATATTCGATGATACAACTATTATAGCGCAGAAAACCGAATATGGCAAGTCTTTTTTCAAAACTTTTTAGTTCTTTTCGGTTTTCTGAAACGCTCTTTTGAAAGCAAGTTCATAAAGCACCTTATCAAGGTCTTTTTCACCCACGAAATGACTTGTCACAGCATAACGCTGACCGTCCACTTCGTACACGGCTTTGCTGGTCGGCTTATCTTTATATCTCTCATTCAGCTCAGCCAAAGTAAATCCTGTATCTTTTCTTGGCAAGTGTCTCCTTTCCGCCTGCGATTATCTATCTCTACACGCAATGGCTTTTTGTTGCAGGGGCGTTACGCCTGCACAGGTGCTGTACGGAACGGCAGAGCCGTCCCTTACACAGCAATCGTTTTGTTGTCGGAATATATGTTACTCCGAATAGGAATGATCTGTTTCTGAAAAGCTCATCTGCTTAGCGTACTTTTCGGAATAGCTTTCGTCCGAGCTGTTGTCAGCATCGGCAGAACTATCGTCAGCCAGCTCACCAATCTGCTCATAGGTCATACCGCTTGCTGTCAGCTTGCCGATCAGCGTATGCTCCGCAGTCACAGCATCGAGAAGTGCCTGTCCCTCCGCACCGCCGTAAAGCTGTGAGAGCTTATCGTAGGTGTAGAGCTTGCTATCAATGATGACCTTGCGCCTGCGCTCCTGCACAGCTTTGATAGACTTTTCGTAGCTGTCGAGCTTTGCCTGATTCTCCGCAAGAACAGCATCCGTAATGATAACAGCGGACTTCTCATCAACCTCGGTCTTAGCTTTCTTACTCATTCTCATCACCTCCCAATGTATTGGATTTAGGGATAATACCCTATGCTAATATTATAGCATTCTCGGACAGCAAAAGTCTATTCGCATTGCGCAAGAAGTTGAGTGCGCCATAAAACTTCTTCATTCGTGAAATTGTTATGGGGAATTTTGCAGAAAGCAGACCGAGCATTGCAAATCCGAGCCATATCACATTGACTGCATACTGCATAGGTCACCATTTCTGATTTATTCAATACGGAGAATTATTATCACGGAGCAACTATTTTTATAAAAATCATGCCCGTTTCCTGATTGAACGTGCTTGTATATATAGAGGGGGTTTTATCCGAGTGCCGCCGTGACCTATTCACATTCTGTATAGAAATATGCTGTTGAATTTAGGCACAAGGGAGAACCGTCATGAACAAAGTGTAAACTTTTCTGAAAAACAACGCCATTTTCTCAAAAACACCGGTAGAAAAGTGAAGGGCTTTGACGTTGTGACGATCACACGCACCCCTGCATATCATTTTCATCATAAAATTTTTCTGCGGTATACTTAACGAAGCGGTCAATAATTTGGTATTAACTTATGGGAGCATATTTCATAGGACTGCCGCCCAGACTGCGCAATAACTGCGCTGAGCCAGTTTACAATTTCAAGAGTGATGATATTGAGTGCATCACGCAGGAGCGTGAGCGAGTATGACCGCCGACCTAAGCGGCGGAGAGTTTAAGTCGCATAGCTCCAAATTCGCTGACGGAGCATCGAAAGCCTGAGTGATATGAAAATCCCACAGGCTGGAAAATAGCGCTACAGCGCAACAAAAATAACAAGCATTGTATTTTGCGCCGCACAGCGAGCGAAAATACCAAATGCTTGTTAGGGACACCCCAAGCCCCGAAACGACCGCACAGCGGTCAAGAAAATCGGCTAACGCCGAAATACAAACAAAGGAGACACCACTATGAAAACCGAGAAAAAGAAGCGTGGAAGACCGCCCAAACACAAGGCTATGGAGTTTGAGGGTATGACCTACGAGGGAGCAATCAATCACGCACTTGACAAAGAGGTCAGAGCCGACCTTGACAAGTGCCTTGCCGACAAGGACGAGAGCCAGCTTACCGACGATGAACGCAAGTACCTGAAACGCAAGAAGGAGAAGAAGTCCTACACCCTCAATGTTCGTTTCACCGAATCGGAAATGCAGGACATTCTTTCCAAGTGTGAGCAGTACGGTTACAAGAACAAGACCGAGTATATCCGTGATTGTGTTCGGGCGAGGGTTGATCTCACGCCCGACCGTTCCGAAATTGCCGAGTGTAACCGTCTGATGAAACGCATCGGAGCAAACATCAACCAGATACTTGTCCGACTTTACAGCACAGGTCACATCTATGCCGAGGATATTACCGAGATAAAGAAAGGGGTAAACGAAATTTGGCATACACTTCTATCCATACGATCAGGGCAACAGTCAGCGCAGCGATCGCTTACATCACAAGAGATGATAAGACCATCGACGGTTTATATGTCAACTCTTATGCTTGCCGAGCCGATAGCGCAGGAGCAAGCGAGGACTTCCGAGCCGTCCGAAACACAGGAACAGGACGCACCCAAATCCTTGCCTACCACATGATACAGAGCTTTGCCCCCGGTGAAGTCACGCCCGAACAAGCTATGCAGATCGGAGAGGAGCTGTGCGACCGTTATCTGAAAGGCGATTATCAGTATGTCATTGCTGTTCATCATGACAAGTCGCACCTGCATTGCCACATCATTTTCAACAACACAAATCTGTATAACGGTCTGAGCTTTACCACCGAGCATAATCAAGGCAGAAAGTCTGAAAGAGCGTGGGCAGAGTTGCGTGAGATTTCGGACGAGATATGTGCTGAACACGGTATATCTGTTATCTCCGAGCCTGAAAAGGGACATGGGGTATCTCACTTTGAGAGGAATATGCAGAAAGAGGGCAAGTCGTGGAAAGATAAGCTCCGTGTCAGGATTGCGGAGGTCATGCTTTACAGCCGTGACTTCAAGGATTTTCTTGAAAAATGTTCGGAGTGCAGTATCGAATATGTTTACAAGCCAAGCAATAAGGTCAAGCTGAAATTCCGTTTATCAGGTGACGGTCAACAGAAGTTTACAAGAGCCGACACCCTGGGCGCAGACTTCACCCCCGAACGCATAGCCGAGCAGATAGCGGAGATACAGGAAAAGCTGTCAGCGGCGAATGTCACTCCCGATATGCTTATCGAAGCGCCGAAGCCTGTTGTTCCAAAGACCGAGCCGAAGCCGACACAGACAGTCACCGCACCGACAAAGCCGAAACAATCTGCCGAGCCTGAAACTATCACCGAAACAAGTGAAACCGCAAAGAGAAAAGCTGCTGCGGAACAGGTGGAGAAGTTCTTTGCAGCCCGACGAGCAAGACGGCAGGCACAGCTTGATATGCTTAACGCAACTGCTATCAATCCGAAGCCTGAACCGTCTGCCCGGACACCACAGCCCACACCTACGGAGAGTAAAGCACCTGAAAAGAAAGAAGATCCGTGGAAAGCTATCAGAGGTATGGGCAGAGCAAACGAAATCATCGCAGACCTTGAAGCTGGTGGCGTTATGTCATTCAGCGAGCTGTCTGGATTCTTCTTCAATACACCTCACTCCGATGACCACACAACTGAGCGTGCCGATCTGAAAAAGAAGTTTACAGCTATCGACACGCTCATTGCAAAGATGAAGCACCGTGACGAGCTGGAGCCTGTTTACAAGGAGTATCAGGGCAAATCGGGCTGGTCGCAGAGCCGTTTCAAGAAGAAAAATGCCGCCACTATCGAGGACTACGAGCAGACGGTCAAGTACATCAAGGAGCATATCAAGAAGTATGCTGTTGACGGCAAACCGCCGACGATGCTTGACCTTTTGGAGAAGTCCAACAAGCTGAAATCGAAGTGGAACAGGCTTAATGTCGAGCATACCGCATTCCTCACCAAGCGTGAAACGGCGAAGAAGTACACCCGACAGGTGCGCCAGTACATCAACGAACAGCAGATGAAGCGTGAGCGTGAGAAAAGCCGTCAGAGGACACAGGCTAAACATAGAAATAAAAATACACTTGAATAAAGAAAGGAAACAACAACTATGAGCAAAATAGGTTATATCCGTGTTTCTACGGAGCATCAGGAAACAGCGAGACAGCAGGAGATCATGTGCAGTTATCAGGTTGACCGCATCTTCTCCGAGAAGCTGTCAGGAGCGAACACCGACCGCCCTCAGCTCAGGGCAATGCTTGACTATGTGCGTGAGGGTGACACCCTCTACATCGAGAGTATCAGCCGTCTGGGACGCTCCACAAAGGACTTGCTGAACATCATCGACACCCTCACAGACAAGGGAGTAACGCTCATCAGCCACAAGGAGAAAATTGACACCGACACTCCTGCGGGCAAATTTATGCTCACCGTGTTCGCTGCACTCTCACAGTTGGAGCGTGAGCAGCTCAAACAGCGACAGCGTGAGGGCATCGAGATCGCTAAGGCTCAGGGCAAGTACACCGGGCGAAAGCCTATCCCCACCGACTGGACGAGGTTCGGTCAGCTCTATGGGGAATGGAGAGCCAAGCACATCACGGGCAGGGACTTTATGCGGAGAATGAATATGTCAGCAAATACTTTCTACCGCCGTGTGCGTGAGTATGAACTCCGTCACGGCATCACCGAGCCGACCTCAGCTTGACCGTCAGGCGAACGGAAATGCCACACATCACTATCCGAGCCTGCGGAGCGGAATTCTAACCGCTGAAAAGAAAAAGCCCTCAGAAACGCTTACAAGAGCATTTCCGAGGGCTTGCGGTTATTCAGTTCCAATAGAGTTTGTGCCTGTTGTGGTGTGCCCCACAATGCCTATTCAGACTTGTGTGGAACGAAAAATATAGTATTTGGCAATAAAACAAGATAACAATAAATTTATAGTTTAGTTAACTACATAGACATTTCCCTTTATGGCGATTTCGTTTATTATGGCACTACGGTTCAAATCTTTTTGGGACAATAAAACAATACCTATAATATTAATATCAGATTGCTTAATAGTATCTTTACCTGTATTAATACCGTTTCTTATGTTTTCAAATTCGTCTTCCAAATAAGCGTGTTTATCATTTATTATATTAACAAACTTATCTAATGGTGAAATGAGCTTTTCGCCAGCATAGAACAACGGGATACCATACACTCCTCTTTCGTCATTTTGAGGATTTTGAATCGTTGGTAGTGTTGAATCAGAATCATTGTAAGTATCGACCCAAAGCCATGTCACTG
>NC_021039.1:2137378-2138609 GCF_000210095.1 Ruminococcus champanellensis 18P13 = JCM 17042
TTCAACCTCTACTTCAAGGCCGGACACCGCTTATAAGCTGTTCATTATAAAAAACAATTATTTTATCATTTGGCAATAGCTGTTCTGTTCCCATTGAATAATCATTCGATGTATCCCAATTAGACCAATCTGCTGCATTTAGTCTAAAATGGATTACAAACTGTTTATTAGGTTGAAGTTCAACATCGGTATTAAATTTGATTTTTGCATATGTATTTCCGTAATCGTCATTAACAAATTCACAAACCGAAGTATTACCTAAGTATTGATTATCTACAGCAAGCCAGTCGCAATGGTATTCAAGGTTTTCTTTATTGTCTGCATTAAATACATAATTTATAGTTATATCACTCATTTTTAAAAGGCTTGTCAGAGTTGTTAGTTATAACTATATTGGGATTTATAGTATTTGAGTTACTAATACCTGCATTGCAAGATTCTACTGTTATTTCAGGTGATTTCTCATCATCTTGAATTACCCCTGGATTGATAGTTGGCGTAACAGTTGTATCTATTTCACCATCATTATCAAGATCAATGTTAATAAAAAATGAACCATCTGATAAATTTAAGAATAATACAGATCCACTATTCACAGAGATATTGGTATACAAATAGATGTTTCCATCAATATTGCACATAATATCAGTGTTTTGATCAGCAAGTGAATTGATTTTACAATCATAATTATCATCAGCAAATTGAGCCAGTAAAATCGGATTGCCAACTGATGTTAAAGGGTCAAATTTAAAATTATTCCCTTCATGAACCTCTGAATTTGTGTAATAATATGAACAGGTTTCGTTTGAAAAGAATAAATCAAAATAACCTGAAATAGCAAGCTTATTTGAAAGTGTCTTGGTTTCTTCTATGGCATTAGATGTAAGATTGTTTATTTGCCTATTTTTGTTCTCATGGGCAGCTTCATAAATGATTTTGTATCTTTTATGTTTTTTAATATCTCATCTATGCATTCCTGACTCTGTATTAACCCCATATGATCTTGATCAAAGATTTTTATATCCAAAAGATCGTGATTAAAATTCATTGTTGCACTTTCAATTGGAACTACACTATCGCCAATACCATATTCTGGAACGAATTGCAATCCTCTATCGCCAGGACAATGTTGAATAGTTGAAATGGTATTTCTATTACTTCCTACTAATGCTATTCTTTTCAGATTATTAGTATTGTTTTGGGATATTTTTATGCGGCTATGGTTATATTT
>NC_021039.1:2139904-2141493 GCF_000210095.1 Ruminococcus champanellensis 18P13 = JCM 17042
ATATACATTTGCATTTATATCATCATAATTAAAATTGGAAATACTAACCTTATTATCAGCGTATACACTTAATGCTAACGGAGGAATTAAATTCTGTTCTAACTCACTCAATCCATAATAGGTAACAAATTCTCGTGTTTCACCACTGGTGAAAGTATCTTTGTTCCATGTGATGGATACTGCACTATCTCCATTAGATCGTCCTGGCTGAGTCACATAATCCCATAGCGTACTTGTTACATTTCCCCAATTAGTAAATTGTACTTTATCAGGTTTTCTGTCTCCCGATTTGTAGAATGTACCTTGTGCTACTACACCGGGATTAGTTGCGGAATCAAAGGCTTGCCATATTTGCGGAATATTAGAACCTGAATATACGGTTTCAGTTGTTACATCAGATCCGTTTACTCTGAATGGCGCAGCATCATTACCACCGAGCATAGTGTCCATCATAATTCTTATGCCCACTTGTTTGGCGTATTCTGTATCATTTTTGACGATATACTTAATCTTAACAACATCATCTCGTCCAGTCGCCGAATTCTCAATAATAGATAGTTCTTGTGTGACATCAACACCATCATAAGAAGCTTTGGAAACACTTTTAGAACCATCAGCATCATAAGTTACATTTGATGATGTAAACTCATTTATGCTTTCACCAACAACAATTGTTGTTTTTGATGTTCCTCCACCCGGATGACCGAAAAGCATCTTTTTATTATCATCAGTTGAACTGTTAGGGTTTCCTCCTATTGTACCAATAGTATAGTGACCATTACTTGCAGTGTTGAACTCAATGTAGTCATTTGCTATTAAAGTATTATTTTTGAGAATACTTTTAAGCATTCTATTTTGGGGAACACTTACAGCAGAACTTGCCAGATTTGATTTCCATTCTTGGTACTCTTCACCATTAGGATCTAACGTTGAGTAATATTGATATTCGTCAACATAATCATCGGCAAAAGCAGGTAAACTCGTAAGCATAGTTGTAGATAACGCAATACAGCTAAGACCTGCCACGATACGTTTCAAAATCTTATTCTTAACCATTTCATACCACCTTTCTGCAACACACAGTTGCCAATTATTTCCTGTTTACATAGTTTCTCAGCTCTTCTGGCTCTACAGGTTGTGCGAACCAATGGAAGCAAGCACTCGGAACTGATGTGGTAGCTACCACCAGCGCAAGAGCCGCCAGTGCCGTAGAAGCCTTCTTTGCTATGCTCATCAGCTTTTTCATTACAAATCCCTCCTTTCAAACAGTTCAGATAAGTCAGGCTCTTTCGGTTGATAAAACGTAATACCGCAAACGCTGCCATTTGAGATATACAGCACCAGCCTTACAAGAGCAAGAATTACAATCGCCAAAATACTCCGTTTTTCTCTTTCCTTATCATCGTTTACTGTTATCACCCCGATTCAAAAAGTGACCGAGCAGTGCCATGATTGCTGACAGCAGCATTCCGCTTGATACATAAAGGCTTAGTTTTTGATATTGGAATACAAGCAGTGCAATCGTGACAACGGATAGGGTAACAGCTAAGATGCAGCTTCTTTTCCTTAGCTTGACACTCTTTTCCTCT
>NC_021039.1:2142112-2336155 GCF_000210095.1 Ruminococcus champanellensis 18P13 = JCM 17042
GATGACTGTTAGCGTGAAACCCACCTACAAACTGTCTCAACCCCATAAATACGGCTATGAATACAACAACCGCAGGCAGCGTATGGGAAAACAGAGCAATCAGCAGGACGATAATGGTATTCAGCACATCAGAGATCAGCAGCTCCATTCCATATGCGTAGATCACCTCTTTGGATTCTTCCGTTATGTTCTGAACCACAAAAAAGTGTGCTATGCTTTTTGCAAGTTTTGAAATCATTTCTGAATCACTTCCTGCAAAAATCATAACACAAGTTGCAAATTTTTTCAATAGGTTTTGAGAAAAAAGGTCTCAAAAGTGTCCCCAAATGTCGTCTTCTTGTCCCGAAATGCAAATAGTTAAATTTGTAAACAATTACGAACCATAATGTTCAGCTTAAAAATTCCGTCATCATAATCGAAACTTACTAACCCACCCAATCTATCAACGGAGGATTTGATACTGTTTATCCCTATGCCGTGAAGCCCTTGTTCTTTCTTTGTTGATGTTAAAACAGATGTATCTACCTTATCTGATGTATTTGTAATGACAATAAATAGCTTCTCTCGTTCTTCCATTAGGCTTATCCAAATATGCTTATGTGATACACCAGCTCTCTGGCAACCTTCTATTGCATTGTCAAGAGCGTTTCCGATGATACGGCACAACTCCAATTCGTCTGCCTTGATATTTGTTATGATATTGACCTTGCAAATAAACTCTATACCGTATGTCTGAGCAAGAGAACCCTTGATGTTCACAATAGAATCGACGGCATTATTACCAGTATAGCAGAGTCTGTTAGCAAGCCTTACAAATGAGCTTAGCTTGACAAGATATTCCTTAGCAGAATCAGTATCATTGTTTTCCAACATATCATTCAGAACTAAAAATTGATTTTCAATATCGTGTTTAAACTCTCGTACTTGCTTGTATGACAGGGTAAGCAGCTTATAGTTTTCCTGTTCCTGTTGCTTTATTGTTTCAAGGTATTTTAACTTTATCTTATCTTCAAAACTTTCAAAGAAATTAAACATAGCAAGGTTTATAAAGATAATTCCTGCAAGAGAAACGCCCAAAGAAACATAACTATAAGTGTTGCTGCCAACAAATCCATCAAGCATTGTTTGTAAAAGAAAAATACTTATGATTGGAATAACTATTATCAATATCCAATATTTTATCGGCAGTTCACGAATTTTTTTGTTTATTATGCGGTGCATCAATCCTATAAGCCATAAATAAATTATATTTGTGCCTACCATTCCGAGATAACGTCCTAAACCAGACTCTAAGAATTCATCTGGTGTTCCCATATTAGCAATGCAAAGTAATCCAATCACAATAGGTTCAGATATAGATATAATCAGTAAAAACAATATGTTCCAAAATATTTTATGACGGATTGAATCATCATAACAAATAAAGGACATGGAGCTAATAAGAATAATGGTTGTAATCAGATACACTAAAATATTATCTGTCAACAAAACTGTCGCTGACAGTATTACAGTAGAAAGAAGATACGACAGATAAAGAACTGCTTTATTAACTTTTGCCTTACTCAACAAGGAAAAGTATAAGAATACCAACATCATTTCAATTGCTACATTGACAATCTCAATGATATTTTCAATCAATACGGGCAACTCGATCATCTCCCTGTTGCATAGTTAAGATAGCGAGCAACTATCTCATCTTTATATGTTTTGCCTATGGGGATTTTTCTGCCGTTGCTTAGAATAATATCGTACTTGGTAATATTCTGTATATGGTCAAGATTTACAAGTATTCCACGGTTTATAATAGCGAAATTGTACTTTAACAACTCGCCACACACAGTTGAAAAATCGCCGCCGTACTCCAATTCACCATTAACTGTGAATAGTGATACCTTTCTTCTATGTCCCTCAAAGTAAAGAATATCTGTCAGCCTGAACTTGAATGACAGATTTTTATTATTGAAAGTGAAAGTTCTAAATCGCTGCTGGCACTCAGCAATGATAGAATTTAGCTGTTTGGTATATACATAGTCTGGCTGATTTTTCAATATATAGCGAAACGCTCCCACATCGTAGCCCTTAACGGCAAATTCGGCATAATTCGTCAGGAAAGAAATAATAACTGA
The DNA here is from genome assembly GCF_000210095.1 of Ruminococcus champanellensis 18P13 = JCM 17042. Classification (NCBI taxonomy): domain Bacteria; kingdom Bacillati; phylum Bacillota; class Clostridia; order Eubacteriales; family Oscillospiraceae; genus Ruminococcus; species Ruminococcus champanellensis. The sequence continues at coordinate 2,144,239 of NC_021039.1, forward strand.
ACCATCTATCTGTCTGATTCTTTCAGCGGTCTGCAATCCGGTCAGATCGGGCATTTCAACATCGAGTATGATGACTTCATACATTCCCTTGACATAGAAACTCAATAAGTCTCTCCCGCTTGTAAATTCGTGTATTTCGCAGTCGGGGAGTTTCATTTCTCTTAATCTGTTATGAAGTTGTTTTAAGAATACAGGTTCATCATCAACGATAGCAATATTCATAGCAATCACCTCACAATTGGTCATGCTTTATGTATCAGTTATCATTATACCACATCGGAGAGATTATTTCAAGAGAAAAAATAGCTATGCCTCCATTAATAGTTTCGGAGACATAGCCTCATGTTGCGTTATTTTATATTCATCGAATATGGTCTATTGCCTGATTTAAGAGTGGGTGTACTTATAAGTGCTTCACAGATACTGTCCACGATACCACGAAACTGCACGATTTCTTCTTTGCAGAAGCTCTCTCTAAGCTCAAAGGCGGCGGAATCATGGCATTCGTGACCTCGGCAGGCACACTTGACAAGCGTGATGAGAGTGTCCGCCAGATGTTGGCTGACAAGTCTGATTTCATCGGTGCGATCAGACTGCCGGGTGGAAAGAACGGTGCATTTAAGGATAACGCCGGAACAGAGGTCACAACGGATATTATCTTCCTGAAAAAGCATGAAGGCAAGTCACTTGCCGAAATGTCCGATATTCCCGATTGGGTTCATATCGGTGAAACGGCTGACGGTCTGCCGATCAACAAATACTTTGAACAGCACTCTGATATGGTGCTTGGTACAGTGGTCGAGGGTAATAAGCTCTACGGCAGCGGTACTATGGTTGTCGCTGAGGACGGTTTTGACCTGAGATCGGCGCTCCATGAAGCGGTCGGAAAGCTGTCTGCGGAGATCAGTCATGAGCGTGGCAGAGATGTGTATGCGAAAACGGCTGACGGTGTGCAGGTGCAGATTCCATCGAAACTGCGTAATTACAGCTTTTTCCTTTCTGACAATCAGGTCTTCTTCAAGAAAAATAATGCTGCCTGTGAGTTCCGTTTTGACAAGGGTACTGCACAGCACAAGCGTTTCAAGGCATTTATTGAGCTTCGTGATCTCACCCGTGAGCTGATCGAAGCAATGGAACTTGACAAGCCTGACAGCGTTATTAAGGATTTGCAGGCAAAGCTGAATGTGGCATACGATGATTTCTACAAGAAGTTCGGGCTTATCCACTCTCAGACCAACAAGCGTTATTTTGCGGAAGATGTGTCCTACAATCTTGTGGCAGGACTGGAAAAGAGCTATGATAAGACTAAGCTCCTTGAAAAGTCCGATATTTTCACAAAGCGGACTATCGTGCCGACGAATGCTGTGGAACACGTTGATACAGCACTTGAAGCACTCACGCTCTCCATTGCGGAGAAAGCACGGGTTGACTTTGAGTACATGAGTGGACTGACAGGTATGACCGAGGACGAGTTGAAGCACGACCTGACGAGCGAGATCTTCAAGATTCCACATACGGAGAACGAGTATCAGACGGCTTCGGAGTACCTTTCGGGCGATATTCGCAAGAAACTCCGTGAAGCTGAGGAAATCGCTGAGTATGATCCCGATTTCAATATCAATGTATCGGCGCTGAAACAGGCTATGCCTGAACCGCTGAAAGCCGGAGATATTGACATTAAGCTCGGTGCTGCTTGGCTTGATCCGAAATACTATGAGCAGTTCATGTATGAGCTGTTGCAGACTCCGGCATATCAGCGGAGTGACAGTCCGTCTTCCCGTTGGAACAAGTCTGCTATCGTCGGTGTTGAGTATTCCGTTCACGCTAACTCTTTCCATGTAAGCAACAAATCTTCCGACAGGTCGGTGCTTGCGACTCAGAAGTACGGCACACACAAGATGAACGCTTATGACATCTTTGAGCATTTGCTGAATCTGCAAGAGCCGAAGGTCTACAAGACGATCGAAGTGCCGGACGGCTTGGGCGATACAAAGGAAAAGCGTGTGGTGGATATAGATGCTACCCGTGTCGTACAGCGTAAAGCCGATGATATTCGCAAAGCTTTCAAGGCGTGGATATTCAAAGATCCGCAACGCCGTGAAGCTATCGTAGAGAAGTATAACGAACTTTTCAACAGTATCCGTCCCCGTGAGTTCGATGGCTCGGCTCTTTCCTTCCCGATGATGACTTCGGATATTAAGCTCCACGACCATCAAAAGAACGCAATCGCTCATGCGATGTTTGGCGGTAATACGCTGTTTGCACACTGCGTGGGTGCGGGCAAAACCTTTGAAATGATCGCAACGGCGATGGAAAGCAAGCGATTAGGTTTGTGTACTAAGAGCCTGTTTGCCGTGCCGAATCATCTGACGGAGCAGATCGGTGACGATTTTCAGAAGCTCTATCCGGGAGCAAATATTCTTGTTGCTACCAAAAAGGACTTTCAGAAAGCAAATCGTCAGCAGCTCTTTGCAAAAATCGCAACTGGAAACTATGATGCGGTTATCATAGGTCACTCTCAGCTCGGTAAAATCCCTGTTTCAAAGGAGAGACAGGTCATGACGATCCAGAGTCAGATTGACGATATTCTCCGTGGTATCGAGGAACTGAAAAAGAGCGAAGGCTCTAAGTTTCAGATCAAGGCTATGGAGCGTACCCGTAAAAGTCTGCAAAAGCAGCTTGATAAGCTCGAAAAGGCTAATCAGGACGATACGCTGACCTTTGAACAACTTGGTATAGATCGCTTGTTCGTCGATGAAGCCCATGAGTTTAAGAACCTATTTGTTGCCACAAAATTGCAGAATGTAGCCGGAATTTCCAATTCTGCTTCGCAAAAAGCACTTGATTTGTTCCTCAAATGCCGTTATCTCGATGAAAAGACTGGCGGCAAAGGCGTGGTTTTTGCTACTGGAACGCCTCTCAGTAACAGCATTACAGAGCTTCACACCATGATGCGGTATTTGGAGTATGACTTCCTGAACAATCACGGATTACAGCACTTTGACAACTGGGTAGCAGTCTTTGGAGACCAGAAAACCGATTGGGAGTTAAAGCCTGCGGGCAATGGCTTCAAGGAGCGTACCCGTATCGCCAATTATACAGGTCTGCCCGAACTGATGAGTATGTTTAAGCAGGTCGCTGACATTCGTACTGCGGATACGCTGAAACTTGATGTGCCTGACTGTGAATATCAGGTGGTTCAAGTCGAAGCCACTCCGTTCCAGCAGGAGCTTGTTCAAGAGCTTGCCGACAGAGCTGATGCTATCAATGCAGGCAATGTTGATCCCACGATCGACAATATGCTCAAGATCACGTCGGACGGTAGGAAGCTTGGTCTTGATCCTCGTCTGATTGATCCGTCATTTGAAGATAACCCCGATACAAAGCTCAACCGCTGTGTAGAGAATGTTGCCCGTATCCACGCTGAAACGGCTGAGGACAGGCTCACGCAGATCATCTTCTGTGATTTGGGCGTTCCGCACAAGGCAACAGGAGAAGCAGAGGCCGAGGACGAAGATGCCGACGATGCTAAAGATAAGAAATTTATTGCTGAGGTTGAATCATTGGAGGAAGAATGCGATTTTTGCGTTTATGACGATATTCGTGACAAGCTGATCGCAAGGGGTATCCCTGCGGAGGAAATTGCATACATTCACGATGCGAAAACTGAACAGCAGAAATCCGATCTTTTTGATAAAGTCCGTAATGGTGAGATTCGTGTTCTGCTCGGTTCTACGGCAAAAATGGGTACGGGTACTAACGTACAGAAACGGCTTAAACTCGCTCCGTGACCTCAGACCGCTGTTGCGAAACTTTCGCTCGATCGCTTCGTATTCTGCTTCGGTGAGGCGTATCTGCATATACCGATTATGTGGTTCGATCTCTGCTATTTTTCTCATCTCCTTCGTTCGGGGTTCAAGGGGTGTCCCTCTTGCAAGCATTGTATCGAAACATTCAATTTCTGAGAAATTGTAATGCGGAGATACCGAGCTTGCTAGGTTTGAATCACGCCCTTCGTGCGTGACTTCAATTTGAGCCTTTGGCTCTGTAAAGTTTCCTCTCTCAGTTGGAGGAATTGGAGCTTTGCGACTTCGGCTGCAATACCCCCTCACTTATTTACCGCCATATTTTAAAAATCGGGAAAGAAATCTGCAAGAGTTCACAAAAAGTTTACGATTGAATTTGCTGGTGATACAGCATTCCGAACGTTATGCCGCTTTTTTCCGAACCCGATTGATTCTCGTGCATAATTATGGTAAAATGTTAAGAGCAGGTTGTGTCCTTATCGCTGTCTGACAGAAGAAAAAATTTCATTTAGGGCGATGCGTGAACGGGATAAGTAAAACACAAAAATCCCTATTCTGAAACGGAATCCAGAACAGGGATTTTCAGCTTTTGCAGGAGGGAAAATAAAATGGATCATGAAAGAATTATATACATCTACGATTATCTGTCACGGTACACAGACGAGAACCACGATGTATCGATCAGCCAAATACAAGAACACCTCGCCAATGTCTGCAATCTGACCAGGGTGAAGAACGTAACGATTCGCCGTGACCTTGACAGGCTGACTGCTATGGGAAATCATATCGTAAAGCATAACCGTGAACATAACACAGCATACTATGCTTTAATTGACAAGGGTTTCTCATTCAATGAAATACGTTTCATCGTTGATTCGATCTCGATAAACAAATTCCTGACAGCATTTCAGAAGAAAACACTGATAAAGAAATTTGAGGGTATGTGTTCCGATGCAGAGATCAGGCAGCTCATCAGCCGTATCGTTCTGAATGAACGTTGTTCCTCGACACTCGATCTCTTGGAAAACTTGGATAAGATTCATAGATTGATCGGTGAACGGCAGAAAATAGATTTTGAATACGGCAAGTATGACGAAACAACGAAACAGATAGCTTATTACTATAAGAAACGGTAAATGCTCCCTGTGAGCGTGATCTACTTCCATGAGCGATTCTATCTTAAATGCCTCAATGAGAAGGACAGGAAATGGCGTATATATAGAGTTGACCGAATGAAGAATATCCTCGGTGGCGAAGTGTCTTATGTTCGGCTGCCACCAGAGGACAATTATGAGGGGTTCGTAACGGATATGTTTGCTCCTGAATACTTCACCGTAGTCACACTGCGGGTAAAGAAGTATCTGCTCGATGAAATGAGGGAAAATTTTGAAGATTACGCTTCGATCCTTCACGATGAAGATGCTGACTATGTTCGTATCCGTGTACGGGTAGGTATCAACCGCAAATTTTATCTGTGGCTTATGCAGTATGGTGACGGTGTGGAGCTTGTTTCGCCTGCAAAAGAACGAGCTGAGTATTTGGAAGAAGTCCGTAAAATGCTCAGAGCTTATCCTGAATTTGCTGAGTAACAGCTTTGTGACGGCTCTTTCTGCAACTCACAAGCAACTCTTGTGCAACCCCATAATTAATGATCTGACGGTAAGCTGTCATTGTTCTCGGATAAACAGGTTTTGAATAGCTTTGAGCGAATCGGAGCATAATGAAAGGCAGTCGGTAGCAATGTCGGTTGTTTTCTTTCTGCCGATTGACCTTTCCGTTCCGTTGTGGTATAATTAACCTATAATCTGCTTTGCTTTGGAGTGATACGATATGGCAGTCTACATAGTCTTTGACGTTGAAACGCCCAATCGTTCAAATGACCGTATGAGTGCGATAGGCATTTCTGCAATCAAGGATAATAAGATCGTGGCGAACTACTTTTCTCTTGTTGATCCCGAAACACACTTCGACTACTTCAACACTAAGCTCACCGGAATAGATGCGGATAAGGTCAAGGGCGCTCCGAATTTTGCAGAGCTATGGAAGAAGATTGATCCTATCATGAGCAAGGGTATCCTCGTTGCACATAATGCTGTGTTCAATATGAGCGTTCTTCGTGCCTGTCTGCGTGATTACGGTATCTCTTGGAAACCGACGGCAAAATACCTTTGTATGGTCCGGATCGGCAGGCGTGTTCTGCCTGATATGAAGCATAACCTAAACGTGATGTGCGATCACTACGGTATTGCTCTCGATCATCATCAGGCAGACAGTGATAGTCATGCCTGTGCGGAGATACTGCTGAGATATATCGAAAGCGGTATTGACGTGAGAGAATATGTGAAAGAATACAAACTATAAATCATCAATTATCAGAGCTGTTGCGATAAAGCAATGGCTCTTTTCTTTTCAGAATTACAAATTCTATCTATCTTAAATGATATAATAAAAAATGAAAGTTTGTTTCCAGAAAGCCAAATTTTGTACAACTGGTTTCATATAATGGAAGCAGACAAGCATATAACTCGATACTTTTGTGATGTCATTGAACAGTTCCATACAAGACTTGATCGGTAATCCATTACGGTCTTTAGGGGGTGATAGCTGTGTACTGGACGATGATAATAGATCACGGTCTGCATTGATTGCCTTGCGGATTTGTTTGTGCTGATACAGAAGTTGAGTGTGTTATGCTGTAAACTCTCGGTATAAAGGGCGGTCTGAGCAGATCAGGCCGTCCTTTTTCTTATGCCTAATGTGATAGGAAGATGAAATTTTGGTGAAAAGTTGCCGCACTATGGCTTTGAACGAAGGGTTAGTTTTCAATAGTGGGACAGAGGTTTGAATGAGTTAGGTGAAAATGTTGGATTGGTAGTGCATTATCAAAAAGTGCAGGAAAATGGGGCTTTTATAAAAATCGGGTGCTCCCGAACGGGAACGCCAAGAAGTTGCTTTTTATGCTGTAATAGTTCATAATAATAATATAAAACGCATTGGTGCGTTTCTCCAACGGTGAACCTTACTGCGCAGGGGCTACTCGATCACTGTATGGAAACTGAACATCAAACAATCGAATGGACGAGTAATGTTTGATTGTCGGACGGGTATATTCCGAATGACAGGCTTACTATGTTCATTTGCTGATTTCCGTCCGACAGAAAGGACGGAACCAGTATGATAAATGATTTACATACTCCTCAGATTCTATTATTTAGCGAACAGGAGGAGCCGCAAAGCTACGAAATTTACGTTTACGGAACTGATGATCTTGTTGAGCAGCATAAGGACAGCTTCTGCTTAGCATTATGTCGGTATTTAGACGAGATCCATATAAGCCAGAAAACGCTGGCAAGGTTGACAGGGATTGCTCCCTCTACACTCTCACGGTATCTTTCGGGGAAAAGAAAGATGCAGTATGACTGCCTCTGTGCGGTCTGTATCGCACTTAGACTTCACCCTTGCAGGCAGCGTTATTTGTTTTCGCTCCTGATGTATGCGTTGCCATGTTATCAGGATTTCAGAAAAGCAGATAAGAACATCATCATGGCGTATCTTGACGGCTGTGCGTTCAATAACCGTTATACGCTGACAGCCTGCAATGAACAGTTGAAGGCAATCCATGCCAAACCTCTTACACACCTGACCTCTGCTAAGGGTGACAGTGTGTAATGGGAAGATTTATGTATGTCCACTTTGGCGATGATGTTCCCCGTAATATTGAGAAAGAGTATAACAAGCTCTTGCGAAAAGAACGATACCTTGAGGAGCGAGATGCAGAAAACGGAATGATCTATGCCGATTTTGACGCTGTTCTTGCTGCAAATCCCGATCCTGCAAGTATCCCAATAAGCGAGGAAGAAGAGCAGGAGCAGATCAGGCAACGGAACAGGCATGACTATCTGCCTGATGCCTTAGAACTTTTGAAATCGGATTTTCCTGAAGGGTATGAGCTGATACGGGATTACTTTCTGAGAGAGGACAAGGTGACGATGTGGTATCTCGTTGAGAAATACGGCTTGTCCATTGATGTGGTGCGTTATCGAATCAAGATCGCAAAGCAGAAGCTCAAAGAGTATATTATCTTGCACGAAAATGAATGAATAAATATGTGCAGAACGCTGATTTTTTCTTTTTGGAGAAAGAAATATGGGAAAAACTTTCCCGATTTTGCAAAATCCTCGGTTGATATATAGAGGGGTTCATACCACTGACGTTTGATAAGGGTACGGATCACTTGCTGACATAACTATCCTCTGTGATAAGGGACGGTACGGTTTTTCCATTTGCCGCACAGTCCCCTTAGCTTTGTTTGGCAGCTGATATGCTGTCGGGAGCTTCCTCTTGATCTGAGTGGGAAGCTGCCAACAGTACATCAAATATCAGGCATAAAAATAACTGACAACGATGCACTTTGTATCTTGACAATAGAATATGGAACATCTACGCTTTTTCAGTTTCTTTTTCTGACAGGAAGGAGGTTATGTCCTATGGATTCAATACCGCTTGAAGTTGTATATAAGAATATGTATAGCGAATATCCTGAGATACTGGAAGTGAAGGACTTATGTGAAATTCTCGGCTATGGAAAGAAAAAGGTTTATCAGCTTGTCAAGGAAGGACAGCTCAAAAAAATTCCTTGTGGTAGAACGATCAAGGTCGCAAAAGTTACGGTTATAGATTTCGTTCTGCAATGCGCACAAAAATAACTGGTAGAAATGTCCCTTGTGTCAAATTTAGTAGAAGTGGTAGGAAAACGCTTGCAAATGGCCTTGTTTCGCGCTACAATAGAGTTATGAGGTCAATCGCGCAGACCGCCGCTTTCGACATAAGGAGGGTAATATAATGAAAGCAAGTCTGCCTTTTAAGTACATTATTGCCGATAAGAAAGGCAAAAACTATGTTGTCTTTGATTTCAAGGACGACAGTGGCAAGCGTAAGAGAAAATGGGTCACGACCGATTTGCCTGCTGACTGCTCTTATAAAGCACTGACAGCAAAGGTGAACGTCATTGTAGCAAAGTTCTATGAGGAGTTTCTCACAGGCAGATTAACAAAAGTCAAGGAAGCTCCAAAGGAAAAGGAAAAGACAGAACTCAGCGAGGAGATCCTCAGTGATGATGCTGAATGCAAGACAGGTTTTGAGTTCACGGCATTTCTTGATTACTGGCTTGAAACGATCAAACCGACACTCGCCCGAACCTCTCATCAGAGCTACACTCGCTATATCACCAGGATCAAAAACTATTTTGACGAGCGTTATCCGCATCTTCTTCTCGGCAACCTGACAGCTTTACAGCTTCAGCAGTTCTATAACGATAAGTACAACAGCGGTCTTTCGGGCAATTCGGTAAAGCATTACCACGCCAATATCCACAAAGCACTAAAATATGCTGTAAAAATGGATATGCTCGATATAAACGTTGCAGATAAAGTTGAACTGCCGAAGATCCAGAAGTTTGAAGCCAATTTCTACAACAAGGACGAGTTGGAACAGCTCTTTGAAGTATTCAAGGGCGACAGACTTGAACTTGTGGTACATATTGCAGCCTACTACGGACTTCGCAAGAGCGAGATTATCGGTTTGAAGTGGGATTCCGTCAACTTTGAAGAAAAGAAACTCACGGTTCGCCGTAAGGTCTCCAGCACTTATGGCAGCGGCAAAGAAATGATCTTTGTCGAAAATCAGCTTAAAACTGAGTCCAGTGTAAGAACCTTTCCCTTGATTCCTCATATTGAACAGATGCTGATCGAACGCAAAACTCTTGAAGAATACTACTCGAAGCTCCTCGGTAAAGACTTTGACAGGGAATATGACGGCTTTGTGTGCCGTGACAACTTCGGTAAGCTGATCACGCCAAACTTTGTGACTTCTCACTTCAAGTACATCATTCAGAAAAATAAGCTCAAACATATTCGATTCCATGATCTTCGTCATTCATGTGCCAGTCTGCTGCTTGCAAACGGAGTATCCATGAAGGCGATCCAGGAGTGGCTCGGACATTCAACATTTAATGTTACAGCCAATTTTTATAGTCACCTCGACTTTCATTCCAAAGTGGAGTCTGCGGAGACTATCGCCAAAGTGTTGGGTGGAGACAGTGCAGATACGGAGCAGGCTATCCATGATAAAGGTTCTGAGGGCAAAAAAAGTCGCAAGTCCTCAACCTGAGAACCTGCGATAATAGTGTGCCGATCGTCTACCCATTCTACCACGGCGGCATTATAAAAAAAAGTAAAAAAAGTCAATCAAGTCAACTTGACACGGGGGATAAAAATCTTTTGTGCTAAGACCAAAAATGAAAGTGAAATTGAAAAAAGCAGCGATTTTGGTAGAAAATTTGGTAGAAATCCGGTAGAAAAACGCTCATTCACAAGAAACTTTTCTACCAAATTAGTCAGAAAATAAGAAAAGAATGCCGTAAAATCGACATTCTTTCATTGGTGCCGCTAACCGGACTTGAACCGGTACGGGTTTTACCCCGAGGGATTTTAAGTCCCTTGTGTCTACCAATTCCACCACAGCGGCAATGCATTTATTATACTACAGAATTCCTCTTTTGTCAACTGTTTTTGCGCTTTCTGAGATGATGCTTTGGATATCGCATAAAAAACATCCGCTGCATATGATGCTACAGCGGATGCTTTGCTTTAGCCTCGTTCGTTGATCAAATCATTCATATCATACAAGCCCGCTTTTTTGCCCTGCAAAAATACAGCGGCGTTGATGGATCCCACAGCAAACACGCCCTTGGATGCGGCAGAGTGGGAAATGGTAATGGTTTCGTCGTGCCCGGCAAACAGCACCTCATGCTCGCCTACAATGGTACCGCCCCGGATGGCGTGAATGCCGATCTCGTTTTTATCCCGCTTGCAGCGTCTGGAGTGGCGGTCATAGACATACTGATGGGGTACTGCCATGGTTTCGTTGATGGCATTTGCAATCATCAGCGCCGTACCACTGGGTGCATCAATCTTCTGGTTGTGATGCTTTTCGATGATCTCCACATCAAACTGATCCCCCAGCAAAGCAGTTGCCTTCTTCGCCAGGCTCACCAGCAGGTTGATGCCCAAAGACATATTCCAGGAGAAGAAAACCGGGATCTGCTTTGCCGCTTCCTTGATGGAAGCGATCTGTTCGTCCGTATAACCGGTGGTAGCAAATACAGCGGCGGTGCCGGTGGACAGGCAGTATGCCAGCAATCCTTCCAGAGTGGAAGGGTGTGAATAGTCCACGATCACATCCGGCTTTTCCGGCAGTTCCTCCGGCTTGGAAACGATGGGAAAGTCTGCATAGGCGGTGGTGTTCAGGTCAATACCGCTGATGATCCTGCAATCGGCTCGTTCCTGCACACACTGGTAAATAGTGTGCCCCATTTTCCCGTTGGCACCGCATATTGTAATATTCGTCATATGTAGTTTCTCCTTTTTGAAAAACCGCTGCATAGGACATGCAGCGGCATTTTACTTTAAAGTTCCGGAATCAGCTTGTGCTTTTGCAGACAAGCCACCAGAGTGGTCAGATTTTCGCTGCTCATTCTTACAAGCGGCATCCGGCAGCTGCCCACGTTCATGCCCATCAGATTCATAGCTTCCTTGATCGGAATCGGATTGACTTCAGAGAACAGAGCGTTGATCAGCTCCAGATACTTCAGCTGTAAAGCAGTGGCAGACTTGAAATTACCCTTCAGACAGAACTGTGTGATCTCATGTGTCTCCCGGGGCAGGATATTGGACAGAACGGAAATGACGCCTGCACCGCCCAGAGACATCACCGGTACAATCATATCATCGTTGCCGCTGTAAATATCCAGCTGATCTCCACAGCGCTCAAACAGCTTTGCAACGTAGGAAATGTTTCCGCTGGCTTCCTTGACCGCCACAATATTCTTGTGACCCGCAAGCTGCGTGTACGTGTCAATTGCAATATTCATACCTGTACGGGAAGGAACATTGTAGAGGATGATGGGGATATTGACGCTATTGGCAATCATGGTGAAATGTGCAACCAATCCAGCCTGGCTGGTCTTGTTGTAATAGGGTGTCACCAGCAGCAGCCCGTCAGCGCCGCACTTTTCAGCCTCCTGGGACAGCTGAACCGCATAGTCCGTATCATTGCTGCCCGTACCGGCAATGACCGGGATCCGCTTGTTGACATGCTCCACAGCAAAGCGAATGCACTCCACATGCTCCTCGTCCGACAGGGTCGCCGATTCACCGGTGGTGCCGCAGACGATGATGGCATCCGTTCCGTTGTCGATCTGGTAATCCAGGTTCATGGCAAACTCTTCATAGTTTACAGTTCCGTCCAGATTGAACGGAGTCACAATGGCAACGCCGGCACCGGTAAAAATGGTGTTCTTCATAGGTACTCATTCCTTTCAAAAACAATTCAGGCATACCGCACAAGCCCCGTGCGTTGCTGCCTTTATTGGATGGATACGAAATTCCGCATGATCTTTTCGATGGAAACCGGGGTTCCGACCTGAAAATCCGCCCGGAGTCCGTAGGTATACACAGGCAGCTCCCCAAGCTCATCAAGCACCTTGCATGCCTGTTGAATGGTTTCCTTTGTGCAGCTGTTAACGTCCAGGAACACCTGTTCTGTTTCCGGCGCATCCGCTGTGACATGCGTCACGGTGACACAGCGCTTGGATTCAGTCACTGCCAGATATTCCGGTTTTTTAGAAAGCAGAAAGGCACGATTTTCGCTGATGCAGTCCTTGGCGCCACAGAAGTGGAGCATATTGTCCAGTGCCGCACTTTCCACATTGGTGCAGTCGTCCGGCAGCACGATCAGATAATCCAGCTTCATAAAGCCCTTGTAGACGCTTGTGCCGATGAAACGGCGAAGCTCCTCAACGGTTTCGTCAAAATCTACCAGATAATCGGATACATAGGGAAGCTCCCGGGGTTCGTTCATGGAAAAATCCACAAAATCAGATGCGGAGATCAGCGCATTGGGATTGCGCAGATTCAGCAAAGAGATCAAAAGCGTGTCATTTTCTGCACTGATAAATACGTTTCTCATCAATCAAAATACCCTTTAGCAGCCAGAAGCTCAGCCAGCAAAACACCGCCGCCTGCTGCGCCCCGGAGTGTGTTGTGGGACAGGCATACAAACTTGTAATCGTACTGTGTATCCTCTCTCAGACGGCCGATGGAAATTGCCATGCCATTCTCCAGGTTCCGGTCCAGCTTCGCCTGGGGCCGGTCATTTTCCTCGAAGTAATGGAGGAACTGCTTCGGTGCAGAGGGCAGCTCCAGTTCCTGGGGCACGCCGGAAAATGCCTTCCAGCACTGGAGGATCTCCTCCTTGGAGGGCTTGTTTTCAAAGGAAACGAATACAGCGGCAGTGTGGCCATCCTGTACCGGCACACGCAGGCACTGGGTGGTGATGGAGGGTGTCGCCGTCTTGACAATCTGATTGTTTTCGATGGTGCCCCATACCTTCAACGGCTCCTGCTCAGACTTTTCTTCCTCACCGCCAATGTAGGGAATCAGGTTATCCACCATTTCCGGCCAGGTCTTGAAGGTCTTGCCGGCACCGGAAATTGCCTGATAGGTGCATGCCAGCACATGCTTCAAGCCGTACTTCCGCAGGGGGTGCAGGGCAGGAACATAACTCTGGATGGAGCAGTTGGACTTGACCGCAATGAAGCCCCGCTTGGTACCCAGCCGCTTCCGCTGTGCATCAATGATTTCAATATGCTCCGGATTGATCTCCGGAACCACCATGGGCACATCCGGTGTAAAACGGTTTGCGGAGTTGTTGGAAACCACCGGGCACTCAGCCTTAGCGTATGCTTCCTCCAGCTTCTTGATCTCGTCCTTTTTCATATCTACTGCGCAGAACACAAAGTCCACCTGGGATGCAATCTTCTCTATGTCCGCAGTTGCGTCCATCATGATCATATCCTTCATTGCAGCAGGCATCGGTGTGGTCATCGCCCAGCGGCTTCCCACTGCCTCTTCATAGGTCTTTCCGGCAGAACGGGGGGATGCAGCCAGCACCTTTACCCGGAACCAGGGATGATTCTCCAGCAGCGTTGCAAAACGCTGACCAACCATGCCCGTTGCACCAATGATACCTACATTGTATTGCTTCATTTTTCATTCGCTCCTTGTGTTAATTTGTGAAAAGTGTATAATATGAAAAAAACCGGTTGAAAACCGGCCCATCATAAGATATAATAGAAGTATTGGCATATACATCAGCGGAAGTGATCTATATGCCGATAGCGCTCCATCAATCCATGATGACAGTCACAAGCTTGTTCAGCCTGTGCCCAGAAGATGCGTTGCCGGGCACCCTCTTCGGCGGTTTTGCCTTTCTGCATGCACCGGAATGGCTGTTCCGCTGAATACTATCCGTATTCTGTGCAATGCATACTCTTCTTAACCGCACCTCTACCTTATTCAATTACAATCATAGCATTTATTTTTTTGCTTGTCAATATGAATTTAAAAAAGCCAGGAGAAATCAATGAAAAAATCTGATTTTTATTATGATCTGCCGGAGGAACTGATCGCCCAGACCCCGATCGAGCCCCGGAATCAGTCCCGCCTGATGGTAATCGACCGGGAAACCGGTGCTGTTTCCCATCAGCATTTCTATAATCTATGCGATATGCTCCAGGAAGGTGACTTACTGGTACTCAACGACAGCCGTGTCATTCCTGCTCGCCTGTACGGAGAGAAAATAGACAATGGCACCTTTATTGAATTTCTGCTGTTGGAGCAGAAAGGGGATAAGCTGTGGGAGCTGATCTGCCGTCCGGGCAAAAAAGCCAAGGTTGGCACCCGGTTTTCCTTCGGCGGCGGCAGGCTCATCGGCGAGGTAGTGGAGGTCAAGGAAGACGGAAATCGACTGGTGCAGTTTACCTGCGAGGGGAACTTCTTTACCGCCCTGGAGGATGTGGGGCAAATGCCTCTGCCTCCCTATATCAAGGCAAAGCTCCAGGACAAAGAGCGCTACCAGACTGTCTACTCCCGGGAACTTGGCTCCGCAGCTGCCCCCACCGCCGGGCTGCATTTCACAAAGGAAATGCTGCAGCAGTTACAGGACAAAGGCGTACGCCTTGCCTATGTGACCCTACATGTGGGACTGGGTACCTTCCGTCCCGTAAAGGAAGATGATGTACTGCAGCATAAAATGCACAGTGAGCATTACGCCATGTCCCAGGAAACGGCAGATCTGATCAACCAGACCAAGGCAGCTGGGGGACGGGTCATCTGCGTAGGCACCACCTCCTGCCGGACGGTGGAGAGCATCGCCACCTTTTTTGGCAAGATCCAGGCTTGCGAAGGGTACACGGACATTTTCATCTATCCTGGCTATCAGTTCAAGGTCATGGACGGACTGATTACAAACTTCCATCTGCCGGAAAGCACCTTGATTATGCTGGTTTCCGCTTTTCTCGGCTACGACAATACCATGCGTGCCTACAAGACAGCTGTTGAAGAAAAATACCGGTTCTTCAGCTTCGGGGACGCATGCTTCATCCGGTAACCAACACAGCAAGGAGCGTATTATGTACAAACTATTAAAGCAGGAGGGACTTGCCCGGAGAGGCACGGTGGATACCGTACACGGTACCTTTCAGACACCCTGTTTCATGAATGTAGGCACTGCCGGTGCCATCAAGGGCGGCATTTCCACCATGGATCTCAAGGAACTGAAATGCCAGGTGGAGCTCTGCAACACCTATCATCTGCATCTGCGGCCCACGGACACGGTGATCCGGAAAATGGGCGGTCTGCATAAATTCATCAACTGGGATCGCCCCATTCTCACCGATAGCGGCGGCTTCCAGGTATTCTCCCTGGCAAAGCTGCGGCGCATCAAAGAGGAGGGCGTGTACTTCCAGTCCCACATTGACGGACGGCGCATTTTCATGGGACCGGAGGAAAGCATGCGGATCCAGTCCAACCTGGGTTCTACCATTGCCATGGCGTTTGATGAATGTGTGGAGAATCCCGCAACCTATGCCTACGCCAAGCAATCCTGCGCCCGTACCACCCGGTGGCTCCAGCGCTGTAAGGCGGAAATGGCACGGCTCAACAGCCTGCCGGACACCATCAACCCCCACCAACTGCTGTTTGGCATCAACCAGGGATGCACCTTCGATGACCTGCGGGTGGAGCATATGAAGCAGATTCGGGAACTGGATCTGGATGGCTATGCTGTGGGCGGTCTGGCTGTGGGGGAGCCTACGGAGGAAATGTATCACGTTCTGGATGTAGTGGTACCCCACATGCCGGAGCACAAGCCCCGGTATCTGATGGGGGTAGGTACTCCTTCCAACATCATTGAGGGAGTCGCCCGGGGCATCGATATGTTCGACTGCGTCATGCCCAGCCGAAACGCCCGACATGCAACCGTATTCACCTGGAACGGCATCATGCATCTGACCAACCAGTGCTATGAAACGGACGACCGCCCCATTGACGAACACTGCGACTGTCCCGCATGCAGACACTACTCCCGGGCATACATCCGGCACCTGTTCAAGGCAAAGGAAATGCTGGCAGGCAGACTGGCAGTGATGCACAACCTGTATTTTTACAACACCCTGACGGAACGGATCCGCTCCGCCATTGAAACCGATACCTTTGCCCAGTTCCGGGCGGAATACTCCGGACGGCTGGCAAAGCTGATCCGCTGAAAGAAGGAATCATGATGATACGTCTGGCTGTATTTGATCTGGACGGCACGCTGGTCAACTCCCTGGCTGACCTGGCTGCCGCCTCCAACTATGGACTTCGCACCCTGGGCTTTCCGGAGCATCCCACTGAAAAGTTTCGCTATTTTGTAGGAAACGGCGTCCGGAAGCTGTGTGAACGGGTGCTGCCGGAGGATGCCAAGGAGTATGCAGACCGACAGTATGCCCTCTTTTCTGAATATTACAACACTCATTATGCTGACCAGACCCGCCCCTATCCGGGCATCAAGTCCCTGCTGCATCATCTGAAGGATGAGGGGATCCTGCTGGCGGTTGCATCCAACAAAACCGAACTATTTACCCGGGAGATCGTGGAGCATTTCTTCGGCACGGCTCTGTTTGATCTGGTCAGTGGAAAGATTGACGGCAGACCTGTGAAGCCGGATCCGGCAATTTTACAGGCAGCAATGGAGCAGTTCGGCGCAACTCCGGCTGAAACCGTTATGATTGGAGACAGCAACGTGGATATCCGCACCGCCAAAGCAGCCGGTACTCACAGCATCGGTTGTATCTGGGGGTTCCGGACAGCAGAGGAACTGACGGAGGCCGGGGCGGAACAGCTTGCAGAGACACCGGCACAGATCCTGGACGCCGTGCATGCATGGAAGGAGGCATAACCGCTATGGAAATCAGTAACACCATTGACGAAACCGAAGCTGTGGTGGAACAAACCACATCCTTTTTCAGCGGCATCCTGCAAAAGATCCAGGATGCAATTCCAACTGTGCTTGTGGCGGTGGTGGTATTTATCATCGGAGCTCTGCTGGCAAAGCTGCTGCAAAAAGCTGTGAAGCGGGGCATGAAGCGCTCCAACATTGACGATACTGCCATTGGCTTTTTCCAGTCCCTGATCCGGGTAATCCTGTACACGGTGCTGATCGTAATTTGCCTGTCCATTCTCAAGGTACCCATGAGCTCCATTGTGGCAGTGATCGGTGCGGCAGGGCTTGCCATTGGTCTGGCGCTGCAAAACAGCTTGTCCAATCTGGCAGGAGGGTTCATCATCCTCTTTTCCAAGCCCTTCAAGGCAGGGGACTATATCGAAACCTCCGGCGTCAGCGGCACGGTAGAATCCGTAGGGATCCTGTACACCCGGATCATTACGCCGGACAATAAGACGGTCTACATCCCCAATGGTACCATCTCCGCCTCCGTGATCTCCAACTACACGGAAAAGAAGCTGCGCCGACTGGATCTGGAGTTTTCCATCAGCTATGAAAGCGATTTTGATAAGGCACGAAATCTGATCCGGCAAACCATCAACGAATCAGAGATTGCTCTGAAGGAGCCGGAACCCCTGGTACGGATGGGCAGACAGGACGACAGTGCCATTATCATCTTTACCTATGTGTGGGTGGACAGTTCCAACTACTGGGAACTTCGGTATACGTTACTGGAAAACGTGAAGAAGCAGTTTGATGCCAACGGGATCAGTATTCCCTTCCCCCAGGTGGATGTACACAATATCCCGCAGTAGCCCGGAAAGGGGGACTTTCTATGAGCGAATCCGTAACACCGGCTGCTCCGGATGAAGCAGCCTCTACACCAAAACCGAAAAAAAAACATACCAAGCGGCGGGTCTTTTTTCTGATCCTGGTGCTGCTGTGGTTATTCAACAACTTTACCTTGAAAACCACCAGGGAGGAGATCACCAGCCCAAAGGTGACCAACGAGATCACCATAGCCGCTCTGAGCGATTACCACGCCAGCTGGCTGGGGATCCAGCCGGAAACGATTCTTGGAGATCTGAAGCGGATCGATCCGGATCTTGTCTGTATTCTGGGGGATATGTACACAGATCAGCCCAGCGGCAAAAGCTGCGACCGGGCGCTGGCGCTGATGAAAAAAATTGCTGCCCAGCATCCGGACAAGGTATACTATGTGCCCGGCGAGCACGACCGCACCTATGCCTACATGGATGCTCTCCGGGCAGCAGGCATTCATGTGATGGACTACAAGCAGGAACGGGTGCAGATCGGCTCCACCATACTGGAAATCTACGGCATTGACAATGCATATTTTTCTCCTACCTTTGATCTGACCAATGCCTTCGAGCTGCCGGATCCGGAGGTTTACTCCATTCTGCTTGCTCATATTCCTGTACCAGAAAAATATGCCCCCTTCGGAGCAGATCTGGTACTGTGCGGTGACACCCACGGAGGTGTGGTACAACTGCCATTCCTGGGGCCTGTGTATGACGACGGCATCTGGCTGCCGGAGGTACTGGGAAATGCAGGCACAGTTTACGACAAAGGGATCTTCCCCTGCGGCACCGGCAAGCTGTTCGTCACCTCCGGGATCGGAAACTATCCCAATATTCCCATTCGTTTTCTCAATCGTCCGGAGATCGGTGTACTCAAGATCATGCCGGAATAAGAGAACACCGCAGGGTATGTTCTGCCCTGCGGTGTTGCTGTATCAAGGAGTATTTTATGCGTACAAATCAGCTTTTATCCGAATCCGTGGAAAAATTGCTTGCCTGGTATCCGGCTCACGCACGGGATCTTCCCTGGCGGCAGGATCAGGAGCCATACCATGTGTGGCTGTCGGAGATCATGCTCCAACAGACCAGGGTTGAGGCAGTGAAGGGCTATTACCGGCGATTTTTGCAGGCACTGCCGGATATTGCCGCCCTCGCTGATGCGCCCGAAGAACAGCTTCTGAAGCTGTGGGAGGGACTGGGCTACTACAACCGGGTGCGGAATCTGCAAAAGGCAGCCCGACAGATCATGACGGAGCATAGCGGTGTATTTCCAGGGGAATATGCTAAGATCCGGAAGCTCAGCGGCATCGGTCCCTACACTGCCGGTGCCATTGCGTCCATTTGCTTTGAACAGCCCACCCCGGCAGTGGACGGAAATGTGCTGCGGGTCATGTCGAGAATACTGAACGATCACAGCTGCGTGGATCTGCCAAAGGTCAAGCAACGGTTCACAGAGCAGTTGGCGGCGGTGTATCCGGCAGGACAATGCGGCATGCTGACCCAGGCACTGATGGAACTGGGGGCAACGGTATGCGTACCCAATGGTGCGCCCCGATGTGATGCATGTCCTGTACGGGAACTTTGCATCGCCCATGAGCAGCAAACTGTGGAGCAGCTTCCGGTACGGGCAGAAAAAAAGAAGCGGCGCATCGAGCACAGAACCGTATTTGTGTTTCTGTGCGGCGATGCAGCCGCCGTGCGAAAGCGTGAGGATAAGGGATTGCTGGCAGGGCTTTGGGAGTTTCCCAATCTGCCACACACATGCACCCCGGAGGAGGCAATTGCCTGGGGGGAGGAGATGGGTGTACACCCGACCGCTTTGCTCCAATCCCAGGAGCGTGTCCACATCTTTACCCACATTGAGTGGCATATGACCTGTTACTTTTTCCGGTGTCTGCACCAATCCGATGGGTTTGTATGGGCAGATGCGGATGCGCTGCAGGGGCAGTATTCGCTGCCCACCGCCTTCCGGCTGTTCCTGCCGGATGTACTGGAACTACTGAATCAAGCACCATAGGAAACGGAGCCGGAACTGCTGGAACCGGGTACAGTCTGAGCCGTATGCTTTTTGCAGCTGCATGGCAAGCTCCGTGACAAATTCCCGATCCTCCTCAGAAACAGTATGCTCACTCAAATCCGCATATTCCGCTATGGACGCAGCACGGGTCAGCGTATCTGCGGACAGATAAGGGCATGCTTCTTCTGCCCTGGCGGCAAAGCTGGTGGGCGTTTCATTGCCCGGTGTCAAGCCCATCTGTTTCAGCAGCCGCAGCAGATATTGATAAGCGCCAATCACAGCAGCATTTGTGTCTCTGGATGCAAAGACTGCTGTTCTTTTTTTCCAGATTCGATTAGCCCGACGATGCAGATACTTCCAGATGCCACAAGGCAACAAAATCGCTACTGCAAGCACTGTCAGGATCAACAGCAAAGCCCTGAAAAGGGAGGTAGAGCCGGAGTTGTTTCTCTGTGTGCCGGTAGAACTGTCGGCTGTGCTGGTCTGGGTATGCACCGGTACAGTTGTGGTAACATGCGTCGTGGTCTGGGTGGTTGTGGTGGTTGCGGCTGTGGTGACCTGTAACGCCAATTGGTTGGAGTTTGCACCGCCGGGAGTAAAGTCATAGGGGATCCACCCGATGCCATCCAGATAGATCTCCGCCCAGGCGTGCGCATGGCTGTCATCTATCACCAATGTCCTCTCCATGGAACCAGAAAATTCCGATGCATCGGAAAGCATATCCTGGGACACGGCAACTCCCTCCACATACCGTGCCGGAATACCAGCCATTCGGCACAGCATAACGCCGGCAGTGGCAAAGTAGGCACAGTATCCCTGGTGACTTTCCAGAAGAAAATATTCTATAAGCTCCCGTCCTGTCGGTACAGATCCGGGCGTCAGAGTATAGGTGCAATTTTCCGTAATGGCACTGTAGATATCATCCACTTCCCGCAGAACCATGTCTGTGTGGGAGGCATAACTGTCCGCCCTTCCAATATCATTGTTCAATCGGTCAGCGTATGCTGTCTGAACACGCTGCATGGCTTCTGTATCCGGCACATCCAGGTAGGAATCATAGACAAATTTCTGATAGCTAGGCTCCCACTCATTCAGCTGTTCCGGATTCTCATCCAGTTCCATACTGGCGAAATACAGAAAGTTGAAATTCACATAATCATCCAGCAGATACTCTACGCTATAGGACTGCGGATAGAGCCGCTTGCATGCTCCATCGTGGTAGGGCTCCAGAAGATTGGTATCATATGGCGTGACAAACGGGTATGGGGTATAGGCAATATCCGATGCTGGCGGAACCGGACTGATCTCCATCGTGTTCAGACGCATATCCGCTGTGCGAACACGGTTTTCAATAAACTGATACAGCATCGTCTGTGCAGAATCGGTTTTTCCGGCAGATTGCATCTGCTCAAGCCGTTGGTATTGCGCCTCAGTCAGAGCTGACCAGGTGTTGTTTTCATATTTGGATCCCACATAGCTTTTCAGATACAGGTCATAGTCCGGCACCGAAAAATAGCGCAGCTGAACCATGGGCTCATAGGTAAACCGGATCCCATTCAGCCTGCCCAGTGTAAAGGTATCCGGCGTGGATGTACTTGGCGCAAATTTGAAAGGGGAGGGAGCCGGTGTATCGACCTCCAGTTCCTTAGGCAGGGTAATGCGCTTTAATCCGCTTTTGATCTGCATGCGCCAGGCGTCCAGCTGTTCAGAACGGGAAAAATGACTCCAGTTTAACCCGGCGGTCACGGCAGAAAACAGCACAAGGATCAGAACCAGTCCGGTCAGCGCCGTCTGAACGCCCACTTGTCGGCGCAGTGGCTCCTTGGCATGATACTGGTGCATACGCCTGCTCCGCAAATGCAGTGTGGAAAAGGCGCGATCCTGTGCCAGAATCCCCACCCAGTATGCAAGCAGACAGGCAAACGCCGGGTAGGAGGGTGCCACGCCATAGTACAAGCCGATTTCCGGCAGTGCGCCGGTCAGCACAAAACAGATCACTGCGTTGGGACGGGCAATGGTGAAAAAGCAGGTCAGAACGCCCAGAAACAGCATACAGAACAGCAGCAGTGCCGTTGTTGCCTGCATCTGGTTCTGATAGGTCAAACCGGTGTAGCGCAGTTCTTCTGTAAAATGCACACGCTGATAAATGGTGTTGAACACATAACAATAGCCGTCCACCGCCAGAGACCAGTATTTTACCAGCAGCAGTTCTCCGCCGATCAGGGTGGGGATCAGTCCCAATGCCCAGCGTTTGCCCATGATGCAGAACACGGAGGAAACCACCCAGCACAGCAGAATGCCTCCGATCAGCATTGAATAGTTGACTTGCAGATCGAACATGGACAAAAAAACTGCAAAGGTAGAGCTGATTCCAAGCAGAGCCAGCAGCATGGTATAGATCATGCTGCGCTGTTTGCCCGGTGGCGATGTGGACATGCGGGGCGCAGACAGCAGCTGGATCCCGCTTTCCGAAGCGGACTGTTTCATAAAATCACCTCCCGCAAGGCAACTCCAACGCATCCCGGAGAAACCGCGCAAAGCTCCATCTGTGGAAAGGCGGCCGCTGTCCGTTGAAAGCAAGCAGCGTCCTCCTCGTCGGCATTCACGGAAATCACCGTGATCCGGTCGGCGTGCAGCTGTTCCAGCTGAACCAACTGCTCCGGCTGTACACCGGCTGTAAAATAAATCAGATGAGAAATGCTTCTGTCCGGGTCTATGCAGTGCAGCGTGGAGGAAAGCGTATGGGTGGGAGTGGACATCAGTCGCCGGATGCCTTCATAGATCGACGCATCGGATACAGGGACCGTCACCAGCCGTTCGCCTGGGGGATCAAACCAGCACAGATTGTGAGGATGCTCCGACTCAGAAAAGGCGACAGAAACGGAAATCAGGGACTCCAGCAAGGCATGCTGCATCGGCAGGGGACTTTGCTTCCACTCCGCAAACAACACAGCAGCCTGTCCGATGGGCAGACTGAATTCCTTGACGATCAGTCCCGTATTCTTTTCACTGAGTTTCCAGTGAATCCGATTCAGCCTGTCACCGGGGTGATAATCCCGCAGCCCGAATACCTCCGAAGGATCATCTCCGGATCGATACTGGGAGAAGGTTTCATTCTCGCTGTCCTGGGAAAGCACCTGCCCAGACACCGGCTGCATGGGCCAGATATGGGGCATGATCCACAATTCCTGTGCCGGGGGCGCAGAAATCCGGATCCGGAACATCCGGAGCATGTCATACAGCCGGATCTGGGTGATCTCCGCCCGCAGACAACCGCAGTATTCCGGCAGCAGCTGCAAGCCGATGGTCTGACTGCTTCTGGCTGGCAGACCGGTGGACACCAGAATGGTTTCGTCCTGCTGTGCCAGTTTGTTCCGATACCGGATCCGGAACACGGCATGGGGAATCGGCAGAATACACGGATTCTGCAAAAAAAGCTGCAATTCAATCTGTTCCCCGGCTGGCAGGGTGCCGGAAGGACAAAGCAGCCGGATCCGGAGTCTGCTGCCGGCGATCCGGAGCCACAGCCAGGAAAACCCGGGCAGCAGGAAAATACACAGCAGCAGGATCAGACTAAGCGTATCCTTAAACAGAAGGAAGAAAAACATCAGACCCACCAGCAGCAGACAGTATGCAAGCTTCGCCAGGATCATATTTCATCACCAATGACAGGAACAGGCACCTGCCGCACCACATCTCCGATGACCTGCTCCACTGTGATCTCCTGCATCCGGGCCTTGGTGCTGAGCAACAGACGGTGTGCGAATACATCCCGCAGCATAAAACGCACATCGTCCGATGTAACGTAATCCCTACCCCGGAGCAGCGCCGTTGCCTTTGCGGCGGCAGTCAGCGCCAGCGTGCCCCGGGGACTGATGCCAAGTCGCAGCATCTGGTGCTGCCGGGTTGCCTGGGCAAGACTTGCGATGTAGTTGTAGATCCTGTCATCCACATAGATCTGCTCGGTCTGCCGCTGCAGCCGCACAATATCCTCTGCCGAGGCAACCTGATGCACATGGTCAATGGGGTTCTCACTGTGCCGTGCTTTTAAAATATCCACCTCGCTCTGTAAATCCGGATAGCCCATGTTCAGCTTGATCATGAACCGATCCAACTGGGATTCCGGCAGCATCTGGGTACCTACGGAGCCGATGGGATTCTGGGTTGCGATCACGAGAAAGGGCTTGGGCAGCACCCGGGTCACGCCGTCAATGGTAACACTGCCCTCCTCCATGACCTCCAGCAAGGCAGACTGGGTCTTGCTGGAGGTACGGTTGATCTCATCCGCCAGAAACAGGTTGCACATTACCACACCGGGCTTGTAGTCGAAGCTGCCGGTCTGTTTGTTGTAGATGGTAAACCCGGTCACATCTGCCGGCATCACATCCGGTGTAAACTGCATCCGATGGTGGACAAGGTGCATTGCCTTGGAAATAGCCAACGCCAGAGTGGTTTTTCCCACACCGGGAATATCCTCGATCAGAATGTGTCCGCCAGCCAGCATTGCCAGCAGTACTTTAATCACGGTCTCATCCTTGCCGACTACAGCCTTTTTCACCTCCCGGATAATCTGCTTTGTCTGTGTAATCGCAGACTGAATCTGTTCTTCCATATTGATTGTTCCTTTCTTTTTTTGTATCTTTAACAGGCTTTCCTGGATCGTTTTACAATACAATTTCTAGTATAACACAAAATCTGCCGTTGTGCAACCGCTGAAACGCAAATAGCCATGCTTTTTTGCCGACTGTCACAACAAATTTCGACACAAATCCGGGACAAAATTGGCATATGTACCAAAAAGCCATTGCCGGAATTGACAAATCACAAATTACTGGTATACTATAATAATGTAGGTCTATGAGAACCGAGAAAAGAGGGTTACTATGAACATTTGGCACAATATCAGTCCCAAACGCATCAACTCTGATGATTTTGTGGCGGTCATTGAAATCCCAAAGGGGAGCAAGAAAAAGTACGAGCTTGACAAAGAAACCGGACTGATTATGCTTGACCGAATTCTGCATACCTCAACCCATTATCCCGCAAATTACGGTCTGATTCCCCGCACATATGCTGACGACAACGACCCGCTGGATGTTCTGGTGCTCTGTTCTGAGCGACTGTATCCGATGACCCTGGTGCGCTGCTATCCCATCGGCGTGATCCGCATGATGGACAGCGGTCATATGGACGATAAGATCATTGCAATCCCGTTCAATGATCCCAATTATAATATGTACCACGACATCAGCGAGCTTCCCCGGCATGTGTTTGATGAAATGTCCCACTTCTTCCGGGTCTACAAGGAACTGGAGAACAAGACCACTGCCGTGAACGAAGTAGAAAACGCAGAGGTTGCCCGCAAGATCATTCAGAGTGATATCGATCACTATATTGAAAAGTTTTGTAAATAATTTTTGAAGGAGCGTGCAAGCATGACAGCTGGAGCAAATGAGGTTTTGTTCGATTCACAGAAAGGCGTAGCACCCCTGGGGCTGATCGCCACAGAAAGCGCAACGGAGCTTGGTGACAAGATCAACGGGTACCTGATGCGCTGGCTCGTAAACGAGGAGGAGAATCCGGATGGATTCCTCATCGGTTCCGAGTGCCCCCGTTTTGCTTCCGGAGACGGCAAGGGTCTGATCAAGTCCACCGTCCGGGGCAAGGATCTGTTCATTCTGGTAGACGTGGGAAATTACAACTGCAAGTACAAGATGTTCGGCAGGGAAAATTCCATGTCCCCGGACGATCACTACCAGGATCTCAAGCGCATCATCCAGGCTGCATCCGGCAAAGCACACCGGATCAACGTCATCATGCCGATCCTCTACGGCGGCAGACAGCATCGTCGCAACTTCCGTGAATCCCTGGACTGTGCATGCGCACTGCAGGAACTGGAATCCATGGGCGTTTCCAATATCATCACCTTTGATGCACACGATCCTCGGGTACACAATGCAGTACCGCTGATGGGCTTTGACAACGTAATGCCCTCTTACCAGGTGCTCAAGGCTATGTTCAAGTGTATTCCGGACTTTGACATTGCGCCGGACAAGTTTATGGTTATCAGCCCGGACGAGGGTGCGCTGAACCGGAATATGTACTACGCTTCCGTTCTGGGTGTCAACATGGGTATGTTCTACAAGCGCCGGGATTACTCCAGGATCGTCAACGGCAGAAACCCCATCGTGGCACATGAGTATCTGGGCAACTCCGTAGAGGGGCTGGATGTGTTTATCGCAGACGATATCATTTCCTCCGGCGAGTCCATGCTGGATCTGGCATATGCCCTGAAGGACAAAAAGGCACGCCGGATCTTTGCTTACGCAACCTATGGTCTGTTTACCGACGGACTTGAAAAGTTTGACAAGGCGTATCAGGATGGGTATATTGACGGTGTGTTTGGCACCAATCTGACCTATCGCAGTCCGGAGCTTCTGGCTCGTCCCTGGTTCCACGAGGTTGACGTATCCAAGTATATTGCATACTTCATCGCAGCCATCAACCACGATGTATCCATCAGCACCGTCATCGATCCTCACCAGAAGATCGCACTGCTGCTGGAAAAGATGCATCAGAAAAAGCTGGAAAACGCACAGATGGCATAAGTTCCGATTCAATCAATACAGAAAGACCGCAGCCGGACAAGCTGCGGTCTTTTTTATGTGTCCGTCAAAGAGCATGCCCTGCGGTATTCCACCGGGGTCATGCCCGTATGCAGCCGGAACTGACGCAGGAAATACTTACTGTCCCGATAGCCGCATTGCTGGGCAATCTGCTGTATGCTGTCCTGGGTGGTAAAAAGCAGATACCGGGCAAGCAGGATCCTGCCTTTGATGCAGTCCTGATGGGGGTTGACGCCAAAGCAGGCTTTATAGATCGTTCGCAGGTGCCCGGAACTGTAGGAACAGGGGAGTCCTGTGCTGTCGGTTTCAAAAAACACCTCCGGGGTCAGATAGAACTGATTTCGCAGCGCAAGCATCTCCCGGTAGTGGGAACAAGTCCGCCGGGCAGCACTGATTCTGGTCAGCTGATCCAGCTCCTGCAGCGCCTTTGGCATTTCCGTCTGATAAGTTGAATTCGGCGTACAAAGCTGCGCAGTACATACGAAAGAATCGGTGCCGTAACACCGGGTGTATCCGACTGCCCGCAGCAGGATTGCACCCAGCAAATCTGCAAGAAGACGGCTGTCAGCGGTATCTGCACGCACCACACAGGCAAACGTGTTTTCCTCGACTCTGCCATACAGCCGGGAGCCGGCACAGAAGCACTTGACTGCGTCAGATGCTGCCAGGAGCGCCTGAATCTTCTGCCTGGAGCCTTCGGTGGCATAGCTTTCGTCAAACAAGCAGACACGCAGCACCACAAGATGGACTTTTCGGGCATCGAACGTTTCAACAGCTGCATCAAAAGCAGAGTGAAACCCACGCTTGCTGTACATATCAGTCATGTTATCCACCGATTCCGACAGATTGCAGCACTGAGTCAGATACTGAATATCATTTTTCAACCGCAAAAACTCCAGACCGTTGCTGACTGCTTTCAGCCAGTGCCGGTACAATGGGGTGTTGGCTTCCGGCGTATGAAACTTCATTACCGCATAGCCCAGGGATCTTTGCAGAAAAAACAAGGGGCTGAAGCTGTATGCGGCAGCCGAACCGCTGCAAAATCGTTCCAAATCATGTTTTTGTATCGTAAATGGCTCTTCCTGAGCCAGAAGGCTGTAGCATGTCACAGTTTCCGACACTGCCCGGTCGTTGTACCAGTCCTCATACAGGCACAGATAAACCTCCTCTGCATGTCGAAGCATATACCGATACTTTCGACAAACCTGTAACAGATCCGGGATAGTACGACACTCGGTCAATTCAAATTCCAGCTGTCCGAACAGGTTTAGAAAGTCATCCGTGCGCTTCAGACTGATCCGCTCCTGTTCGGCAAGCAGCTGTGCCGGATCCAGACCGCATTGACAGGAATCTCCAGGAATCAGTCTGCCCGGAGGAGGGGTAAAATCCGTCCCCGGATGCCCGTCCAGCTGTTGCTGCATCAGTCGGATCGCCTCCGCCCCCAACTGCGCCCGATTGCGCTGATAGGTGGTCAGAATCGGGTAATGGTATATACGCTCCTGAATGTACTCATAGCCTGTGATCGTAATGCGATCCGGCACACAGATTCCGTTTTTTGCAAAAGTGTCCAGCATACCGTAAGCCATGTAATCGTTTCCGCAGAGCACTGCCTGGGGAAAGGGTCTGTCTTTTTTGATGTAGGATTCAGCAAGCTCT
This sequence comes from Ruminococcus champanellensis 18P13 = JCM 17042, assembly GCF_000210095.1. Classification (NCBI taxonomy): domain Bacteria; kingdom Bacillati; phylum Bacillota; class Clostridia; order Eubacteriales; family Oscillospiraceae; genus Ruminococcus; species Ruminococcus champanellensis. The sequence continues at coordinate 2,172,548 of NC_021039.1, forward strand.
GCACCGGAATTCATCCAGAAATCACCGAAATGCACTTTATCCGGATCGTAGGTGAGTCCATGACGCTCCAGGGACGCCCGGTATCCGGCAACCCGTTGGTGAGACGCTTCAATAAAGTCAAACCCGGTCAGCATTTCCATATTCGTAAATCCATGTTTTTCGATCAGATGATCTGTAATCCGTTCAAAATCCAGTGCGTCACTGGTATTGAGAAACTGAAAATGCTCCAGAACAAAGCCAGGTTGCGGTGTGCCCAAAGCGATCAATGGTACATGCGCCATGTGAGACAGATGTTCTACAATCAGTTTTTGCTGGGATGTGTTCAGTATTGTTTCTGAAAATAGGATCAGGCCGTCAAAGGCATCCGAAAGGATCAGATCGTAGATGTCATTTTCCCGTTCAATGGTGTTTGCCGGGTCATTGGGATTATAAATATTTGAAAGAAACAACAGGTCGATGTTTCGTTCCTGTGCCTGCCGGAGCATACCGGAAAGCAGTTCGGACTGCTCTATATCGCTGAGCTGGGATGCGATCACGCCAATTATGTATCTGTTGGACTTGCTCATAGGCTGCTTCCTCCCAAAGTGGACGGATGTGAACGTCTGTTATCATTATATCACTGTCCCAATTCACAGTCAAGAAAAAAACATCGTTTTGTCCACCTAATCATCGTTTTGTGCGTTGACGACCTCCTGTGAATTTTCTATAATAAAGAAAAGAAAAAATGGAGGTGCATTAGATGAAACTTAAAAAAATCTGTGCTGCATTGCTATCTGCGGCATTGCTCACAAGTTCCTTTGCCTATGCTTCGCCGAAGGGCACAGCCGGCAACGACGGTTCCTCTCTCTCATTCCTTGGCAATCAGTTTCAGGTCTCCACAATGACCGCAGAGGCGGCAAACAGCGTCATGCGCAGACCCTGCTCCCCGGATCAGCCCATGCTGATCGTGCACATCGACACCTGGAATTACGCAGATCCGGCAAAAATCATTGCTTTGATTCCGGAGGATATCAAGCCCTATGTAGTGTTCAACATTTCGCTGTCCATCAATTGGAGCTCTACGGATCACAAGTGGCTGATGGTGCAGGACGGGTATGAATGTGCCAAGTCCTGGCTGAAAACCTGCGCAGACGAAGGTGTATGGTGTATGGTACAGCCTGCAAGCGGCGGTCAGTGTCATCTGCCGGATTACGACTCTTCCGGAAACATTGTAAATTACCCCAACAAGAGCCAGTTCGTTCCCCACGCCGATGATGATTATGAAAACACCATCTATGCAGAATTTTTCCGGGATTACCCCAACTTCATCGGCTTCAACTACAGCGAGCAGTTCTGGGGCTTTGAGTCTCAGGACTTCCCGGTAACCCCCATTCAGCGGTATCAGCATTTTGCAAAGCTGCTGAAGCTGTGCAACAAGTACGGCGGCTATCTGAACATCAACTGGTGTGCCAATTACTGGAGCGCTGCACTGAATCCAGTGGCAATGCTGAAACGCTGCCCCGAATGGCGCAGTGCCTGTGAGCAGTATTCTGCCAATTTGCAATTGGAAGAAAAGTACACCCAACTTGGCTTCAGTGAGGATGTGGAAAGCGAAGTGCTGGGAGCATACCTGTCCGGCTATTGCGGCAACTACGGCGTTCGGTATGATGAAACCGGTTGGTCTGATTCCACCTGGTCAGGCAGCGGAGATGTAACCAAGGAACAATACCGACAAATCACCGGCCTGCCTATTCACATGGAGCGCATGGCACTGAATGGTGCTACGATCATCGATGGACCCGAGCTTGTGTGGGCGGATGACTTCGCAGAAAAATGGGGCGGCATAAAGGATGGCGACTACAGTTGCCGCAGTTGGGACACCAAAGATCAATATGTGAACGATACCCTAGGCTTCTTTCGCAAGCTGGTAGATGGAACCATCCGGATTCCCACCCGGCAGGAAGTCATCGAGCGAACCAAGGTGGTTGTGATTCAGGATAACACGACCGGGGATAATCACAACAAATACAGCACCTATCCTACTCTGTTTGAGGGGCTGTATCGCATGTCCGGAGACGGGAATCTGGATAAAAATTACAATCCATATAAGAGTACAGGACGATATCCCACAATCCCCACAGTTTATGCCCTGCGGGACAGCGTGGCAAAGAGCTTCCAGGTGCAGATCAAGCAGTCCTCCATCCCGTCCCGGTGGAGCTCCATTTCCGCAAAGCAGGATGAGTTCAACAAGCTGTTCGCATCCGACTACTACGGCAATTGCTACGCAGGCAGGTATGAGAACACATGGGTTACCTACAACTCCAATAAGGATGGCAGCAACTGCGGTGCGGTTCTTTCTCTAAAGTACAACACCTGCAAGAATCTGGACGTTAACTTCAACCAATACGGCAACGCCCTGATCAAGGAGTACAGTGACCGGATTGACATTTACGCAAACAACTTTGACGAAAAGGCACAGACTACCCTGAGAACCGATACCTTCAAGATTTCCGGCTGTGCAGCAAAGCCCAGCTATTCCGCAAAGGATACGGGCAGAAACCAGACTGCATCCCAGATCAGCGAAAGCTATGCAAACGGTACATACACCTTAACTGTAAAGCACAACGGTCCGGTAGAGATCAGCATTCAGTGCAAGGGCAATGAGACCGGAAGACTTTCCAATCCCAAGGAGTCCAGCGTAAAAGCGCCTGCATATCCTTCCTTCTACACCGGCGTTCGTCAGTATGAGGGTGAATTCTTCGACACACAGAATGTAGAAGGCAACGTAGCAAACGGCTGCGGCAGTGGTGTAACCGGCTTTTGGGGACAGGGCTTCCTGAAGTACGGCGCAAAGAATAATGCAGCCGTTCGGGACACTGTTTCTACCACCAAAGCAGGAAAATTTGACCTGACACTGCGGTATTCCGCAACCTCCGACATCAACAACGTAGACCTATATGTAAACGGCAGCAAGGTTAAGACCCTGTCCATGCCCAAGGGCAGCAGCTACAGCGATTGGAAAACTGTGACCCAATCCATTGATCTGAAGGCAGGGGACAACCAGGTCGAGCTGAAATCCAATGCAGCACTGGATGGCTCCCTGTATTTGGACTGCTTTACAGTCAAGGGGGATTTCGGCACCGGAACAGTCGAGGATCCGGATCCCATCAACGGCAAGATCATTCAGGAGCTTACCGTATTCGACAAGGAGAATGCTGCCGACTGGTCCATCTATTATGACGCAAAGGTTGGCTCCGTACTCTACGGTGACCGGGATCTTACTATCACTTCCATGCCCAAGAATCTGGTGAATGCTGAAGCGATCCGCACAGCATGCGATTCCAAGCTGAGCACAAACGATCTTGGCAAGTTTACGGCCGGTGCAGATGCAACCATCTATACAGCTGTGGACACCAGAGTGGTTGAAAACATGCCGGAATGGCTGAAGGCATGGACATTTGCAGGATGCAGCGTGACCACTTCCAATGACGTTACCCTGATGCTCTACAAGCTGAACGTAAAGAAGGGCGATGTTGTGGCACTGGGAACCAACGGAGGCAGCGGCAATTCTGCAAACTACATTGTATTTGCCGTTCCCCAGGAAAAAATCGTCAAGGGCGATGTGAACCTGGACGGCGTCATCAACGGTTTTGACCTGATTCTGGCAAAGCGCGGCATGGCAAACGGATTCACCGATACCCGTTCTTTCGATGCTGCTGATGTGGATAAGGATGAAAAATTAGAAAAGGACGATATCACACAGCTGCAGAATTTCATCAAGCTGTCTGCAAAGGAATTCACAGAAACACCTGTAACAAAGCCTGCGCCTGCTGTACTCACCGAACCGGCAGATGATCCCGGCTAAAAGACCATTCGTCCCCATATGTACAACTATGTACGTTCCATTTTCAAAGCAACCAAGTAAAGCCTCCCCCTGGAGCTTCGGCGCTACTCATAAACCAGAAAACGGTACAGTCCGCAAGGGCTGCACCGTTTTCCTTTTCCTTGTAACACTGTCATTATGCAATGCTGCCTTCACGCAGCTGATACAGCTCATACCGGTATCCATCGTGGGCTTCCTCCGCCGTACCGATCAAGGTATACAGCTCAGTCAAAGCTGCGCACGGTTCTTTGCGCCAAAGGTGTTCCCGCATGCGATATCGTACCACCACGAACTCCACAGCACCCTCCTGTACGATCCTGTCCTGCTCCTGGTACATCTCGGGCAGTTGATCCTTTGGGATATTGAGCCGGCAGAAAAACCGGGTATCCGGCAGCAAAGCGCCGGACTCCAGATAAAAACCGCCATCCAGGAAACAGTAATTCAGCAGCGTGATTTCATCCTGTCGCTTCGTTTGCTCCATCAGCTGTGCAAACTGGATCTGGGGGTAGTAGGACTCAGGCTTGCCAAGATAATACCGACAGTTGCTGGCAGGGTACAGCGCCAACAGATACAGCACCGGAAACGCCAGCTTCATGCACGTTTTCCACCGTTTCTGACCCATACCAGCCCACAACCGCAGCAGGGGAATGATGCCGAACAGGCAGTACCCTGCCATAATCAGCAGGTAATACCGATACCGGACACCTCCTGCAAATACAAAAAAGTACAACCCTGCATAGGTTGCGGCAATGGCGATCCGGGTGGCGGTCTGCTTGCAGCTGTCTTTTTTCAAGACAAAATACAGCACACCACCTATGCACAGGGCAGTCATACAGAAATTGTGGAACACATCCTGCACCAGGATTCCGCCGATGCGCAGAATCAGAGAAGCAGAACGGGAATATAGAAAAATGTTGGAGTAGAAGTATACATAAAAAAAGTCATACAGTGCGTGGTGGTATGCAAAATACGCCAGCCATGGCAGCATGGTCAGAGCCATGCCGCTCAGGAACAGAAAACAATGGGCAAATGCCCGGCCAGGCTGTCCCTGTCGGATGGTCTGCACAAAAAAGAACAGCACCCAGGCAATGTAAAACCCCAGCATGGTGAACTTGATCCAAAGAATCATGCCAGCCAGCACACCGCAAAGAATATGTGTCCGGCGGCAGGGGAGTGTACCGGACTCGGTGCAGCGCAGCATAGCATACAGACCGTACAGCACCAGAGGCAGACAGAATTCCTCTGCATTGTCCCCCCGGCTGAAGCAATAAGCTGTGACGGTCACAAAGCCGGATAATGCCGCCGCCGGAAATTGCAGACGCTCCGGCAGAAACAGCCCTGCGATCTTACAGTACAGCCAGAGCACCCAGGTCAGGTTCAGAATCTCTAGCAAATAGACTCCGAAAAAGCCATTGCTGTCCATCCATGCAGCCAGGGCATGCAGACCATACAGCAGGGGGCCCTTTTGCTCATACAGATCCCGGTAGGGGACTGTTCCGGACAGCATGGCTTTTCCCACCGTCAGAAAGCAGTTCTGATCCACCCCCGTGTGCAGAGGAAACAGGGGCGATGCCATGGAACAGACAGTCATCAGAAGACTGGACAGCAGTACACAGCTCAGCAGCCGTATGCAGGTTTGCCGCTTCAAAAGCAACCCTCCCAATTTGTGATATACATTTGCTTTTCTAGTGTATCACAAATCAGGAGGGTTTGCAAGCCGAACCTTCGGCAGTATCGCATAGGGTTTGTGCAGTGTTTCCTTATAAATCCAGCCCGGCAATTACATCCTTCAGAGTCTGTACCGAATGCTCCAGCTGCTGCTGTTCGCTGCCGTCCAGAGGGATATCCAGTACCTTTTCAACGCCCTCCGCCCCCACAATGGAGGGAACGCCGAAATACACGTCCGATACCCCGTAATGACCGTTTACATAAGCGGAAACCGGCAGCACAGAATGCTCCTCCCGGACGATGGCACGGGCGATCCGGGTCACTGCCAGAGCAATGGCATAATAGGTGGCGCCTTTTTTCTCAATGACCTTATAGGCGCTGGTGCGCACGTCCTCGTACAGCCTGTGGAGCGTTTCTCCGTCGCATGCACCGCAGATATCGCAGAAGCTGTCCAGATCCACCCCGGAGATGTTGGCGCTGCTCCATACAGCCAGCTCGCTGTCTCCGTGCTCCCCGATGATAAAGGCATGCACGCTGCGGCTGTCCACCCCCAGATGCGCCCCAAGCAGGTATTTCAGCCGTGCCGTATCCAGCACCGTACCGGAGCCGATCACATGCTCCGGCGGGTAACCGGACAGCTTCCACGCCGCATAGGTCATCACGTCCACCGGGTTGGATACGATCAGCAAACGGGCATCCTGCGTAACCGCAGTGATTTGGGGGATCATATCCCGGAAGATCTCCACATTTTTGCGAACCAGTTCCAATCTGGTTTCACCGGGCCGCTGTCCGGCACCGGCTGTGATGATAATCAGAAAGCAGTCTGCCAGATCCGCATAGGTGCCGGCGTAGATCTTCATAGGGTGTACAAAGGGCAGGCCATGGCTCAGATCCATCGCTTCCCCCTCCGCCTTGGTCTGATTGATGTCGATCAGCACCAACTCCGAGAACATCTCCTCCTGTATCAGAGAAAAGGCAATGGATGCCCCTACAAAGCCGCACCCGATCACGGCACATTTTTGTTTATTCACAAGGATTCCTCCCATCGTAAATTCATCAGTAGCATCGCCTTTAGTCTGTCCGGAAATACCTTTTTTATGCGGTCTGATAAAAAAGGTTCAGGAATTCAAAAAAGGGGCTTGATTCTGTCGAAAAAATGCGGTATAATGATACCATATGATGTATAAGGTGAATCTCATCTTATATCGAAAGGAGTTAAGGATATGAATTATTCTCATGAAGTTGAAACAATGTGCCCTGTAAAGCAAGGCGTTGCTCACGGCGCAGCCCCGATCCCGGAAGAAGCAAAGTGGGTGAAGGCAAAGGAAATCACTGATATTTCCGGTTTCACACACGGCATCGGCTGGTGCGCACCGCAGCAGGGTACCTGCAAGCTCACACTGAACGTTAAGGGCGGTGTGATCCAGGAAGCATTGGTTGAGACCATCGGATGTTCTGGTATGACCCATTCTGCTGCAATGGCTGCTGAAATCCTCCCCGGCAGAACCATTCTGGAAGCACTGAACACCGACCTGGTTTGCGACGCAATCAACACTGCAATGAGAGAGCTGTTCCTGCAGATCGTATACGGCAGATCCCAGAGTGCATTCTCTGAGGACGGTCTGGTAATCGGCGCAGGACTTGAGGATCTTGGCAAGGGTCTCCGTTCTCAGGTTGGTACCATGTACGGTACACTGGAAAAGGGCCCCCGTTACCTGGAGATGACTGACGGTTACGTAACCGGCATTGCTCTGAATGAGGATGACGAGATCATCGGCTACAAGTTCGTTAACTTCGGTAAGATGATGGACTTCATCAAGGCAGGCGATGACGCAAACACAGCATACGAAAAGGCACAGGGTCAGTACGGCCGTGTTGCAGACGCTGTAAAGATCATCGATCCCAGAAAGCAATAAGAGGAGGAAAACTACAATGGCTTTATTTGAATCTTATGAGAGAAGAGAAAAGCAGATTCTTGCTGTTCTCGCACAGTATGACATTCACTCCATCGAAGAGGCTGCTGAAATCACCAAGGCTAAGGGTCTTGACATTTACAAGCTGGTTGAGAGCATTCAGCCCATCTGCTTCGAGAATGCAAAGTGGGCTTACACTGTAGGCTGCGCAATCGCAATCAAGAAGGGCTGCACCAGAGCTGCTGACGCTGCTGCTGCAATCGGTGAAGGTCTGCAGGCATTCTGCATCCCCGGCTCCGTAGCTGACCAGCGTAAGGTTGGTCTGGGTCACGGCAACCTGGGCAAGATGCTGCTGGAGGAAGAGACCAAGTGCTTCTGCTTCCTGGCTGGTCACGAGTCCTTTGCCGCTGCTGAAGGCGCAATCGGTATTGCTGAAAAGGCAAACAAGGTTCGGAAGGAACCCCTGCGGGTTATCCTGAACGGCCTGGGCAAGGATGCTGCACAGATCATTGCAAGAATCAATGGCTTTACTTACGTTGAAACCGAAATGGATTACTACACCGGCAAGGTAAAGGAAGTATTCCGCAAGTGCTACTCCAAGAATGCTGACAACCCCCGTGCAAAGGTAAACTGCTACGGCGCAAACGATGTAACAGAGGGCGTTGCGATCATGTGGAAAGAGGGCGTTGACGTTTCCATTACCGGTAACTCCACCAACCCGACCCGGTTCCAGCATCCGGTTGCAGGTACCTACAAGAAGGAATGTGTTGAGCAGGGCAAGAAGTATTTCTCCGTTGCATCCGGCGGCGGTACCGGCCGTACCCTCCACCCGGACAACATGGCAGCAGGTCCGGCTTCCTACGGTATGACCGATACCATGGGTCGTATGCATTCTGACGCACAGTTCGCTGGTTCCTCCTCCGTTCCGGCTCACGTTGAGATGATGGGTCTGATCGGTATGGGTAACAACCCGATGGTTGGTGCTACCGTTGCTTGCGCAGTTGCTGTAGAAGAGGCAATGAAGTAAGATCGTTTTGACGATATGCAAAACAGCCGATGCAAAAGCATCGGCTGTTTCTATATCCTTTGCAGCATATATGATGCTACACAAAAACCGGCATGCGGTATGCGCATGCCGGTTTTATTTTATGATCTTACTCTTCCCAGATCTTTGTGTGATCCTCTTCCTTCAGGTGCATCTTCTTCTCAATGATTTTTACAATGAAGCCGCTGAGGAATACCAGAATGGTAATTGCCCAACCGCCGATGATGTTGGATGCCAGAGAATAGCCGCCGTAGATACCATTGTTCTTGGTGAACAGGGTGATTACATTCCACAGGAAGAATCCTCCCAACAGAATGGGCGCACAAAACTTGATAGAGGTGCAGAACCACCACGCAGGCATCTTGAACCGTTTGGTGTTCCGGTTGATCTCATCCAGCACCTTGCGCAGCTTGAAGCACCAGCCAATGGCGATTGCCTCCAGAAAACCTACCAGAATCAGGTTGTAGCTGTTGCACCAGTTGTCCACGATATCCAGCCAAGCCACGCCTGCGCCGGTCACAAAGAACAGGGAAAATGCTGCGGAAATGATGCAGACCCAGACGGTTGTCTTACGCTTTGCAATGTGGAACTTATCGGAAATTGCAGTGGAAACGCCCTCCACAATGGAGAATGCGGAATCGATCGCCAAGGTGCACAGACAGAAGTAGAACACTGCCGCAAAAATCGCATTGACCACGCCGGAGCCGGTCAGATGTACAATGGCGGAGGGATAAATCAAAAATGCAGTGGCAATACCGGATGCGGACATGTCGTCTACAGTCATGCCCGTGCCATACATGGTGGTAAACAGCACGATACCGGACAGCACGCTGATGGAAAGATCGGCAAACGCAATGATCACACCGTCCACTGCCACATTCGCATCATCCTGCAGGAAGGAGCCGTAGGCAAACATAATCGCCATCATAATGGACAGAGAGTAGAATACCTGACCGACCGCATCGATCCACAGGTCCGCACTGGCAAGTTCAGCCAGATCCGGCACAAACATCACCTTCAGGCCTTCCATAGCCCCGGGCATCGTCAAGCCCTTGATCGCCATAATCAACAGGCAGGCAACCGGCAGGAACACGGTGTACTTGACCACCTTGCCCACACTGTTGGCGCCGTCCCGGATACACAAATAAATCACGATCCATGCCACCAGCAGGCAAATCAGCACCGGCCAGGAGATGGTACCATAACCGGAGGTATCCCAGGTGGTTTTCAATAGGTCAGCCCACACACCGGAAGCAGCCGTGGAATCCCCGGTGAGATTTGCGAACTTGTAAGAACATACGGTCATCAAAATAACCCAGCCAAATACCACGGCGTAGTAAATTTCGATCACGAATGCATTTGCGGTTGCAGCCCAGCCGATTGGCTCAAATTTTTTCTTGATGCTGTGCATCGCCTTGGGTGCGCCGCCTCGTACCTTTCTGCCGATGGCGATCTCCATGGTCAGAAGGGGAATGCCGATCACCAGCATTGCCGCCAGATACACCAGCATGAACGCACCGCCGCCATGCTTTGCGCACAGACCCGGAAAGCGCCATGCATTGCCAAGACCTACCGCAGATCCGATTGCGGCAAGGATGAATGTGGATCGGGACGCCCAGGTCCCTCTGCTTGAATCACTCAAAAAAATCTCTCCCATACTTCATTTTATCTGATTTATTATCAAGCTATTTTATTGTAGCACGCCGAAAAAAGCATGTCAAGGTGAAATGGCTGGAATTTGTTGAACCAACCGATAAGTTGTCGGTGTTCTTGTCAAATACCAACAAGAACAGGGTGCCTGCCATAAGTGGAATCCATGAAAATGCTCAATCTTCTCACTTAGTGTGCCGGAAAGATTGACTTTATTATAGTACTATGATAAAATAACAAGTATGGCATTTTATTCGTATCAGATAAGGAGAAGATCACATGAAACTCAAGTCTATTTTTGCAATTCTGACCGCCGGCGTGCTGGCATGCACCGGTCTGACCGCCTGCGGCGATGACAAGGCTGCATCCAACCAGAAGGCTACCTTCACCGTTGGCTTTGACCAGGATTTCCCGCCCTTTGGCTATGTGGATGAAAACGGCGAGTTCACCGGCTTTGATCTGGAGCTTGCCAAGGAAGCTGCAAAGCGTATGGACATGGAAATCAAGCTGCAGCCCATTGACTGGGACTCCAAGGAACTGGAGCTTTCCTCTGGATCCATCAGCTGCATCTGGAACGGTTTCACCATGAACGGCAGAGAAAATGACTACACATGGACAGAATCCTATATGGATAATTCCCAGGTATTTGTTGTAAAGAGTGATTCCGGCATCAAGACCCAGGCTGATCTGGCAGGCAAGATCGTGACCGCACAGACCGATTCCGCAGCGCTGAACGCATTGAACGGCGACGATTTCAAGGATCTGAAGGCAAGCTTCAAGGAACTGTTGACCTGCGCCCAGTACAACACCGCTTTCATGGATCTGGAGGCAGGTGCCGTTGACGCTGTTGCAATGGATATCGGTGTGGCGAAGTACCAGATTGAAGGCAAGGAATCCAAGTTTATCATTCTGGACGAACCCATTGTCAAGGAGCAGTATGCTGTTGGCTTCTACAAGGGCAATACTGAAATGCGGGATAAGGTGCAGAAGGCACTGGACGAAATGGCTGCGGACGGTACCTTTAAGAAGATCTCCGAAAAGTGGTTCGGCTATGATGTCTGCACATTGGCAGCAGCAAAGAACGCCAATACATCTGCATCTGATTCCAACTAACAGGGTAACATCATGTCATTACAAAAAATTTTGCTGGAGCTGCTGTCCGGCATGGTCACCTCATCAGAGATCTTTCTGTTGACCCTGCTGCTGGCACTGCCTCTGGGACTGCTGATCTCTTTCGGCAGAATGGCAAAGTTCCGGGTACTCCGGTTTTTGACCCAGTTTTACATCTCTGTGATGCGGGGTACGCCACTGATGCTTCAACTGCTGGTGGTGTACTACGGACCTTATTTTATTTTCGGCATCCGGATCACCAACGAATATCGGTTTATTGCAGTCATCATCGGCTTTGTGCTGAACTATGCGGCTTATTTTGCGGAAATCTACCGTGGCGGCATCCAGTCCATTCCGGTGGGACAGTATGAAGCAGCAAAGGTACTTGGTTACAGCCGTGCCCAGTGCTTTGGCAGGATCATCATGCCCCAGGTTATCAAGCGGATCATCCCCGCTCTGACCAATGAGATCATTACACTCATCAAGGATACATCCCTGTCCTTTGCCTTGGCTGTGCCGGAAATGTTCACCACTGCAAAGGCCATTGCCGCAGCAGACAAGACCATGACTGCATTTGCTGCAGCCGGCGTGTTCTACTATGTATTCAACCTGCTGGTGGCAGGAATCATGCGCAAAGTGGAACAGAAGCTGAGCTATTACCGCTGACCGAAAGGATGTTATCATGAGCGTTTTTGAAATCAAGCATGCCAGAAAATCCTTCGGTGATCTGGAAGTGCTCAAGGATATCAGTGTGTCCGTAGAACAAGGGGAGGTAGTTGCCATTCTGGGACCCTCCGGTTCCGGAAAGTCCACCTTCCTGCGTTGTGCAACCATGCTGGAGGAACTGGACGGCGGTTCCCTATGCTATGGCTCCCGGTTCGCAGCCAAGGACGAAAACGGAAAATCCGTTTATGTATCCCGGAAAGAGCGGCACAAGCTGTATGCCCAGTTCGGACTGGTGTTCCAGAACTTCAATCTGTTTCCCCACTACAGCGTCATGGAAAATATCATCAATCCGCTGATGGTGGTGCAGCATATGAAAAAGCCGGAGGCTCTGGAGCGGGGGAAGGCCTTGCTGGAGAAAATGGGGCTGTCGGATAAGGGGGACTATTACCCCTGCCAGTTGTCCGGCGGACAGCAGCAACGGGTATCCATTGCCCGTGCGCTTGCCATGAATTCCAATATCTTGTTCTTTGACGAGCCTACCAGTGCGCTGGATCCGGAGCTGACCATGGAAATCCTCCGTGTTATCCGGAACCTGGCGGCGGAAAATATGACCATGGTGATCGTGACCCATGAGATTGAATTTGCCAGGAGTGTGGCGGATCGGGTCATCTTCATGGCAGATGGAATCATCGTAGAAGAAGGCAAGCCAGAGGATGTGATCGATAATCCCAGCAACGAGCGTACCCAGGCTTTCCTGAAAAAATTTGAAAGTGCATAATACCACGCCCGGAGGAAATATCCGGGCGCTTTTTGGAGGGCAACATGAATATTCGCGCAATGACAATACAGGATACGGATCAGGTGCTTTGCATGATGCGTGTGTTTTACGATTCACCGGCTGTGCTGCATAAGGCACCGAACACCATCCTGCTTCAGGATATTGCAGACTGCGTAGGGGAGTGCCCGTTTATTGAAGGCTATATCTTTGAGGAAGATGGGCAGATCGCCGGCTATGCCATGACGGCAAAAAGCTATTCCACGGAATACGGCGGGCTTTGCATTTGGGTGGAAGATATCTACATCAAGCCTGCCTTCCAGGGGCGTGGCATCGGGAAAGCATTTCTGGAGCATCTGGAGGAGCAGTACCGGGGCAGGGCGGTTCGATTCCGACTGGAAGCGGAGGATGAAAACCAACATGCAATCCATCTGTACAGCAAGCAGGGCTATCAAAAGCTGCCCTATGTGCAGATGACCAAGGAAGTATAAAAATTCCCTGGGTGTGCTTTGCATGCCCAGGGGTCTTTTTATCCCACATTGTTTACAATGCCAACGGATACGTACTGATGACAGATGGCAAACAGATCCGTACCCTCACTGCCCTGCCAATTGCGCCCGGGAATCACCCGGAACCGCATATGATCCGGATCCAGTTCCTCTGCGCTGTAGTCATCCGCATAAAACGAATCCTTTGAAACAGTGCATCCATGCATAACGCCCCTGCATGCCTCCAGAGGACAGCCGGGAAAGTTAATGTTCCAGATTTGAGAATCCGTCAGCTTCTTGTCTATGTACTCCTCCAGCAGCTGCGGCAGATACTTGTCCGTTACAGGACACTGCGGGGAATCCTGCGAAAGGGCAATGGCGTGAATGCCCCAGAATGCAGCCTCCAGCGCTGCGCCCACGGTAGCGGAATACTGAATGTCTGACGCAATGTTGTACCCGTTGTTGATGCCGGAAAGCACCACATCCGGCTTCCTGCCCATCAGCTTGATGCCCACCCGGACACAGTCCACCGGAGTGCCGCTGCACGCAAAAGCCCGTACATCAGCTGGAAAAGCATCCTGCCGCCAAACCTCAACCGAATTCAGATAGTGAATGCTGTGGGACATGCCGCTGCGCTGACTGTCCGGTGCCACTACCCACACCTCTCCATAGGGCCTTGCAGCCTGTGCTAGCCGGAGAATGCCCTCCGCCTGTATGCCATCATCGTTTACAACTAAAATGCTTCTGGTTTTCATTGCAGATTCCTCCTGAAAAAGCAAAGCCACTCTTGACGCAATGGTCAAAAGTGGCTTTTGTTTGTATCAGATCACGGATACATACCGATATTTGCTGAAGTTGCGAATTCCTTTGCTGCACCGCCATCCACATATTCAAGCACGGCAGCATCGTACTGGAACTGGAAGTCGAATGCGGCAAAGCCGGAATTGTTGCTGATGCTGAAGGTCACATCCACTGTATCACCGGGCTTGCCTTCCACGGAATTGCAGGTAATCAGGAAAGAACTTGTGTCCGGAGCTTGATCCTTCTGTGCGCCGGCGTTTACACCAACATATCCCTTGGCAGTTTTGATATCCTTAATGGTCACTGCATCATAGGTACAGAAGTCGGTGTGGGTGATGCTGATGGGATAATTGCCTGCCTGGGCACCTTCTTTGATCTTGAACCGGAAGGTCAAAAACTGACCATTGAAGGTGAAATCCCCCTGCTTGGTCAGATCCATCCACAATGCCTGTCTGGTCTCCAGCTTGGGTGTATTGGTGGAAGAACCGCTCTGTGTAGTGGTCACTGCCGGATTCGGATCACTCTGTGCCGGATTACCCGGATTGGTCTGTGCAGCAGTTGTAGCCGGCGGCACATAGGGAACTGTTGCCACATTGCCATTGGCATCCGTGGTAACAGCAAACACATTGCCGTTGGCATCGGTCACTGTGGTAACTGTGGTGTCGGTGTTGCCGCTGGGTGCAGCGGTGGTGGTTCCGGTGGAGGAACCCTTGGAATCGTCGATCAGAGTGATCTGCAAACCGGGCTGCAGAATGGCACTCAGTTCCGATTCCGTCAGACTTTCTGTCTTCCCGCCGGATTTGTTACAGCCGGCAAATGCAAATGCCAGAGCACCAACCAGAGCCAGTGCCAGAACCTTTTTACGATAGCTTTTCATTGTCCCGCTCCTTTAAAAAATTTCTCTCTTTATTATACACATGTGTGAATGGCTTTGTCAAGTGTATTTTGCATTATCACACAGTTTTCAGAATCATCCGGTTCACAGCGCTAAGCAGTGCATTGGTGGAAGAAACGATAATATCCGTGTGAATCCCCACGCCCCAGAACAGCTGTCCCTTTCTGTCCTGCAAGGATACATAGGACACCGCCTTGGATTTAGAGCTGACCTCCAGCGCATGCTCTGTGTAGCTTTTCAGAGTATAATCCAGATTCAGCGCATTCCTGACCGCATTGCTCACCGCATCCAGACGACCGTTTCCGCTGGCAGCGACGGTTTCTATGCCTGTACCGGACTGGATGGTCACAATGGCGTCAATGCCATCCTTCTGGGCGTAATGAATGGCAGGCAGTGCAATGGGACTGGACAGATTCACATAGGTATCCTGGAAGATCCGGTAAACCTCCTCCGGCAACAGCTCCTTGTGGGCACGATCAGAAATACTCTTGACATGATAGCCAAAGCCCTCACGCATACCATCCGGCAGCTTGATGCCATAGTAATGTTCCAGCAGGTAGCCAATGCCTCCTTTGCCGGACTGGCTGTTGATGCGTATCACGTCTCCGTCGTAGGTTCTGCCGATATCCAGGGGGTCAATGGGCAGATAGGGCACATTCCAGGTGCTGTCCGGATGACTCTCCCGCCATTTCATCCCCTTGGCAATGGCATCCTGGTGGGAGCCGCTGAACGCCGCAAACACCAGGGAGCCGCTGTAGGGCTGCCGTTCGTTAATGTGCATACCAGTGGCATGCTCATAGATCCGGGTCATTTCCGGCAGATCATGAAAATCCAGTCCCGGATCCACTCCCTGTGCGTACATATTCAGGGCAATGGTCACGATATCCGCATTGCCGGTACGCTCTCCGTTCCCAAACAGGGTACCCTCCACCCGGTCTGCGCCAGCCAGCAGAGCAAGCTCGCTTTCTGCCACTGCACAGCCCCGGTCGTTGTGGGGATGCACCGACAAGATCACCCGCTCCCGGTTGTGGAGATGCCTGGACAGATACGCCACCTGATTGGCATATACATGGGGCATCGCACAGGACACCGTATCCGGCAGATTGATAATAACCGGCTGGTTGCAATCCTGCTGCCACACATCCAACACCGCATTGCAGATCTCCAGAGCAAAGTCCATTTCCGTGCCGGTAAAACTCTCCGGAGAGTACTCCAACCGGATATCGCTGCTGCATTTGTCCCGGTATTCCCTGCAAAGCATTGCTCCCTCCACTGCCAGAGCAATAATCTCCGGCTTATCCTTGTGGAATACCTGGGTACGCTGGGCAACAGAGGTGGAATTGTACAAATGCACAATGGCATGGGGTGCCCCTTGGATGGCTTCAAAAGTTCTGGCAATGATATGCTCCCGGGACTGGGTCAGCACCTGGATGGTCACATCCTCCGGAATCAGATGCTCCTCGATCAGCGTCCGGCAAAAGGCATATTCTGTTTCGGAGGCTGCCGGAAAGCCGATCTCGATCTCCCGGAACCCAGCCTGTACCAGCATCTGAAAGAATGTCAGCTTGTCCTTCAGATTCATAGGGGTGACCAGCGCCTGGTTCCCGTCCCGCAGATCCACACTGCACCACACCGGGGGATGATCAATATAGGTTTTTCTGAGCCACTGGAACTCCCCCTCCGGTGCGGGGAAGAACTGGCGGGTATACTTGCTGCTGTGTTTCATATGTCCTCCATTTGGCGTGATCCGGGGAAATAAAAAAGCACTCCGCCTCTGATAAAAGAGGTGAAGCGCTGCTCCACGGTACCACTCTTTTTGACGGCATTGCCGCCCGCTTTCTGCTCTGTAACGGGAGCACCCGGAAACGCCTACTCACCACTGCTTCAGCGTCCCGCTCCGGGATGAGATGATTCTGCTGCTGCGCTGCCTTGCACCAACCGGCAGTTCTCTGCTGCATCGGACACAGAACCGGATTCCCTTCACTGCGTTTGTGCCGCAAATTCTATGCGGCTATTACTGATAATGATACTACATTCTGCTGCATTTGTCAAGCATCATTACACATTGACAAACCCGGATCTTTACTGCCTTGATTCTTTTCGCTTTTCTCTTTCCATACTATTGACTATGGTTCACTTCTATTATAATGTAATCCTGCAAAATGCATGCGGCTTTTTTCTTTGTTTGTATTGACTATGCGCCTGTGACGGGGTATAATATAAGTGTATGTATATTAATAGAAGGGCGGCAGATAAATGCAAGTTACATTGATCGGCTACACGCCGACACCGGAAAGAATGATTGCCGCAGCTGCAAAGCTGTGCTATTCGGACAGCAGTGCAGCAGACCTGCTGGAGGGTCTGGATCAGGAAAAAACCAATCACTTTATGGAGATGCTCACCAACATTGGACACGAGTCCCCCATTGAGCATGCTTCCTTTACTTTTGCTATCGAGGGGGTATCCCGCAGTCTTCTGGCGCAGATCACCCGGCATCGGATCGCATCCTTTTCCGTCCAGAGTCAGCGGTATGTGAAAAAGTCCAATTTTGTGTACATTACACCTCCTGCCATTGCAGAGGATGCAGGAACACAGGCGGTGTTTGAGGAAGCTATGACTCATGCGTTTGCCGCATACAATCAGCTGGCTGATCAGCTGGAGCAGCGATATATGCAGGCACATTTACAGGCTGGTATGAACGAAAAGGCGGCACGCTCCAAGGCAGAAAAACGTGCCATTGAGGACGCACGGTTCGTGCTGCCCAATGCCTGTGAAACCAAGATGGTGGTGACCATGAATGCCCGGAGTCTGTATCACTTTTTCCGGCTTCGCTGCTGCCGCCGTGCCCAGTGGGAGATCCGGGCGCTTGCCATGGAAATGCTCCGGCTGTGCTGTGAAGCGGCTCCGGTGCTGTTTGCAAATGCAGGCCCTGCATGCTGCTCCGGCGCTTGTCCGGAGGGGAAAATGAGCTGCGGCGCAGCGGAGGAAGTCCGCCGCCAGGTGGAGGAACTGCGTCATGCATAAGCCGGGCAAATTGATCGTGCTGGACGGTCTGGATGGCTGTGGAAAGTCCACACAGTTTCAATTGCTTTCCCAGCGCATGGAACAGGCGGGGATTCCGGTGCTGCCCATCAGCTTTCCGGATTATGACCATCCCTCCTCTGCGTTGGTCAAGCTGTATTTAAACGGAGAGATCAGTCCCCATGCCGGAGATGTAAACGCTTATGCAGCATCCAGCTTTTATGCGGTGGATCGGTACGCCAGTTATAAGCGCTGTTGGGAGCAGCCCTATCAGCAGGGTACAACCATTCTCGCAAGCCGGTATGTGACCTCCAACGCCATTCATCAGATGAGTAAGCTGCCCCGGCAGGAATGGGATGACTATCTGGAATGGCTGTCAGCTTACGAGTACGATAAGCTGGAGCTGCCCCGGCCGGATCTGGTTCTGTTTCTGGATATGCCGGTGTCGGCAGCACAGAAGCTGTTGTGTGACAGATACGGGGGAGACGAAACAAAGAAGGACATTCACGAATCCGATGTGGCATATATGGAGCGGTGCCGGGATGCGGCACTGTATGCGGCGCAACAGCAGGGCTGGCAGGTGATCCCCTGTAGCCGGGATGCACAGCCTCTGACAGTGGAGGAAATCGGAGACCGGGTCTGGAAGGTGGTTTGTGAACAAACAGATGTTACAGTTTCATCCGATTCAACTGGAGGATAAAAAATGGATCGATCCGCTGCTGGCGGCATCGGACAATATGGGCGGCAGCTACAGCTTTGCCAATAATCTGGCGTGGCAGCGGCTTGGAAACAGTGAGGTATGCTCCTGGGGCGGCTTTTATCTGAACAAGCAGAAAACAGCGGAGCGGATCTCCTTCTTGTTCCCGGCTGGTAAAGGGGATCTTGCGGCGGTGTTGCGAACGCTGATGGACTATGCCAATCTGCGGGGCAGACCCTTGATTCTGTTCGGCGCATCCGCCCAGGCTGCCGCATTTGTACAGCAGCAGTTTCCCGGACGCTTTTCCGTAACGGCTGACCGGGATGATTTCGATTATATTTACCGGCTGGAGGATCTTCGCACGCTGGCAGGCAGAAAATACCACCAAAAGCGGAACCATCTGAAGAAGTTTCAGGCGTACCCCTTTACCTATGCGCCTTTGACAGAAGCGGATTATGAGGACTGCATCCGGCTTAGTGCCGAATGCTACCTGCAAAAGAACGGGATTGCTGAATATACCGGGCAGGTGGAGCAGCTTGCCATCCACACCTTTTTCATGAATTTCCGTGCGCTTGGTCTGATGGGTGGTACGCTCCGGGTGGATGGAAAGCTGGTTGCCTTTACAGTAGGGGAGCGGATCAACAGCAACACCCTGTGTGTCCACATTGAAAAGGGGGACATTGCCTACGAAGGGGTGTACCCGGCGATCAATTACTATTTTGTCAACCATGTGGAGGATCCGGCAATTGCATTTGTGAACCGGGAGGAAGATATGGGGCTGCCGGGACTGCGTAAGTCCAAGCTCTCCTATCACCCGGTGATGCTGCTGGAGAAATATCAGCTTGTCCAGACGGACTTTCAGAAAGAAGGAAAATCATTATGATCTATGTATTTCTTGCAAACGGCTTTGAGGAAATGGAGGCTATGGCGCCTATCGACTGTCTGCGCCGTGCAGGCAAGCAGGTTGTGACCGTAGCAGTGGGCGGTGCGGCAATCCGCAGCTCACACGGTATGCATGTGATCCCGGATCTGACAGAGCAGGAGATTACACTGGATGAGAGCCTGGAGATGATCGTGCTGCCGGGAGGCATGCCGGGTACGCTGAATCTGGAAAACTCGGAGCAGGTACAGAAAGCCATCGCCTATTGTGCAGCCCATGACAAATGGATCGCCGCCATCTGTGCTGCTCCTTCTATTCTGGGGCATCTGGGCATGCTGGATGGGAAGAATGCCACATGCTTTGAAGGCTTTGAGGCGCAGCTGAAGGGTGCCAACGTAACCGGAGAACCGGTATGCGTGGACGGGAGGATCATTACCGCCCGGGGCGCCGGTGTGGCATTGCAGTTCGGACTGAAGCTGACCCAGCTGCTGTGCGGAGATGCGGCTTATAAAAAGCTGCACGACTCCATGCTGTGTGAATGATGGATGCAAAACGAGAACTGCGGCAGAGGATGCTGCAAATGCGGCGACAACTGGATCCGGTACAGAAAGCCCGGATGGATGCCCGGATCGCCCGGCAACTGACGGAATTACCTGCGTTTTTCCAGGCGGAGGAGCTACTGCTGTATGCAGCAACGGAAATCGAGGTGGACACCCGGGAGATTCTTCGGGTCGCATCGGAACTTGGAAAGCGGATTTATTTTCCCTGCTGTCAGGTAGCGCAGCATGCCATGCGCTTTTATCAGGCATCATCCTTTGAGGAAATGAGGGTATCCCACTATGGCATCCTTGAGCCTGCTGCACAGCCGGATGCAGAATGGATGGGGCACAGCAGAACCCTTTGCATTGTACCGGCACTGGCTGTGGATCGCCGGGGTATGCGGCTTGGATACGGGGGCGGATATTACGATCGGTTCCTTGCCCGGCATCCCTTGGTTCAGACCATCGGGCTTTGCTACACCGCCGGTCTGGTAGACTCAGTGCCCACAGAAGCATATGACATTCCGCTGGGAATGATACTTACAGAAACGACGTTGGAGGTTTGTAATGGAGGAGCATCGGAATCAATCTGATACAGACGCATTGTTGGAAGAACTGCTGCGGGAAACAGAGGAGCATGCGCCTGCGGAACCGGATCAGCCACCTGTCCCGGAGGAGCCGGGGGAATGCCCGGCAGAGCCTGTTTCGGATCCTGAGCCGGAGCCGGAATCTGATATGGAAAAGACCCAGTCCTTTCAGTCTGTGAAACATGTTCAGGAGGAGCATGCCGGAGCGAAGCAGGAAAAGCATGCACCGGAGCATCCCCGAAAGCGTCCTGCTGCAAACAGCGCAAAGGGGAAGCAGCCTAAACAGTCGCACCCTTCCGCAAAACATGGCAGGGAGCATGCACAGGGGAAAAAGCGGCGGCGGACAAATCTGCCCTTTGTACTGGTGTGGACAACGATCGTAGTCGCCATTTCTGTGGTGCTTTCCGTTGGACTGCTTGCCATCGGCAAGGATATGTACGCAGTGGACAAGGATACGACGGAAAAGATCATCAATGTGCCGGAAAATGCCACCACCGATCAGATTGCCCAGATGCTGTACGAGGAGGATATTATCCGGATCCCGAGAATGTATCGGCTGGTATCCAAGCTGAACGGCTCGGACGGCAAGTATGTTGCCGGGGAGCATGTGGTCAGTGCCAGCATGTCCTATGAGACCCTGACCTCCACTCTGACCAAGCCGGTGAAGGCGGAAACCGTCCGAGTCACCTTCCCGGAGGGTATTACCATGCTGGATGCGGCAAAGCTTCTGGAAGAAAACAAGGTCTGCGAAGCCAGCCGGTTCATTTACTTCTTCAACATTGCGGATTACAACTACGATATTTTCAAAAAGATGCCCAAGTCCAGCGATCTGAAATTCTATCAGCACGAGGGGTATCTGTTCCCGGATACCTATGAGTTCTATGTGGGCATGGATCCGGAGCTTGTATGTCAGAAGATCTTTATGCGTACCAATGAGATCATTTCAGAGGGCAAGCTGGAGGATCTGGATATGACCTATTACGAGCGTATGGAGGAGTTGGACATTTCTCTGGATGAGCTGATGACTCTGGCGTCCATGATCCAGCGGGAGGCTTCCAGTGTTTCTTCTATGAAGCTGGTTTCCTCTGTGTTCTGGAACCGTCTGAATGATGCAGAAACCTTCCCGCGGCTCCAGTCCGATCCTACCAGCAAGTATGTGGAGGATGTGATCAAGCCCAACATTTCTGTTGCCAATGATGCCATCTATGAGGCATACGATACTTATAAATGTATCGGTCTGCCCGCAGGTGCCATTTGCAATCCGGGCCGGGATGCCATTGAAGCGGCACTGGATCCGACGGACAGTGCATTCTATTACTTCTGTGCGGATACGGAAACCGGCGAAATCTATTACGCAAAGACCGATGCGGAGCATGAGGCAAATCTGGAAGCCATCAGAAATCACACAAAGCCCAGCGATAATCTGGACGCTGAGGCGGGACAGGAGAGACCGGATGAGGACGATGATGCAGAATAAGCTGACCCAACCGGAGATCCTGGCACCGGCGGGGGATTGGGAACGGTTTGAGGCTGCGCTGGATTTTGGTGCGGATGCAGTCTATCTGGGAGGCACCCAGTTTGGCATGCGTGCAGCCTCTGCCAAATTCACTCCGGAGCTTCTGGAGAAGGCCACACGGCTTGCCCATCAGCGAGGGAAGCGAATATATCTGACCTGTAATACTCTGCCGAGAAATCAGGAGATTCCTTTGTTTGAGGGCTTTCTGGAGCAGGCAGTGGCATGCCAGGTGGATGCGTTGATTGTGGCGGATCTGGGTCTGCTTGCCCTGGTGCGGCAGTATGCGCCGGATATGCCCATTCACATGTCCACCCAGACCGGAATCGTCAATTATGCAGCCGCCAATCAGCTATACCAGATGGGTGCCAGCCGGGTGGTGCTTGCCCGGGAGCTGTCTCTGGATGAGATCGCCGAGATCCGGGCAAAGACCCCCAGGGAGCTGGAGATCGAAGCCTTTGTACACGGCGCTATGTGTATGTCCTTTTCCGGGCGCTGCCTGCTGTCCAGCTATCTGACCAACCGGGATGCTAACCGGGGAGCATGCTCCCAACCCTGTCGCTGGAGCTATCATCTGATGGAAGAAAAGCGTCCGGGACAGTTCTTCCCGGTATTTGAGGATGAGCAAGGCTCTTACATTCTCAATGCAAAGGATCTTTGCATGCTGCCTTATCTGGACAAGGTAGTGGAGGCTGGGGTAGACAGCCTGAAAATCGAGGGCAGAGCCAAGTCCTCTTACTATGTGTCCGTTGTTACCAATGCATACCGGCAGGCGATGGATCTGTATTTACAGGATCCTGCCCGGTTTCAGATACCGGACTGGCTTCTGGAGGAGGTCTATAAGGTCAGCCATCGGCAGTACTGCACCGGTTTTTTCTTTGGGCATCCCCAAGACTGTCAGTATTACGAAACCGGCGGTTACATCCGCAATTATGACGTGGTAGCGTGCGTGGATCGCTGGGAGGATGGCAGGTGCTATGCAACCCAGCGGAACCGGTTCTTTGCCGGAGATCGGGTAGAGATTCTGGCGCCCGGACAAAAGCCCTTTGCATTGGAGATCACGGATCTGCGGGACGGAGAGGGAACTTCCATTGAAACAGCCAATCATGCCATGATGCAGCTGTCCTTTGCCTGTCCTACCCAGGTGCCGCCCCATACCATTATCCGAAAAGCTGTTTCAGAAGTATAATCTGCGCCCGCAAATGCGGGCATTTTTTCTGCCATTTCGATTTTTGTCACTTTATCGTAAGATTGGCGTGCTAGACTATAGGAAAGGAGGGGATTCTGATGGATCATACATACGTTGTAGAAACCAAAAATCTTGTAAAGGTGTATGGACGGGGAGAAACCACTGTCCGGGCGGTGGACGATGTGACCATGCAGATTGAGCCGGGAGAATTTGTTGCGTTGGTGGGGGAAAGCGGAAGCGGTAAAACCACTCTGCTGAACCTGCTGGGGGCGCTGGATACGCCCACCTCCGGTGAGATCATCATTGGGGGACAAAGCCTTGCCGGTCAGTCGGATGCACAGCTTTCCGCATACCGGCGCCGGAATGTGGGATTCATATTCCAATCCTACAATCTGATCCCGGTGCTGAATGTGGCGGAGAATATTGCCCTGCCCATGAGTCTGGATAACCAGGAGGTGGATCAGGACTATTTGTCTGAGCTGCTGGAGATTCTGGGGCTGACGGATCGACGGGATTATTATCCCCATCAGCTGTCCGGCGGTCAGCAGCAGCGTGTTGCCATTGGCAGAGCCTTGATTGCAAAGCCCAAGCTGCTGCTGGCGGATGAGCCGACCGGAAACCTGGACAGCCGGAACAGCCGGGAGATTGTGACCCTTTTGCAGAATTCTGTGCGGAAGTATAACCAGACCCTGCTGCTGATTACCCATGACGGGCATGTGGCAGCCCATGCTGACCGGGTGCTGCATATGCTGGACGGCAGGCTGTGGGACGGTGCAGAGGAGGGCGTATGAAATACTTACTGAAAATGTCCTGGCGGTTTTTGCGGGAACAAAAGCTGCGCACCTTTCTGACGGCGGCATGCCTGACGCTGGCGGTGTTCGTGGTGGGAATCTGCGGTGTATTCGGCAGCTCCGCCTTGTACAGTGTCCGGAATCTTTACCGGGTAGTGTACGGCAGCTACCACTTTCAGGTGAATGCATCCGCACCGGATGGCAAACAGATCACGCCGGAGGGCTTTGATGTTCTCCGGCATCACGATGTCATTGAACAATATGGGGAGATCTATTTCTACAGTCCGGAGATTTTTGCATACGACCAGACGTTGCCCATGAACTATAATACGCTGTATAACGCAGAGCCTGGCACCCGTTTGAATTGCTGGCGCATTACGCTGGATGATTATAGCTGCACAACCGTCAACAGCCATTCCTCCGACTTTCTCAATTACGATGCAAATCTGATGCAATTGCTCGGTCAGGATCGGAGCATCTTTCCCCGTTCTCCCATCGGCCGTATGCCGGAACAGGCAGGGGAAATCGTCCTGCCCCTGGACATGCGGGAGGGGCGGTATGATTCCTGGCTGAAGATGATCGGAGCGGAATCCCAGGTCAAGGGCAAGGGGTATCAGATCGGGGATACGATCCACATTACCATACAGAACGGAACCACTGCCTATTCCGGCAGCATGACAGAGGACCAGGAAATGTTGCAGACCGGTGCATCTGTGGAGGCAACTTATCGGGTAGTGGGCTTTGGGGAGTATGGTATGTCTGCTGTTATACATACTTCTGACACGCAGCTGAGCGCCCTGCAAAGCGCCACGCCGGCGGTTGCCTACTGCCGGATCCGGGATGGAGTGGATTATACGTCCACCCTCGATTCACTGATGAAAGAGGTGGGACTGGGTAGCATTCTGGATGCCGAAGACCAACTGACCCAGAACGAGGAACTGCTGACCATGGAACTGCGTGGGGATGACGCTATGATGAAATTTGCTGGAATTTTCGGTCTTGTATTCCTGCTGGGCATCTTCCTGTTTTTCTTTATCCGCCTTGTCATCGACAACGCCTTTGAAATGTCCACACAGGAACGGGTGCGGCAGTTTGCGATTTTGCGGACAGTGGGTGCATCCCGGTGGCAGATTGCCGTCATGGTCATGCTGGAGGGGATTCTGTATGCTATAGTAGCCATCCCTTTCGGCATGGGAGGTGCCTGCCTGCTGGGGTACGGAGATCTGGAACATTTCTGTGCCAGCGTGAAAAATCTTGGCTCTGAAACAGCGGTGGAATACTTGTCCTGTGTGCAGTTTCACCTGTATGCGCCCGTTATGCTGCTTACCGTGCTGATTGCCCTGTGGTCCATTCTGATCTCGGCGTACACCTCTGCCATGTGGGCGGCAAAGGTGGATCCCATGCAGGCGGCTCAATTCGGCAAACCCAAGAAGGAGAAAAAGATCCGGCACAAAGTATGCAGAACCCGGCATCGGTTTGGCTTTGCCCTGTATTTTGCCCGACTGAACCAGAAGCGCAACAAGAAGCGTTACCGGATCACCATGTTCTCCGTTGCTATGGGCATGGTTATGTTTATGACCTGCTACGGGCTGAACCGGACGATTCAGTATATCCTGCGTGTGCAAATGGCAGGTATATATGATGTCAGAGCGTCTGTCAGTGCGGAGCGGTATACCGCTGCAGAGGGGCTTGCCCAAATCCGGAAAAGTGGTATGTTTACGGATTGTTATGTTTCTGATAGGGTGACATTGAATGTGGATTTGTCCGGACTTGCCGAGAGCCGACTCGGAGAAAACCATGCGGAGTATCCGGATGTATATGATGCTACGGAGCTGGGGGTGTTCTTCCAGCCCGTGGATCAGACGGAATATGAAGCAAAGTATCAGAAGGTCGTGGGTCTGAGTTACGCAGATTTTTGCAGCAGCGGCGGCTTGTATCTGGGAAGTACCGCGCTGGTGTATGTAGAACGGGATTCGGGTTTATCTGCCGGATATCACAGGGAGGTGGAGCTTTTGAAACCCTCCGCTGAGCCGATCCAGGCAACGCTGTTGGTAAATAAGATCCCAAAGGATCCGGAGAAGCCGGATGGAGAATTTGAACCGATCTTGGAAGCAGTTACCATTTCCGGTGTCTTTGACAGTGCAGGCTGTTCCGAGCTGATAGGGGAAATCACCTATAACTCCAGCCCCACGCTATATGGTATCGTGGACGTGAATCGATTTGAGGAATACTGTTTTCTCCGGGATTATCAGGGGGAATGGAAGCGAGATGTCACCCACTACACAATGAACTATGCTCCCGGTCAGCAGCAGGAGGCAAAGGAGTGGCTTGCCCAACAGCAGCAGGCGGGCTTTTTAACCGAGTATGACGGGGAATGCTCGGCGGAAGTGGAGACCACCCAGTTTGTGTTGGATCTGTTCACCCGACTGTGCTACCATTTTGTGCTGATCCTGCTGGGCATCAGCGTGTTCACCATTATGAACACTATGAATACAGCCATTCTGAACCGACGGCACGAGTTGGGGATGCTCCGGGCAGTGGGCATGTCCGCCAAGCAAATACGGCTGACTTTGCTCAGTGAAGCCTGCCGGTATGTGGTGCAGGCGGCTGTTGGCAGCAGCCTGGTTGCCGGGGGAATCTGCCTGTACCTGGTGTATTCCAGCTTCTACACCTCACGGTGGATCTGGTTTCTATTGCCCGGCGCACTGATTGCGCTTGGGGTTGGATTGGTCTTTGCGGTGCTGTCCACTCTGGTTCCACTCCGGAGCCTGGAAAAGAGCGATGCCGCACAGGTGATCCGGGAAATCAACTAAAGGTATTTGCCTATAGAAAAAGCGCATGGTTCAAACAAACCATGCGCTTTCGTGTTTGGTATCCGGGATCAGCTTAGCTCGAACATTCCCGTGTACAACTGATAGTATTTGCCTTTCTGTGCCAGCAGGGTTTCGTGATTGCCTCGCTCGATGATCTGTCCGTGCTCCAGCACCATAATGGCGTGGGCATTCCGGATGGTGGACAGCCGGTGGGCGATCACGAATACGGTTCT
Organism: Ruminococcus champanellensis 18P13 = JCM 17042; assembly: GCF_000210095.1. Classification (NCBI taxonomy): domain Bacteria; kingdom Bacillati; phylum Bacillota; class Clostridia; order Eubacteriales; family Oscillospiraceae; genus Ruminococcus; species Ruminococcus champanellensis. Next base: position 2,199,684 of record NC_021039.1, read on the forward strand.
GCCCTCCATCAGCCGATCCATACCCTTCTCGATCAGGGCTTCGGTTCTGGTGTCAATGGAGCTTGTTGCCTCATCCAGAATCAGTACCGGGGGATCCGCCACAGCCGCCCGGGCAATGGCAAGCAGCTGCCGTTGACCCTGACTCAGGTTGATGCCGTCGGAGGTCAGCATGGTCTGATAGCCCTGGGGCAGGTGGGTGATGAAGCCGTGGGCATTGGCAAGCTTTGCCGCTGCAATGACCTCTTCGTCCGTAGCGTCCAGCTTGCCGTACCGGATATTGTCCATTACCGTGCCGGTGAACAGGTGGGTATCCTGGAGCACCATGGACAGGGAGTGCCGCAGGTCGTCCTTCTTGATCTTGTTGATGTTGATGCCATCGTACCGGATCTTTCCGTCCGGCACATCGTAGAACCGGTTGATGAGGTTTGTAATGGTGGTTTTCCCAGCACCGGTGGATCCCACAAAGGCAATCTTCTGACCGGGGGTTGCATACAGGCTTACATCCTTCAGAACTGTCTTGTTGGGCTCATAGCCGAAGGTCACATCGTCAAATTCCACATTGCCAGCCACCCTTGTATAGGTCAGGGTGCCGTCATGATGGGGATGCTTCCATGCCCAGATACCGGTGTGGTGATCGGTTTCCGTCAGAGTTCCGTCCGACGCAAGCTCTGCGTTTACCAGCGTTACATAGCCGTCATCCACCTCCGGCTCCTCATCGATCAGACGGAAGATACGCTCTGCACCAGCCAGGGCGGTCAGCACCGCATTGAACTGTTGGGACAGCTGGGTCACCGGCTGGGAGAAGCTTCTGGTGTACTGAAGGAATACCACAACCGTACCAAGGCTCAGCACCCCGTTGATGGCAAGGATACCGCCTACGATGGCTGTCACTGCGTAGTGCACATGGGACAGGTTTCCCATAATGGGCATCAGAATGTTTGCAAAAGTGTTTGCGTTGGTGGCTGCATCGCAAAGATCCGCATTCAGCGCATCAAATTCCGCCTTGCATTCCGGCTCGTGGCAGAATACCTTGACCACCTTCTGTCCTTCGATCAGCTCCTCAATATAGCCATTGACCTTACCGATTTCCTGCTGCTGTTTCTTGAAGTATGCGCCGCTCTTGCCACCGATCTTGGCAATGATGAACAGCATCAGTATCAGAGTCAGGATCACCAGGATGGTCAACTGCCAGCTGTAGTAAATCATCATGATGAATACGCCCACCACCGTAATGGAAGAGGAGATGAACTGGGTCACCGTATTGCTGAGCATTTCACGGATGGTGTCCGTATCGTTGGTGTAGTGGCTCATCAGATCCCCGTGGGCATGGGTGTCAAAGAACCGGATGGGCAGATGCTCCATCTTGTTGAACATATCCGTCCGGATCTTGTACAGTGTCCGGGTGGCAATGCTGATCATGACCCGCTGATAGAAGTAGGTGCATGCGGCACCGATTAGATATACGCCTGCCATCAGCAGCAGGGTGCGGATAAAGCCGGTCATCAGCTCCGAGCTGTATGCCTTGAGCATGGGCTCCAGATAATTGTCGATAACCTTTTGCAGGAAGGATGTGCCGATGATCTGTGCCAATGCACTGCACAGAATAGCAAGGAACACACCGATCAGCAAGCCCTTGCTTGCCGCCATATACTGAAAGATCCGCTTTAAAGTTGCCCCCACGTTCTGGGGCTTTTGCATGGGTTTTCTGTTGGGCCCCGGCATTACAATCCCTCCTTTGCTGCGCCGCTTTGCTGGCTGTTGTAAACTTCCTGGTAGATCTCATTGCCCGCCAGCAGCTCCTCGTGGGTGCCGAATGCATCGATCCTGCCATTGTCCAGAACTAAGATCCGGTCTGCATCGCAAACGGAGGAAATACGCTGTGCAATGATAATGGTAGTGGTATCCTTCAGCTGCTCCCGGAACGCTTGCCGGATCTTGGAGTCCGTTGCGGTGTCCACAGCGCTGGTGGAATCATCCAGAATGATGATCTTGGGCTTTTTCAGCAGTGCCCGGGCAATACAAAGCCGCTGCTTCTGACCGCCGGAAACGTTGGTGCCGCCCTGTTCGATCATGGTGTCATAGCCGTCCGGGAATTGGGTGATGAAATCGTGAGCCTGCGCCGCTTTGCATGCGGCAACCAGTTCCTCATCCGTTGCGTTGGCATCCCCCCACCGGAGGTTTTCCTTGATCGTTCCGGAGAACAGCACATTTTTTTGCAGTACCATAGCCACTTCATTCCGCAGGTGATCCAGGGTGTAATCCTTCACATTGTGACCGCCCACCAGCAGTTCGCCGCTGTATACATCATACAGCCGGGGAATCAGCTGCACCAGGGTGGTCTTGGCAGAGCCTGTGCCGCCAATGATACCAATGGTTTCACCCGGGTGAATGTCCAGGTTGATATGGCTCAGGGTCAGGTTTTCCCCGTCCTTGGCGTAGCTGAAGCATACATCCCGGAAGGAGATGGAGCCATCCTCACACTTGAGATCCGGGTTGGTCCGATTGTCCTTGATGTCGATGTCCTCGTCGAAGATTTCCACTATACGCCGTGCGGAAGCCAGAGAGATGATGGTCATAATAAACACCATGGCGATCATCATCAGGGACATGAGGATCTGGGTCACATAGGAAACGAAGCTGGACAGCTCACCAATGGCAAAGGTGCCGCCGATGACCATCTTTCCGCCGAACCAGAGTACCGCCAGAATACAGCCATACATGCAAAGCTGCATAATGGGCATATTCAGGATGACCAGCTTTTCCGCCTGCATCTGGGTACGGCGTACTTCATCCGCATTGGCTTCAAACTTGCTGATTTCCTTGGGCTCCCGGACAAATGCCTTTACCACCCGGATGCCGGTCAGGTTCTCCTGTACGGAGGCATTCATGGTATCGTAGCTGCGGAGCATTCTTTCAAAACGAGGCATTGCACGGGAAGCGATCAGATACAGGGAAATGCCCAGAATCGGGATCGCCACCAGGAATACCACTGCCAGTTTTGCATTGATGAGACAAGCAAGGATCAGAGCGCTGATTAACATGATGGGGGCACGGACAGCCATGCGGATCATCATCATAAAGGCATTCTGTGTATTGGTCACGTCCGTTGTCAGACGGGTCACCAGGGATGCGGTGGAGAACTTATCCATGTTGGCAAAGGAGAAATCCTGTACCTTATAGAACAGCTTTGCCCGGACGTTCTTGCCGAAGCCCATTGCCGCCTTTGCGCCCAGCTTGCCACCCAGCGCACCGAAGCACAGGGACAGCAGCGCCATACCGATCATCAGGCAGCCCATTCTGACGGTGTAGCTGATGCCGCCATCGCCCTGGATTCCCACGTCAATGATCTTTGCCATGACCAGGGGGATCAGTACCTCCATGACAACCTCACCAATCATGACGATGGGCGTCAGAATCGCGTATTTTTTGTATTCTCCCACACAGGAGAGTAGTTTTTTGATCAAGTTCGGTTCCTCCTTACTTCGCTTGCTCCATCACCCGGTTGAGAAATGCCTGCATGGCAAAGAAATTGTCCGGGGGCAGTTCCTCTCCGATATGCTGCGCCATGTTCTGGGCGATCCGATCCAGGTAATTTGCCAGGGTGTTTAGTTCCTGTTCACTGAATCCGGAAAAAGCCGCCTCCTCAAAGGCGTCAAAGGGCGCCTTATGCAGCTCCAGCGCGCGTTTGCCTTCTTCTGTAATGGACAGCTGCTTGCACCGCAGATTTTCCTCATTTATGGTTTTGGTCAGATAGCCTGCCTTTTGCAGGCGTTTTGTGGAAGTGGCAATGGACGCAGGGGTCACATGCAGCGCTTCTGCCAGATCCACCTGTGTGCATCGGTCATGCTTCCAGATGTACAGCAGCACCGGCACCTGGCCGAAATGCAGGGTGGTGTTGTTGGTGAGCTGCTGTGAAAACATCCGCCGAAGCAGATGTACCCGTTCCATCTTTCCTACCAGACCACTGTATGATTTCAATGGGCATCCTCCTTCCATTACTAGCTAACAATTAACCGTTTAATTGTTTTCTACCATTATAGTATATCCTGCCCGGAAAGTCAATCGGCATACCTCACAAAAGAAATTGACCTTTCCTTTGCGGGAAAGGTCAATTTGATGATGTTTATTGACGAGTCAAAATCACAAAATCGGTTATGTTGATGCCCGTAGACGAATTGTACGAATACAGGCACAGGGTGTTGGAATTCACAAGCTCCAGATACAAATAGTCGGTTTCTCCGTTTTGCACAGCCTGGAGCAGATGGGTATCCGGATCGTAGGAATAGGGGAGACTGTCCGACATCATCTCCTGTCCATTGGTCGAAATATTCAATGTCAGCTTCCCGTTGGTGCCAATGGTGAGGATCGCTTGCATAGATTCCTCAAGTCCCAGATCATCCGGAGACATGGTCCAGTCTCCTGTGACAGAGGACAGAGGTAATGGATTTGCCGGACGCAGCGGCGTGACCCCTGTGTCCGGTTTGGTTCCGGTGGCAGTCGTCTTTGCAGGCTTCGTATTCTGGGCCGGTGCGTCCGTCGTGACGGTCGGTGCAGTTGTTGTGGCGGCTTCTGTTGTGACTTCCTCCGGCTGTGTGGTGACGGTGGTTACGGTGGTAGTTTCCGTGGTGGTCGTGGATGCAATGGTTGTCATAACAGGCTGGGTATGGGTTGTGGTGGTAATGAGATCGATCACCAGGGCATTGCTGTCACGGGAGCTTTCCTCCGGCTGTTTGTCCCGGGTCATGTAATAGATCACACCGGCTGCCAGACCGATCACTGCAAGCAGCAGGAGCATGGCTACGATCACCGGTTGCGGAGAGTGTTTAGGTTCTTCCGTTTCCTCCGGCATAGTCAACTGCACTTCTTCCGGCGTATCCTGCATGCTCTGGGGCATGGCAGGTGCCTGTTCCGGCTGGGAGACAGGCTGATCCGTCAGCAGTTGTCCGCAGTGGTTGCAGAAGATGGATTGCTCTGGATTGTCCGTACCACAGTTTTTACAAGTCATAGAAATTCCTTTCTGGATTACAGAATAAAATGCACCGGCATGCCGTTGCGCATGATGGGCTGCCGCTCCCCCTGGATCAGGGGCAGGAAGTAGGGGATCGCCTCGTCACAGACTCCGTTGCCGTCAGGCGTGATCCATTCCTGGGGAAACAGACGGATCCGGTTTGCCACACGCTGTGCCTCCACAGCGGAAATGGTGATGTCGTAGGGCGCATCTCCGGTACGCTGCAATGTCATCATACAACCGCTTTTGCCCTCCAGCATGGTACACAGGGCGCAGGCTCCCACCTGCAAGGATTCGGAAATATCTGTTTCAGAGGCAAGATGCGCTGCACAGCGCTGCATCACGTTCAGCTCGATGGAGCGCACCTTACAGCCCAGATGCTTCCGCACCATATTTTCCAGGTATTTGCCCACACCAGCCAGATACTTGTGCCCGAAGGCATCGTTCTCACCGGACTGGAAATCATCCGCAGCATATCCGCCCTCGCTGAGGCGTACCCCTTCGGAGACTGCTACGATCACGGACTTGTGACTTGCGTGCATCCGGCGCACATCCGACATGAACCGTTCTGTGCTGAAGGGGATCTCCGGCAGGTAGATCAGATGGGGTGCCTCCAGACCGTTATGATGCAACAGGCAGGTGGAGGCGGTGAGCCAGCCGGCATCCCGTCCCATGATCTCCACAATGGTGACAGAGGGCAGGTTGTAGACCGCACTGTCCTGGGCGATTTCCGCCAGGGTGGTGGTCACATACTTCACTGCGGAGCCGAAGCCCGGTGTGTGATCCGTATACATCAGATCATTGTCAATGGTTTTGGGAATGCCAATGACACGGATAGGGCTGTTGACGGAGGTAAGATATGCCGACAGCTTTGCCACTGTATCCATGGAATCATTGCCGCCGATGTAGAAAAAGGCGTCAATGCTATGGGCTTTCAGAGCGTTGTGAATGGTTTCATAGGGTGTGGTATTCTCCTCCGCAAGGGGCAGCTTTACCCGGCAGGAGCCTAACGCAGTGGAAGGGGTGCGGCAGAGCAGATCCACCTGTTTCGCATCCGGCAGCAACGTGCGCAGATCTACCAGGCGCTCATGGAGGATACCCTCAATGCCGTTGCGGGAGCCGTAGATTTTTTCAATTTCCGGATGCTTGCATGCTTCCAGGTATACGCCTGCCAGGGTGGCATTGATGGCGCAGGTAGGGCCGCCGGATTGTGCGATAACGATATTCATATTCTATTCCTCACAATTTTTATTTTGCAGCATGCGGCTCGGATCCCGCTGCGGCAAGTGTATCCCCGTCCGGTCTTGTGAGAGAGGGAACCGGACAGGGCGCAGGGTTATTATGCAGGGGCATGGGTATCCGGAGCGGAGGATTCCGCCGGGTTCACATGCACCATGCAGTGCTTGATGGAGGGGAACTTTTCCTCCAGTCTGTCATGTACATTTTGCGCAATGGCGTGGGAATCCTTGAGCCGCAGATTTTCATCGGCGCTGATCTCCACGTCCACATAAATTTTCGGCCCGAACATACGGGTGCGCAGATCGTCCAGCCCCAGCACATCCGGAACTGCCAGAATCTCCTCTGCCATAGCCTCCTCCACCTTGGGGTCACAGGCACGGTCGATCAGCTTGCTGACTGCATCCCGGAGAATGGAAACAGATGCTTTGAGGATAAACAGACAGATGACCACGCTTGCCACTGCATCCAGCACCGGGAAGCCCAGTCTTGCGCCGAGAATGCCCACCAGGCTGCCCACAGAGGAGAACGCATCGGAGCGATGGTGCCAGGCGTCCGCCTTCAGAGCATCGGAGTGAATCTGCTTGGCGTAATGCACCGTGTAATGGTACATCATCTCTTTGATAACAATGGACAGGATCGCTGCCACCAGCGCAAGCATACCGGGGATCTCCAGTTCCGCATTTTTTCCGCCGATGATGTCACAGACTCCCACATAGCCGATGCCAAGTCCGGTTACCAGCAGCACCAGCGCCAGGACGATGGCGGCAAGGCTCTCAAAGCGCTCGTGGCCGTAGGGATGATCCGCATCCCGCTCCTTGCTGGAGATGTTGACGCCGATCATGACAATGATGGTGGAAAATACGTCGGATGCAGAATGCACTGCATCGGAGATCATGGCATTGGAATGGGCGATAATACCCGCAAAAAGCTTGAAAGCGGACAGGGCGATGTTCCATACAATGGAAACGACAGATACATGCATGGCGATTTGCTTGCTTGTTTGCTGCTGCATCATAGGATGCCTCCTTTTATGTCTGCAAAAGTATAGACAAAGCCGGCAAGTGAACCTTATGCGGTATTGCCTATGTTACTTCATTATAGGTTTGCAGTTATGAAAAGTCAACAGTTTCCTATGGCTAATTCTGTGTTTTTCAGCAGTCTATACAAGAAACTCATGCAAATCTGTGTAGGATGCAGAAATTCTTACAGGGCATCCTGTGGGCTGGTGCGGAAGGGGGCAAGGGGTATGCCATTTTTGCTGAATACCTGTACCTCCATATAGTTTGTCCAGGCGTACCTGCCGTAAACCGGCTCAGAGATCCCCTCTGCACGCAGTGTGATCTGGTTTTCTCCCAGCACCGCCTCTGCCGGGTGGAAGATCCGGTCTGCGCCAGCCAATTCAAAGCCCGTGGGATGCTCCACAGGCAGAAAGCCCTTGGGAGCGCCGGTGAGCCGGATATGCATTGTGTTGCCGGTCACATAGCTGTCCCGGAACATGGGCGTATCCTGATCCGGATCCTGGATGCCATAGGCAACCTGCATTGCCTGGATCGCAAGCCGTTCTCCCACCGGTTCCTTGTCAGTTGGGTGAATGTTGTCCAGCTCGCCGCAGTCCGGGATCACAGCAATGCCCGTATGCTTTACGGTCTGGTATGCCCGCATCTGTGCCTCCCGGATCAGGCACCAGTGCTTGTGATCCGCATCCTGCTTGTAGCGGAACATGGGAAGCTGAACAAATACAAAGGGCAGGGTATCGTCTTCCCAGTCCTGCCGCCACTGTCCGATCAGCTCCGTAAACAGCCGGTAGTACAACTGGGGACGGTGATCGTCGGATTCTCCCTGATAGTACAGGAATCCACGCAGGGTATAGGGGCAGACCCGCTGCAGCATGGTTTCGTACAGACCCGCCGGGCGGTACTCGTTCTTCGGCCCCATGGGCCCCGGAAACAGGCACTTGCCGCAGACCTCCTGTACCTTGTCCCAGGAGTAGTCCGGATGCTCCTGGTAACAGGCATCCTTTTTCCGGTTCCACTCCTCCGAATAAGCGAGGTATTCGTCAAATTCCCGGATGTGCTGCTCCAGCGTTTTGCCCTCCATGGCCTTGTCCAGGTCATCCAGATAGGGGCGCAGCTCGGTGCATGCCTCCAGTCTCTGCCTGCTCATCCAGTTGGCTGCGGAGGTGCCGCCCCAGTTGCAGCCGATGATGCCCACAGTGACACCAAGCCGCTGGGCAAGGCGACGGGCGCAGTAGAATGCCACCGCAGACCATGCCCGGCTGTTTTCCGGGGATGCTTCCGCCCAGCAGGTGTTTTCCTCGATGGACTCAAACTGTGCATCCCGATAGCGCTGCTTCTGGGTGTAGTAATACCGGACGGGAACCTGTGGCGTCAGAGTCGCCAGGACTGCCTCTCCGTTTTTGGCGTTTTGCAGCTCCAGTTCCATATTGGACTGCCCTCCTGCCAGCCACACTTCCCCAAGCATGACATTTACAAAGGTGATGGTTTCCCCACCGCTGGTCAGCTGCATTTCATAAGGCCCGCCTGCTTCCATAGGTGGCAGCTGGATGCGCCATGTGCCGTTGGAAACAGTGCCCTTGACGGTGATACCGTTGAAGGAAACGGCAACCGCATCGTGGCTGGAGCTGCCCCAGACTGCAATGGGCTTTTGACGCTGCAATACCATGTGGCTGCTGAAAATCGCTGCTGCTTTGAACATGTGATTGCCTCCTGATTCAGAGCATCCTCCGGCGCCTGCTGAAGGAAACTCCTTATTGTAGCCTTTATGCGTATATAGATATAGTATAGCATGGATATCGGCGAATTGCAAGAAATCTGACCGAATTGCCTCTACATGTTTGACAGACATACACATTACACATTGACAAACCCGGATTCATTTGGTATACTTATTATAATTACATGAAGGAGGCGGAGCATGCAGCGAATCAGCTACCGGGTGGCACTGGGCGGAATCATCACAGCCCTGTGTCTGCTTCTGATGTTTCTGACCGGCGTCATGCCTCTGCTGTACCTGGCACTGCCCATGGTGGCTGGGGCACTGCTGCTGATCATCGTATCAGAGATCGGCACCGGCTGGGCGGTTCTGACCTACGCAGCCGTCAGTTTGCTGTCCATCTTCGTCACATTTGACAAGGAAGCAGCACTGATCTTTATCCTGTTTTTTGGACATTACCCCATTCTCCGGCAGCAGCTGGAAAAGCTGCCAGGAAAAGCGTTGGTTTGGCTGGGGAAATGCCTGACAGCAGGGATCTGTTTTGCTGCGGATTATTACGCCACCATCTATGTGCTGGGGCTCAAGGAGCTTGCGCAGGAGTTTGCTGGACTTGGCAGATACGCACTGCCGGTGATCTCCGTGCTGTTGCTCGGCATGTTCCTGTGCTATGATTATGCGCTTGGGGGCATGCTCCTGTTCTACCGGAACTGGTTCAAGCCCAAAATCCTTGGGAGAAGCAAATAAAACTGTATAAAAACAGGAGGAATGAACTATGAAACTGAGAAACTGGATGGCTGTTGGTCTGGCAGCCGCCCTGCTGGTGGTACCGGTGGAGGAGCGGTATCGACTGATGCCCCAAGCCACACAGCTGACTGCGGCGGCAGCAGACAATTCCTGCGGAGATAACCTGACCTGGAGCTTAAGCGGCTCCACCTTGTACATCAGCGGCAGCGGCAAAATGACGGATTATGCCTCTTACGAGCCAAGCCCCTGGTATGACAGCCGGGACTCCATTCAGTCCGTTTCTGTATCCGGCGCCACCACGATCGGCGCTGCCGCCTTTGCAAACTGTACGAAGCTGACTTCTGTAAATCTACCCAACGGCATTACGTCCCTGGGTGCTGCTTCCTTCAGCGGATGCACGGCACTGACCGGTCTGTCCCTGCCAAGCACCATAAAAACCATCGGGAAAAGTGCATTTTACAAATGCTCCGGACTGCAAAGCCTGACCATTCCGGATGGAGTCACCTCAATCGGTGATTTTGCCTTTTACAAATGTACCGCATTGACCTCTGTGACCATTCCGGCATCCGTCAGCAGCATTGCGCTGGACTCCTTTAGTAACTGCTCCAAGCTGACCATCTATGGCTACACCGGTTCCTATGCAGAAACATATGCTTCTAATGCCAGGATCACCTTCCGTGCTCTCGGAACTGTGGATCCGCAGCAGACGACCACTACAACAACGACTACGACAACGACAACCACCACCACTACAACAACGACAACAACAACTACATCATCCACCACTACTACTTCTACAACTACGACTACCACAGTGCCTCAGACCACTGCGCCGCCCATCCAGACAACCACAACCACCAACAGTGCCCAGCCCGAACTGGGGGATATAAACGGGGACGGCACGATCAGCGTGGCAGACGCCATCCTGGTATTGCAGTGCAGTGCCCGGCAGCTAGTAGGGGATTGGAGTTATCTGGACTGGCAGCAGCGGCAGCGTGCAGATATAGATTCCAACGGAACCATTGATGTCAACGATGCCTGCAAGATCCTGCGATACTGCGCAATGATTATGGCAGGACAGGATCCGGGCGGTGTATCAAACGCATAACAAACAGGGAGCATCCAGAACGGATGCTCCTTTTTACACCGGCGCATAATTGACTTTCCCCGCAAACATGCTATAATAGAAGGGTAACACAAAGAAACAGCCACTTCAGAACAAAAGGAGAGAGAACTATGGCAGATCCAAGAGATCGGAACTACAACTCGGATATGCCTCGTCCAAAGCATATTCCCCAGGCACCCAAGGCAGACACGCCCCACCCACAGTCTGTTTCCAGACAGCAAACAGCCCATCCGACTTCCGGCGATCACCGGAATCCCACTCCCGCCCACCAGCAGCAGACGACTCCCCGGCGGGAACAGCCCCATATACCCAAAAAAATCAGCGATGCAGACAAGACCATTGTGCTGAACCGACAGGATTACGGCGCATATGAACCTCGTACCGATTCTCCGGAAGGACAGTACCGCCTCCATGCCGGTCAGCAGAGCCGCACTGCCTATGAGGGAACTGAACGCCGGCAGGCTCCGCCTCAACGGAGGACACAGCAGGGGAGCAGCACCCACCGCAGAGCATCCCAGGGCAGTTCCCGTTCAGCCAATGAAGCATCCCATCGGAATCCGGAAGCCCGTCAAAGCCGGAAGCCGAAAGCCACTCCGAAAAAGCGTCGCCGCAGAGCCGGCTGCCTGACCCGTATTCTGCTCAGTGCCCTGAGCTTTGCGGTACTGGTGTTTGCGTTGTATTCCTTCCTGGCGCTGAAATGCATCAACAAGCTGGATTTTGTGGACAGTGGAACTCGCATCGCAACCTCCAAGACACTTTTGTCGGAGCCCTATGTGACCAATGTGCTGCTGATCGGCTCGGACAGCCGGGACGATACCCGAGGCAGATCCGACTCCATGATCCTGCTTTCCATCAACAAGAAAACGGATAAAATCTTTCTGACCTCCTTGATGCGGGATATGTATGTGGACATTCCCGGCAGGGACAAAAATAAGATCAACGCCGCATATTCCTTCGGGGGACCGGAGCTGCTGATGGACACCATCCAGGAGAATCTGGGTGTGAAGATCGATGACTATATTGAGATCAGCTTTGTTTCCTTCGCCTCTATTGTGGATGCAGTTGGAGGCGTGGAGATCACGGTCAGTGATGCGGAAGCACAGGCCATCAACCAGATCCTCCAGGACGAAGTCAATGGCATTCTGGGAGATGCACGAAATGCCGATCTGCTCAGCCAGGGGGGCAAGTATATCCTCAACGGCAAGCAGGCTCTGTGCTACAGCCGGATCCGGCATGTGGGCAATGCAGACTTTCAGCGTACTGAGCGGCAGCGTGAAGTGCTGACCCAGCTTGTAACCAGTCTGAAAAACTCCGGCGCTGCCGGCATGAAGCGGCTCATGTCCTCCGCACTGCCTCAGATCCGCACCAACATGACCAAGGGAGAGCTGTACCAGCTGTCCCTGCGGATGCCCTTCCTGCTGAACTATGAAATGACCCAGATCCAGATCCCGGCAGATGGCACCTATACGGATGACCGGAACACCAACGCAGGCTGGGCACTGGTGGTGGATCTGGACGCCAACCGTGAGCTGCTGAAGGAACAAGTATTCGCCGCTGAGTAAAGGCAATACCGCACAAAGCCCGCCTGTCGGCTTTGCGTAGCATCTGCTGACGAATTTTCCGTCATATCACACAGAAACTCCTTGCAATACGCCAGTATTCCTGCGTCGTTTCTATGCAATCTGACGAAAAATCTGTTGGCACATCTACCACACAATCTTTGTGCGGTGTTGCCTAAAACCATATGATTCATTGGGTGTACAGACACCCAGACATCTGAAGAAAGGTTGCAACATGCAGTTATTCAAACGAATCCGTGATATCATTACAAGCCGTCTTTTTGTCACCAGCTTTCTGATCCTGCTCCAGATCATTGCGCTGATCCTGCCCTTTCTATATCTGGGCATGCGCTCCGTGTACATTCACGCTGTCGTAGGTTTCATTAGCACAGTCATTTCCCTGAGCATTGCCAACGATGAAAAGCATGCGCCCTTTCACACCATCTGGATCGTTGTACTGTTGGCTGCACCCATTGCCGGATGGCCTCTGTATGTGATCCTGCGGCATAACAAGCAGGCAGGTCAGGCCAGCCGCCGCTGTGCCACAGTCAGTGAGCATCTGGACAAAATCCCCTTTGGCGGTTTTCAGCCGGATTCCCTGTACGCCTGCAAGCATCATCCCTTCCATCGGGAAATGCTCCATCTGGCACGCAGCTGCAATGCACCTGTATTTACCAGTACCATTACCCGGTATTTCCCCAATGGTGAAAGCTTCTTTCCGGTGTACCTGGAAAAGCTGCGCACTGCAAAGAAATTCATTTTCATGGAGTACTTCATCATCAACGACGGCTATCTGTGGCAGGAGGTCAAAAAGATCCTGACGGAAAAGTGCAGACAGGGAGTTGAAGTCCGAATCCTGTATGACGACATTGCAACCATCAGTAAGCTGACCCGCAGCTTCCGTCGGGAACTGCGCAATATGGGGGTTCAGGTTTACCCCTTTAATCCATACCGGGCAGCGGTGGACAGCTTCATGAACTACCGGGATCACCGGAAGATCACAGTCATTGACGGGGTAATCGGGTTTACCGGCGGCATCAACCTGGCGGACGAGTACATCAACAAAATCGAACGCTTTGGCTACTGGAAGGATGCAGGGCTGATGCTGGAGGGTAGTGCTGTCCAGGCACTGACCCATACCTTTTTGAAATCCTGGGGTTTTGTGGTCAAAGAGGATCCGATGCCGCAAAAGTATCTGATCGACAAGCCCCAGAATGCGGACAGCCTGGTGCAGCCCTTCTGTGACAGCCCTGCCGGCAAGGTGCGTGCCGGGCGGGATACCTACTCCAGTCTGATCAACGGCGCACAGCGGTATGTATGGATCACTGCACCCTATCTGATTCTGGAAAATGAAATGCTCAACGCCCTGTGTCTGGCTGCTACCAGTGGGGTGGATGTGCGTATCATTACTCCTCACATTGCGGACAAGTGGTATGTGCACGCCGTGACCCGCTCCAACTACCGGGCACTGATCAAAGCCGGCGTTAAGGTGTACGAATACAAGCCCGGTTTTGTACATGCAAAGCTGATCGTGGCAGATGATGCGGCAGCAATGGTGGCAACCACCAATTTTGACTACCGGAGTTTTTACGCTCTGTTTGAAAACGGAGTTATGGTATACGGCAGGGATGTGATCGCCCAGATCAAGTCTGACCTGACAGAAACCATGCAGCAGTCCATGCCCTATACCATGGAAATGTGTCAGCATACTTCCCGGTTCCGCCGAAGCATGCGCAAGCTGCTCCGGATCTTCTCGCCGTTTTTGTAAGAAAGGGGAAATGGATATGGCAACATCCGCAGAGTATGCTGCATTTGTATGTGAGCAAATCGCTCCCTATGGGCAGGTTCGCAGCCGGAAAATGTTCGGAGAATATATGGTTTACCTGGAAGACAAGCCTGTGCTACTGGTATGTGACAATACCGTCTATGTGAAAAAGCTGCCCCAGGTGTCGGATCTTTTATTAACAGCACCATGCGGTTTTCCCTACGAAGGAGCCAAGGAACATTATATACTGGACATTGAGAATCGAGAGTTGCTGGATCAGCTGATGCCCACGCTGAAGGCTTCTGTGTCTCTGCCAAAAAAGAAAAAGTAAGAAGAACCAGTACGCCGACAAAGCGTACTGGTTCTTATGATTTATTCGCAATGTGTGGTATTTGCTCCAGACATGGAGCGGCGGATGTTGAAAAAATAATTAGTTGCATTCGCACGCAGGCGCTTTGCTTACCGCTGAATCAGCCGGAAGGAATTCTTATGAAAATCCACCAGGCCCTCCCGCTGCATCCGTGTCAGTTCGTGGCACATGGCGCTCCGGTCCACATTCAGGTAATCCGCCAGCTGCTGTCGGTTAAAGGGAATGTCAAACACGTAGCTGGATTGCCGGAGGGATTGGGCGGATAAATAGGACAGCAGTCTGCCCCGGATGGTTTTGGGAGTAATGTGCCGGATCTTTCCGGACAGGTTCAGGTTCTTCTGCGCCAGCATCCGCACAAGATTGGCAGTAACTGGCGCTGACAAACCGGAGGTTCCGGCATGCAGCAGCTCTGCGCCATGCACAAATAACACCTGGGTCGGCTCTGCCGCTGTCACATGCATGGGCAGCGGTTCCTGGGTCACGCAAGCATAGGTTTCCGCAAAGACTTCTCCCGAAGCAGCTCTGCCAAGAATACTCCGGTTGCCCCACAAATCCTCATGGGCAATCAGCACACTGCCCTGAAGCACCAGTCCCATATGGGTCACCGGATCTCCCGCATGCAGCACGGCTTCTCCCTTTGCGAATCTCCGGCTGTAAGCATGCACCTGCTCCAGTAATTTCGTCAAAACCTCCGGCTCCACGCCTGCAAAGAGCCAGGTCTTGGAAAGAAAAGAGATATCCATAAGCCCTCCTTTGTTGGAATAACAACAGATTTATCATTCTCATTATAGTACAATGCATACAGACGGTCAAGAACACCGGTCAAGAAAATGGAGGATTTTAAAATGATCAGAAGAATCATTCAGATTGATGAAAAGAAATGCAATGGCTGCGGTATGTGCGCAAACGCCTGTCACGAGGGCGCCATTGGCATGGTGAACGGCAAGGCAAAGCTGCTGCGGGACGACTACTGTGATGGGCTGGGGGACTGCCTGCCCACCTGTCCCACCGGTGCCATCTCCTTTGTAGAGCGTGAGGCTGCCGCCTATGACGAAGCAGCGGTCAAAGCTCATCAAATGCAGCAGGCGCAGTCCCTGCCCTGCGGCTGTCCCGGTACCCATGCAAAGCGGCTGCATCCCGTACAGGAAGCATGCAGCCACACAGCGTCCGGACAGCCTTCCGCTTTGCAGCAGTGGCCGGTACAGATCCGGCTGGTTCCGGTGCATGCACCCTATTTTGATCAGGCAAACCTGCTGATTGCAGCGGACTGCACAGCCTACGCCTATGCGTCCATGCACCAGGATTTCATCCGGGGACGGATCACCCTGATCGGCTGTCCGAAGCTGGATGATGCAGATT
Organism: Ruminococcus champanellensis 18P13 = JCM 17042; assembly: GCF_000210095.1. NCBI lineage: Bacteria > Bacillati > Bacillota > Clostridia > Eubacteriales > Oscillospiraceae > Ruminococcus > Ruminococcus champanellensis. Next base: position 2,215,587 of record NC_021039.1, read on the forward strand.
ATGCTGCCAAGCTGACGGAGATCCTGCGCAGCAACACCATTCAGAGCGTAACGGTAGTGCGCATGGAGGTACCCTGCTGTGGCGGACTGGAGCATGCTGCAAGAACCGCTGTGGCATCCACCGGCAATCACGTTTCCTTCCGGGTGGTCACCATTTCTACAGATGGCAGGATTTTGCCGGAATAGGCTTGCATAAGCAGCTCTGTTCTGCTATACTGATACCAGGAGGCGGAACAAATGGAAAACAGACTGGAGCAGCAGGTTGCTTTTATCCGGGAGATCGACAAGGAAAAGCGCATCGGCAGGCAGACTTATCTGACCGGGGCAATCCGAAAAGAAAACGACGCAGAGCATGCCTGGCACATTGCGCTGATGGCAATTCTCCTTGCAGAGCACGCCAACGAACCCATTGACGTTCTGAAAACAGTGACCATGCTTCTGATCCATGACCTGGTGGAGATTGATGCAGGGGATACCTATGCATACGATACGGCAGCCAAGGCAACGGAACAGGAGCGGGAGGCAAAGGGAGCAGATCGTATTTTCGGCATGCTGCCCCCGGATCAAGGACGAGCATTCCGAGCACTGTGGGAGGAATTCAACCGGGGAGATACCCCGGAGGCACGGTTTGCACATGCCATGGACAACTTCCAGCCGGTGATGCTGAACGCCGCAACTGACGGAAAAGCCTGGGCGGAGCATGGTGTCCGGCTCAGTCAGATCCTGAAACGGAATCAGATTACGCCGGATGGCTCTACCCAGTTGTGGGAATATGCCTATCAGCATTTTATTCTGCCTAATGTAGAGCAAGGCAGGATCCGGGACGATACAAATGCATAACCAAAAACCGCAGGATCCTGCGGTTTTTTTATGCCGGTAATTCTTGCATGACTGTAGGAAACGTGGTATAATAAATGCTGTATTATGCTCGAAAGAAGGAACCCTATGTTCAAACTATTGGCGTACATGAAAAACTATAAAAAAGAGGCGGTACTGGGACCTCTGTTCAAGCTGCTTGAGGCATTGCTGGAGCTGCTGGTGCCCCTGGTGATTGCTGCCGTCATCGACACAGGCATTGCCGGCGGCAACCGGGGATATGTGATACGCATGTGCCTGCTGCTGGTGGGGTTTGGCATTGTGGGACTGGTTTTTTCCATCACCGCCCAGTACTTTGCCGCCAAGGCCTCCGTCGGTTTTGTGACGAAACTGCGGCATGCCCTCTTTGACCACATACAGGGGCTGTCCTACACAGAGCTGGACACCATAGGCACCTCCACCCTCATTACCCGCATGACCAGTGATATGAACCAGGTTCAGTCCGGTATGAATCTGACCCTCCGGCTGCTGCTGCGCTCTCCTTTTGTGGTATTTGGCGCCATGATTATGGCGTTCACCATTGATGTAAAGGCAGCGCTGATCTTTGCAGCCGCCATTCCGGTGCTGTCCCTGGTGGTATTCGGCATCATGCTCTGGTGCATCCCCCTGTACAAACGGGTGCAGCGAAAACTGGACGGCGTGCTCAGTGCAACCCGGGAAAACCTCACCGGCGTCCGGGTGATCCGTGCCTTCTGCAAGGAGGAGGAGCAGATCAGCCGCTTTGACGCCTGCAATCAGGATCTGACCCGGACACAAAAGTATGTGGGGCGGATCTCTGCGCTCATGAACCCGGTGACCTACATTCTCATCAATCTTGCAATCATCTGGCTGGTGTATACCGGCGCCCTTCGGGTGGATGTGGGACTCATCTCCCAGGGAGCTGTGGTAGCTCTGTACAACTACATGTCCCAGATTCTGGTGGAACTGATCAAGCTGGCAAACCTGATTATCAACATCACCAAGTCCGTGGCATGCGGCAACCGGATCCAGTCCGTCTTTGAGATCCGTTCCTCTCTGGATGCACCGGAACAAGCGCCTGCACCGAAGGATTTCTCCTATGCAGTGGAATTTGACCATGTTACCCTCCGGTACGCAAACGCCGGGGATGATTCCTTGTCAGATATCAGCTTTGCTGCCCGTCCCGGCGAAACCATCGGTGTCATCGGCTCCACCGGCTCCGGCAAAAGCTCTCTTGTAAATCTGATCCCCCGGTTCTATGATGCATCGGCTGGACAGGTATTGGTGGACGGGATCAATGTCAAGGAGTATCCTCTGGATGATCTGCGAAACCGGATCGGCGTAGTGCCCCAGAAGGCAGTATTGTTCAAAGGGACGATCCGGGACAATCTCCGGTGGGGAAATCCGGACGCTACGGATGACCAGCTGCTGGAAGCGGTACAGACAGCTCAGGCAGGGGAGGTGCTTGCCCAGAAGGGCGGACTTGATTTTGAACTAGAGCAGGGGGGTAAAAACCTGTCCGGCGGGCAGAAACAGCGGTTCACCATTGCAAGAGCCCTGGTGAAGCATCCGAAGATCCTGATTTTAGACGACAGTGCCTCTGCTTTGGATTTTGCAACGGATGCGGCACTGCGAAAGGCGATCCGGGAAATGCCAGGCAATCCCACAGTATTCATCGTGTCCCAGCGAACCTCCTCCCTGCAGCATGCAGATCAGATCCTGGTATTGGAGGATGGAGCAGTGGTAGGCGCCGGCACCCATACACAGCTGCTGGAATCCTGCCCGGTATACCAGGAGATCTATCAATCCCAGTTCCGGAAGGAGGATGCGTAATATGGCAAAGGTACAGAAGGGGACAATCCCCAAGGTGTGGCGGTATATCCGCCGGTATCGGCTACTGCTGATCCTGTCCATGCTGTTTGCAGCCGCAACCGTTGCCATGACCCTATATTTGCCCATCCTGATCGGGAACGCCATTGATCTGATCGTTTCTCCGGGGCATGTGGACTTTCCCGGCATCCGATCGCTGCTCATCAAAATCGGTATCATCGCCGGATGCACCGGACTGACCCAGTGGATCATGAATATGCTCAACAACCGGATCACCTATCACATAATCCGGGATGTGCGGCAGGAAGCCTTCGGCAAGCTACAGATCCTTCCTTTGAGCTATCTGGATGCCCACCCCTCCGGCAGCATCCTCAGCCGGATCATCGCAGACGTGGATCAGTTTGCAGACGGTCTGCTGATGGGCTTTACCCAGTTGTTCACCGGGGTTGTTACCATTCTGGGCACCCTGTTGTTCATGCTGTCCATTAGCTGGAAGATCACGCTGGCAGTGGTGCTGCTGACACCTCTGTCCCTGTTCATTGCCCGGTTCATTGCCCGCCGCACCTACAGCATGTTCCGGCTACAGTCCCAGGTACGGGGAGAGCAAACGGCACTGATCGATGAAATGATTGGAAACCAGAAGGTGGTGCAGGCATTCTCCCACCAGGCAGAGAGCATGGAGCAGTTCGATGAAATCAACGATCGTCTTGCCCGATGCTCCCTGCAGGCTACCTTCTTTTCCTCCATCACCAATCCGGCAACCCGCTTTGTCAACAGCGTGGTCTATGCAAGCGTGGCGCTGACAGGCGCTTTGATGTGTATTTCCACTGCCGGAGCCGCTGTGCCCTTTACGGTAGGACAACTGTCCTGCTTCCTGTCCTACGCAAACCAGTATACCAAGCCCTTCAACGAGATCTCCGGTGTCATTACCGAGCTGCAGAACGCCCTTGCATGTGCTGCACGGATCTTTGAACTGATCGAGGAAACACCCCAGATCCCGGATCAGACAGATGCTGCCGAACTGGAGCATGTGGCAGGGAACCTGTCCATTTCAGATGTATCCTTCTCCTATGTGCCGGATCGGAAGCTAATCGAGCATCTGAATCTCATCGTCAAGCCCGGACAGCGCATTGCCATTGTGGGGCCCACCGGCTGCGGCAAGACTACCGTCATCAATCTGCTGATGCGGTTTTATGATGTGGATCAAGGGTCTATCTCCGTGGAAGGGAAGGACATCCGGAACGTCACACGACACAGCCTGCGCAGCAGCTACGGCATGGTCTTGCAGGAAACCTGGCTGAAGGCAGGAACCATACGGGAAAATATCTGTATGGGAAAGCCAGATGCCACAGAGGAAGAACTGCTTCAGGCATCCAAAGCTGCACATGCCCACAGCTTCATCAAGCGACTGCCCCAGGGGTATGACACCCTGATCGGAGAGGATGGAGGCAGCCTGTCCCAGGGACAAAAGCAGCTTCTGTGCATTGCCAGAGTGATGCTTTGCCTGCCCCCCATGCTGATTCTGGATGAGGCAACCTCCTCCATTGATACCCGAACGGAGCTGAAGATCCAGGAGGCATTCTCCCGGATGATGCAGGGGAGAACCAGCTTTATTGTGGCACACCGGCTTTCCACCATCCGGGAGGCGGATGTGATCCTGGTGATGCAGGATGGTCACATCATTGAACAGGGGAATCACGACACACTTCTTGCAAAAAATGGTTTTTATGCAAACCTGTATAACAGTCAATTTGCCCGGTAAATGCTGACTGTTAATATTTACTAGGATGTTTATTATAATGTTGAGGAATAGGAGGCAGCAGGCTATGAGAAAGAGAGACGTTGCCGTTGCTACAGTCACCGCCGTTCTGGTACTGGCGATCGGCGGATTGATCTGCTGGGTTTTATATACACACGGCATAAAGGGTCTGAGTAAGCCCATTATGCAGACTCTCACCGGGAACAACAGTCAATATGCAGAAGAACCGGCAACCATGCCGGAGGATGCGCCCAAATGGGACAGTGAGCAGACAGAAAGCTACCCTGCCATTGCAGCCCATATGAAATTACAGGGCAGAACCACGCGGGACGAGGATCAGATTACCTGGCTGGTGCAGAGCGGTTCTGCCGCAGAATTTACAGTAACCGGCACGAAAGCCGTTCTGACCCTGGCAGGGGACAGAACCGCACTTGGCAAGGAAAACCACAAGCCCCGGTATGCAGTGTATCTGGACGATCAGCTGCTGACGGATGCACTGATGCGCACCAAGGAGCTGGAGATCCCTCTGTTTGAATCCAACCAGCCCAGAACCGCCAGTGTCAAGGTAATCCAGCTTTCGGAAGCCGGATACGGAGCGGTCGGTGTGAAGCATGTAACCGTTACATCCATTTACCAGGAGCCGGTACAGCCCATTCCAGCCAAGGATCTGCGAATCGAATTTATCGGAGATTCCATCACCTGCGGCTATGGCGTGGAAACCAAATCGGAAAAGGACTCCTTCACCACCGGTACGGAGAATTTCACCAAAACCTATGCCTACCTAACAGCCCGGATGCTGAATGCGGATTACAGCGCCGTATGCTACAGCGGTTACGGCATCGTTTCCGGCTGGACAGGGGATGGGCAAAAAAAGCCGGACAGCATTCTGCCAAAGTATTATAATCTGATCGGGATCCTGCCCAAATACAAAAAACAGTGGGATTTTGAGCATGCGGAGCAGAATGACGTGGTGGTCATCAACCTTGGCACCAACGATTACTCCTATCTGAGTCCCAGCTTTTCCAGCCGTTCCAAGGAGTTTATCAAGGGATATGTGGACTTTCTCAAGCAGGTACGTCAGAAGAATCCAAATGCCTACATTTTCTGCACCATGGGTACCATGGGAGGGGAATCGGTGTACGGATTGATCGAGCAGGCAGTGGGGGAATACAGCGCCGCCACCGGAGACACCCGGATCAAAAGCTATGCCTCTCCGGTTCAGACCCAGGAGGACGGCTATGGCGCCGATTATCACCCTTCCGTCAAAACCCAGCAAGACAGCGCCCAGCTGCTCACGGAGGAAATCTGCAACACCCTGGGCATCCAGCCCGGCGGCAGCTTTCAGTAAGAGACAGAAAAAGCCCCTTCATGCATTTCGCATGAAGGGGCTTGCTTTATAAAATTTACACATTCATTCCCATGCTGATGGCACGCAGGTTGTTTTCAATCAGATGCGCACGCTTCGGGGGGATCAGCTTCTCCAGACCCTTGCGGATCACTTCATCGGAGAACATACCGGTTTCCTTGAGCAGCTTGCCCAGCAGAATGATGTTTGCTGCCTTGGGCAGGTTTGCATCGGTTTCCATCTGGGTTGCGGGCACGTAGAAGCACTGAATATCCGGTGTTTCCACAGTGGTGTCCACCAGAGTGCTGTCCACAAATGCCATGCCGCCCTTGCGAACACTGCCGATGAACTTATCGTAGGAAGGCTGATTCAGTGCGATCAGCAAATCCGGTGTCAAAACCAGGGGAGAACCGATGGGCTCGTCAGAGATGCAAACGGAGCAGTTACAGGTACCGCCACGCATTTCCGGACCGTAGGACGGGAGCCAGGACAGCTCCTTGCCGTCGATCAGCGCACAGTATGCGAGGAGCTTGCCGGCGAACAGAATACCCTGACCGCCAAAGCCAGCCAGCAGAATATCATATTTCATTACTTTTCTCCTCCTTCAGCTGTAACATCCTTATATACGCCCAGCGGGTAGTAGGGGATGCACTCATCCTGCAGACGCTTGATTGCCTCCAGCGGAGTCATGCCCCAGTTGGTCGGGCAGGTGGAGAGTACTTCTACAATGGACAGGCCACGCTTTTCCTTCTGGTTCTCAAATGCCTTGCGAATCGCCTTCTTGGTTTCCCGGATGTGGGGAACGGTATCTACAGCAACACGCTGTGCCAAAGCAGTACCACTGAGGGTAGCCATCATCTCGCATACCCGGATCGGGTAGCCGGCAAGCTCTGTGTCACGGCCGAAGGGGGTGGTCTGGGTAACCTGACCCGGAATGGTGGTAGGTGCCATCTGCCCGCCGGTCATGCCGTAAATGGTGTTGTTGATGAAGATCACAACGATGTTCTCGCCTCTTGCGCCAACATGAACGGTTTCCGCAGTACCAATGGCAGCCAGGTCGCCGTCGCCCTGATAGGTGAACACGTACTTGTCCGGGTTGGAACGCTTAACGCCGGTTGCAACAGCCGGTGCTCTGCCGTGGGGCGCTTCTATCATATCACAGTTGAAATAATTGTAAGCAAATACGGAGCAGCCAACCGGACATACACCGATGGTCTCGCCCTCAATGCCCATCTCATCCAGAACTTCGCACAGCAGTCTATGTACAATACCATGGGTACAGCCAGGACAGTAGTGCATCGGCGTGTCGCAAAGTGCGTGGGGTCTTTCAAATACAGTAGCCATTTTATTTCAAGATTCTCCTTGCAGGAGAACCCACTCCTTTCGCAAAATTTAGAGGCTCTTGATATGTTCCAGGACTTCAGCCGGAGTCGGGATCACACCACCGGTTCTGCCGAAGAAGGAAACAGGCTTGGAACAGTTGATCGCCAGCTTGACATCATCGATCATCTGACCCATGGACATTTCTACGCACAGCAGCTTGGATGCGTGCTGGCAAGCCTGGTTGATCTCCTTGACCGGGAAGGGCCACAGGGTCTTGGGACGGAACATGCCGACCTTGATGCCCTCTGCACGGGCGCTGTTTACTGCGGACTTTACCACACGGGCGGTCGCACCGTATGCACATACCACAATGTCAGCATCCTCAGTCAGGTACAGTTCAGCGTCGGTCTCATTCTCCTTGATGATGTCGTACCGCTTGTAGCGCTCAATGACCTGCTCTTCCAGGTCGGTAGCATTGATGTACAGGGAGTTGATGATGTGGTGTTCACGTTTGTTGCCATGACCGTTTGCAGCCCAGGAGGACTTGTCAATGCTGTTTGCCTTGATTTCTGGGAACTGAACCGGCTCCATCATCTGACCCAGCAGACCGTCTGCCAGGATCATAGCAGGCATCCGGTACTTGTCGGCTGTGTCAAACGCCTTGACAACCATGTCCACCATTTCCTGTACGGAGGAAGGAGCAAATACAAGCAGCTGGAAGTCACCGTGACCCAGCGCCTTGGTAGCCTGCCAGTAGTCAGCCTGGGAAGGCTGGATACCGCCCAGACCCGGGCCGCCTCTCTGCACGTTGATGATCACTGCCGGAACATCGGAACCGGCAATGTAGGAAATGCCCTCAGACTTCAGGGAGATCCCGGGAGAAGAGGAGGAGGTCATAGCCCGAACGCCGGTGGAAGCAGCGCCCAGTACCATGTTGATGGCTGCGATTTCGGACTCAGCCTGCAGGAACACGCCGCCCTCCTTGTGCATGCGCTTTGCCATATATGCGGAAAGCTCAGTCTGGGGCGTAATGGGGTAACCGAAGAAACACTTACAGCCGGCTCTGATGGCTGCTTCAGCAAGAGCTTCATTGCCCTTCATAAGATTTTTTTCCAAGATGCGAAACTTCCTTTCTTTCCAACAAGTGGATTACTTTTCAACTGTAATTGCGCAGTCCGGGCACATCATAGCGCACATTGCACAGCCGATGCATGCCGCATCATCTGTACAGGCAGCAGTGAAGTAGCCTTTCTTGTTGCGCTTTTCCTTTGAAATCGCAACAATGTGCTTCGGGCAGGCTGTGGTGCAAAGCCCGCAGCCCTTGCAGCGCTCAAACAATACTGTCATCTTAGCCATGGTCTGATTCTCCTTTCCGGAAAAAATGTTATTGGTTGCAAGGGGTGGCAGCCGTTAGTCCCAGATGGGACGGACATGCACATGAACCGGATGCAGCCCCACACCTGATGGCGATAGTCGATCGTCATAGGTCGTGTACAAAAGTGGAAGATCCGCCTGCCGTGCCAGTTCCTGGGCAAAGGGCAGGGAGGACTCGATATGGGCAACGGTGGTTTCACAGCCCAGATTGGAATTGTTGACGATTCCGGTATGCTTCATATGGGAAGCCTGCTCGATTTCGTACATCATCGTCAGGGCTTCCTGGGGGGTCTTGGTCAGATAACGGTAGCAGTTGATCACATAGAGCATGTCCAGGCAGTCGGCATACTGCGAGAATGCCTCTGCATAGCGGCCCAATGCGGTTGCGCCTGCATCGTCTCCACCCACGTCCACGATCAGATAGCCCGGATCGGATGCGATCCGCTCCAGATCAAAATTCAGAACCGGAATGTCCACATTGCTGTTTGCATAATCCGGCGTGATCATGGTGACACCGTGCTCGGCAAAAAGCCTGCCGAAATCCGCAGTGCGAAAATAGGGATTGACGATATCCAGATCCACGATGCTGACAGGCTCCCCGGTACGGGCAGCCTCCAGCGCCAGATTTACGGAATAATTGGTTTTACCGGTGCCGTAATGCCCGGTTACAATGGTGATTTTTTTCATATTACTCATGTGCATCCCCTTGATGCTGCAAGCCGTAGGCAAGTGTCATCAGGCTGTCGCCCAGATGCACATTTTCTACGATGATCTGTTCCTGTTCATGCTCCAGCCGCAGGTCATAGTGACTGAAGTTCCAGAAGGCCCGAACCCCCAGCTTCACCAGCTGATGCGCCAGGTCATGGGCGGCGGTTTTCGGAATGCAAAGCACAGCCATAACCGGATGATTTGCGGCGCAGAACGCCTCCAGGGTTTCGATGGGATCCACCGTGACCCCGGCAATCTGCTTACCGCACAGAGCGTGGTTGCTGTCGAAAATACCGATCAGCTTACAGCCCCGCTTTTCAAAATCAATGTGCTGCGCAATGGCTTTTCCAAGGTTGCCTACGCCAATGAGAATGGTCTTGTTGCCTGCGTGCACGCCAAGAATCTTTCCGATCTGGGCGTGAAGCTCCGTCACATTATAACCGTAGCCCTGCTGTCCGAAGCCGCCGAAGCAGTTCAGATCCTGACGGATCTGGGAAGCGGTCAGCCCCATACGCTCTGCAAGCTCCCGGGAGGAGATCCGGATCATTCCCTGACGTTCCAGTTCACCGAGAAAGCGATAGTAACGGGGCATCCGACGAATCACCGAATGAGAGATACTATCTTTTGCCATGCGATTGCCTTTCCGGGATTTAGCCCATCAACTTTGCCAGACGGCAGTTGATTTCCTCCAGGAACTCCTTGGAGTTCACCTTCTTCTTGTTTTCCAGACTGGACAGCAGGTATAGATCCCCTGTCATGATGCCGTCTTCAATGGTCTGGATGGTTGCCTGCTCCAGATTATCCGCATAGCGAACCAACTCCGGAATGTTGTCCAGCTCGCCACGCTTGCGGAGCGCACCACTCCATGCAAAGATGGTTGCAACGGAGTTGGTGGAGGTCTCCTCACCCTTCAGATGCTTGTAGTAATGACGCTGAACTGTGCCATGTGCAGCTTCATATTCATACACGCCGGTGGGGGATACCAGAACGGAAGTCATCATAGCCAGGCTGCCATAAGCGGTGGATACCATGTCGGACATCACATCCCCGTCGTAGTTCTTGCATGCCCAGATATAACCGCCGTTGGAACGGATTACCCGTGCCACTGCATCATCGATCAGGGTGTAGAAATATTCAATGCCGGCTGCTTCAAACTTTTCCTTGTACTCCGCTTCAAAGATCTCTGCGAAAATATCCTTGAACCGGTGGTCGTACTTCTTGGAAATGGTGTCCTTTGTGGCAAACCATACATCCTGCTTGGTGTCCAGACCGTAGGAGAAGCAGGAACGGGCAAATCCGGCAATGGACTGGTCAATGTTGTGCAGACCCTGGATAATGCCGTCTGTCTTGAAATCGTGGATCAGCTGACGGGTTTCCTTGCCCTCAGCATCGGTCACAACCAGCTCCGCCTTACAGCCGCCCTTCACCTGCATCTCGGTGTTCTTGTACACATCCCCGTAAGCGTGACGGGCGATGGTAATGGGCTTTGTCCAGGTAGGAATGTAGGGGGTAATGCCCTTAACCAGGATGGGGGTACGGAACACGGTACCATCCAGGATGGCACGGATGGTGCCGTTGGGGGACTTCCACATTTCCTTCAGGTTGTATTCGGGCATTCTTGCTGCGTTGGGTGTAATGGTAGCGCACTTTACAGCCACACCGTATTTCTTGGTGGCTTCTGCGCTGTCCAGGGTCACCTGGTCACTGGTTTCATTCCGGTGAACCAGTCCCAGGTCGTAGTAATCCACATTCAGATCCACATAGGGCGTGATGAGAATATCCTTGATCCACTGCCACAGGATCCGGGTCATTTCGTCCCCGTCCATTTCGACCAGGGGCGTTTTCATCTGAATTTTGCTCATTGGGGTATACCTCCTTGTATGAAATGCTGTATTGCCTTAGTGAAAGGAAAAAACCAAAATCAAAGCAACAACCATTGCTGCAATTATGCCGATTACTCTGGCAGTACGAGGCTCCATATCAAACTTCTTGGTGCAGAGGGTCTGCACGCCGTACATGACCGCTGCGATAATCAGGATCAGGATCAGATCCTTGGTAGAGCGAATGCGGTAGTGCCGAGCCATAATCGGCAGAGTGGAGAGAAAATACATGGTTTGATTCCTCTTTCTGTTATGAAATAGGGTCTTACTTCAATGCTTCTCTGGTGTAATCCAGCAGACCGCCCGCCAGTACGATATCCTTAGTTCTACCGCTGAGCTCACACAGCACTGGAATGTCAATGCCCTTGGTCTTATCCCGGAGGGTCAGCTGGGATTCTCCGGCTTCAATTGCCTTGCGTACATTCGCCAACTCCAGTTCATCCCCCTGGTCGATCTTGTCGTAATCCGCTTCGTTGGCAAAGGTCAGAGGCAGGATACCGGCATTGATGAGGTTTGCACGGTGGATCCGGGCAAAGGACTTCACCAGTACAGCCTTGACTCCCAGATACAGCGGTGCGAGAGCCGCATGCTCACGGGAAGAGCCTTGACCATAGTTTGCGCCGCCCACAATAATGGACTTGCCCAGTTCCTTTGCACGGGTCGGGAATGCAGGATCGCAAACGGTAAAGCAATGCTCACTGATTGCCGGAATATTGGAGCGCAGGGGCAGAATCTTTGCGCCTGCGGGCATGATGTGGTCGGTGGTGATATTGTCCCCCACCTTCAGGGAACAGGGAACGTCGATGCTGTCCGCCAGGGGACTGGTCTGGGGGAAGGGCTTGATGTTGGGACCGCGCAGAATCTCCACCTTGTCCATTTCAGATTCCGGTGCAGGCAGTTCGATCATATTATCATTGACTGTAAAGGTCTTGGGTAGCTGGAAGTCCGGCATCTCGCCCAGGGTTCTGGGGTCAGTCAGCACGCCGGTGAGAGCGGATGCAGCAGCAAGCTCCGGAGAAACCAGATAGATCTGACCGTCCCGTGTACCGGAGCGGCCTTCAAAGTTCCGGTTGAAGGTACGCAGAGAAATGCCGTGGGAATTGGGGGACTGTCCCATACCAATGCAGGGACCGCATGCGCTTTCCAGGATCCGTGCGCCGGCTGCGATCATATCTGCCAGTGCGCCGTTCTGTGCCAGCATCTGCAATACCTGCTTGGAGCCGGGGGCAATGGACAGGGAAACGTCCGGATGCACGGTCTTGCCCTTGAGGATATAAGCCACCTTCAGCATATCCAGCAGACTGGAGTTGGTGCAGGAACCGATGCATACCTGGTCGATCTTCATGGAGCCGATCTCCGCAACGGTCTTGACATTGTCCGGGGAATGGGGACATGCTGCCATAGGCACCAGCTGACTCAGATCAATGGTCAGTTCCTCGTCGTATACAGCATCCGGATCCGCTGCCAGGGGCGTCCAGACCTCACCTCTGCCCTGTGCAGTGAGGAATTCCCTGGTCACTTCGTCAGAGGGGAAGATGGAAGTTGTAGCACCCAGCTCAGCGCCCATATTGGTAATGGTTGCACGCTCCGGTACGGACAGGGTCTTGACACCCTCACCGCAGTACTCGATGACCTTACCCACGCCGCCCTTGACGGACATCCGGCGCAGAACCTCCAGGATCACATCCTTTGCAGCAACCCAAGGAGAAAGCTTGCCGGTCAGATTGACACGAACCACCTTGGGACAGGTAATGTAGTATGCACCACCGCCCATTGCCACTGCAACGTCCAGTCCGCCTGCGCCCATTGCCAGCATGCCGATGCCGCCGCCGGTGGGGGTATGACTGTCGGAGCCGATCAAGGTCTTGCCCGGGATGCCGAACCGCTCCAGATGTACCTGGTGGCAGATACCGTTGCCCGGACGGGAGAAGCGAATGCCGTGCTTCTTGGTCACGCTGCCGATAAAACGATGGTCGTCTGCATTTTCAAAGCCGTTCTGCAGTGTGTTATGATCGATGTATGCCACAGAAAGCTCTGTTTTGACTCTGGGTACCCCCATTGCCTCGTATTCCAGATAAGCCATTGTTCCCGTTGCATCCTGCGTCAGCGTCTGGTCGATGCGCAGACCGATCTCGGTACCCTTAATCAGTTCGCCATCCACAATGTGCGCCTTCAGAATTTTTTCGGTTAGTGTCAGACCCATTGCGTTCACCCTTTCGAATCAGAATATACAAAATAAGAATACGCTTCCGAACAGCCGTAACTGTTTCGGATACTTCTTTATTTTACTACATTTTCAGCACACTTGTCAAGAAATTCACAGTAAAAAGCACCTATCAAAAAAATGGACAGCAGGTTTCAACAAAATTCGCATGCAGTTGGGGGTATAATTGTGACAAAGCGCAAGGGCGGCAAAAGCAGTGCCGTTCGACAGGCAAATAACAAGGAGGCGTATTTTATGCTGGAATTTCAAACGGAGGAAGGGATACTGCGGGTCATGCTGCAGGGCGAGATCGATCACCACAGTGCGGGACAGCTGCGGGAGCAGATCGACTGCCGACTGGAGGAGCTGCTGCCAAAGCGGCTGATCCTGGATTTTACCGGTGTGACCTTTATGGACAGCTCCGGCATCGGCTTGGTGATGGGCAGAGTCCGGCAGGCTGCCGCATACGGGGGACAGGTGGAGATCGCAGTTCCTGCCGGTCACATCCGGAAGGTCATGCAGCTGTCCGGCATTGACAAACTGGCAAACATACATGCGCCGGTGCATCCGGCTGAGCAGAAAGGATAATCAAATGAAAACGATCAATGAAATGAAATGCACCTTTCCATCCCTGTCGGTGAATGAGGCGTACGCACGCACAGCAGTAACCGCATTTGCCGCTCAGCTGGATCTGACCATTGAGGAAATTGCAGATATCCGGACGGCGGTATCCGAAGCGGTAACGAACGCCATCGTACACGGATACCGGGGCACGGTGGGCACCATAGAGCTGTGCGTCAAGCTGCTGGAGGGCAATGAGGTGTACATACGCATCAAGGACAGCGGATGCGGCATTCCGGACGTGGCACAGGCTATGGAGCCTCTGTACACCACTGCCGCCGCTGAGGAACGTGCCGGGCTTGGCTTCGCCGTCATGGAAAGCTTCATGGACAAGCTGTCCGTCAAAAGCAAGGTGGGCAGGGGCACAACCGTGGTCATGCGCAAGCGGCTGGGCGTGACGGTTCCCGTATGAGTGCGCCCTGCTCACAACCCCGTGCAGAGGAAAACCTGGGGCTGGTGCATCTTTGCGCCAACCGGTTCCGGGGACGAGGTGTGGAATATGACGACCTGTATTCTGCTGGATGTATCGGCTTGATGAAAGCAGTCAACGCCTTTGACACGGAACGAGGCGTGCGGTTTTCCACCTATGCAGTGCCGGTAATACTTGGGGAGATCAAGCGGCTGTTCCGGGACGGAGGCACAGTCAAGGTCAGCCGGAGCATGAAAGAGTTGTCCATGCGGGTGGTGCGTCTGCGGGACGAGCTGCGCATGCAAAGCGGCAAAGAGCCCACTGTGCAGCAACTGGCAAGGGAGATGGGGGTAGAGGAAGCAGAGATCGTCCAGGCATTGTGCGTCAGCGTGCCACCGGTATCCCTGACAGATCCGGGGGAAAGCGGGGAAGGACAACTGGATATCCCGGTACCGCCGCCGGATACGGAAATCGGAGACGTGCTGGCGCTGCGACAGATCATGCAGACCCTTTCCGAACGGGATAGGATGCTGCTGACCATGCGGTATTATCAGAACAAGACCCAGTCCCAGACTGCACAGGCTCTGGGCATGACCCAGGTACAGGTATCCAGACGGGAGAAGAAGCTGCTGCTGACCATGCGGGAGGAGTTGTTGCGCTGAAGCGGATTCCGTGATATAATCAAGCTGAGGTGACGACAATGACGCATTACTATTATGGCAACGGAAAAGGAAAGACCACCGCAGCATTGGGAATGGCTGTACGAGCCGCCGGACATGGTCTTCCGGTATGTGTGGTACAATTTCTCAAGGGCAGCTTCAGCGGAGAAGTGAAAAGCCTTGGGGTTTTGCCCCAAGTGACACTGATACGCCTGCCAAAGGATTACGGATTCAGCTTTCAGATGACGCAACAACAAATGCAGGAGATCACAGCCCAGCACAGCCACATGCTGGAATCAGCTGCTGCATGGGCCAAGCAACATCCGGATGGACTGCTGATCCTGGACGAGATCGGAGATGCGGTGGAGCTGAAATTGATCGATGTAGATCTGGTGAAGCAGCTTGTGATGCATCCCATGGCGGAGCAGATTTACACCGGACATGCAGAACAGCCGCTGTTTACAGAACATGCGGATTATGTGACAGAATGCAGATGTGTACGGCATCCACATCAGTCCGGCGTCCAGGCACGAAAAGGCATTGAATATTGAATGATCGGCGCTCATGCGGAGGTTTCGTCCGTGTGGGCGTTTTGTTTCAAAAAAGAATGCTGTAAGGGATGGTACACTTGTCCTTGCAACAAAAAACACGCTTTGCGCCCAGTGCCAAGAAGCCCCTTGCATGCAGGAGACACTACCCAGCTTGCACGAATACTAACTGCACAAAATATATGTTTTGTGCAGTTGATGAGAAAAACAAGACCGATGAGCCTAAAATGGAGTCGACGTCTACCAACAGAAAAAAACCAGAGTGTGAAATCATCACACTCTGGCTATCTGATCATTGCACCTTAAAACCCATTAAATCCGTATTTCTGCATGATTGCCGGATAATCTTTATAGGCATAATTCAAGTCCGTACTACCGGATACGCCGTTGACCGTTCCGGTATGGCTGTATTGCCACATCCCATATGCACGAGAAAAAGCGGGCTTTTCGGTTTTTGTATGCGCCACCCAGATATCATGCTCCGATTGACAGGATACCGGCACATTATTGGTCAAAAATGACGCATAACTATACAGCGTACAATAATATCCTGCATTTTCCACCGTGCTGCAAAACGTATCAATGATCGCTGCAACGGTGCTCTTACTCAAGGACTGCTGGGTGCTGTCCTCAATATCAAAAACCAGCGGGAAATCAAACTGATATCCCTTTACAGTTTTCAAAAACAATTCCGCCTCCGCTTTAGCCCCTGCTGCATCTGTCGCATAGCTGTACCAGTATGCACCACAGTACAGCCCGGCTTTTTTTGCTCCTGCAACATTCGTTGCAAAGGTGGGATCCACCTGGGAAGCCTCCCTGCCGTAGCCGGCACGAATGATCGCAAAATGGTAACCATCCGCCTTAACCTTTGCCCAATCCACTGTGCCCTGCCACTTGGAAACATCAATGCCGTCATAAATCTGTCCCTTAGGGCCTGTGGAGGTTGTTGTAGTAGTGGTAGTTGTCGTTGTTTCCAAAGGAACCGTCGTTGTGGTAGTAGTCACCGGCGGCAGGATCACTTCCTCCCGCACTGTAACGGTGCCCTGTGTGATCACATAAGGCACCTTCTGGTTCCCGGATTCTTCAATGGACTGCACGACCATCTCCAGCGGATACACACCAACGGGCGTATCCTCCGGGATCTCCACATATACCGTAAACAATTCACCATTATCCGTATACCGTACCGCTGAAGTGGAGTATACCGCTGCCACATTGCCGCCGGATACTGCACGAAGTGTCAGATCCTGATCCGGCTGGGTCAGCTTCAGGTTTCCGTCCTCGCCGGTCTGCATGGTTAAATAGTCCCCTTGGGTCATGCTGAAGCTCATAATAAAATTCTGAAAGCCAGGATTTCCGGACACAGATACAGTCACCGGCACCACATCGCCGCCATAGCCCACCGCCTTGGACACAAACAAATGTGCATACTCAGACTGGGACTCAAGCAGCTGCCGTTTCCGCAGCACATTATCAAAAGCGTTAATTACGCCGTTGCCGTCAATATCATATGTATCATCTGCTGCGGGCTCCTGCGTAGATTTGCAGATTGCCTGATTGATCTGCGCGCAGCTGGGCAGGCGGATCGTTTCGGTCAGATCCCCCTCAGTGTCGTTGATATCTTTTGTGCTGACATTCAAAACATCAGAGGTTTGCTCAGCAACAGCATCCGTCCCCACAGATACTTCCGGCACAGCAATGTCCCCTGTCTGTACAGTCTGATCTGCCGCATAAACCGTTGACTGTAAAGCCATCAGAGCCGATACAGCCCATGCAGCAATCAGCTTTGTAACTGGTGTTTTCATAACATACTCCCTCTTTGCTAACGCTGTTCAATCTAACTACATATAGTATAACATAAAATGCGCAATTTGTGAAGTACATTAGGCGAATTTTTTGTGCATTTCTACATATTGCATGATTTACAACCGAAAATTTAGCCGAGATTACGAAGAGCAAAAAAGTATTTTCGAAAAAAACAGATTTTTTTGAAAAAAGGGATTGACATTTTCAAAAAGATGCGGTATAATAATAAAGCACTCGGGAGAGAGCGCAAAACAAAAAAGAACATGCTGTTTTAGCTCAGTTGGTAGAGCACTTCCTTGGTAAGGAAGAGGTCGCTGGTTCGAATCCAGTAAACAGCTCCAGAACACAGCACGCAGTTCCATTGGAATTGCGTGCTTTTTGGTTATACAAGTATCTTTTACGTTAGGAATGTTTTGGTAAAAAGAATTTTTATACAGCATGACCCATTCTATCCCTGAAATTCGTTTATTATGGTGAAAGAACTTTGCGAAAGGAATCATACACAATGCTTGCTTATTTCAAAATGAAACGGATTTGCCGGGAATATGCGCAACAAAATCTTCGGGACGCTGAAGACTGGTTCGCTAAATACGATGCGGGAAAGCCTCATGCTTTCTCCCGGGAATTTCAGATCAAGCTGAATACTGCCATTTACGGTGAGGCCTTTACAGATGCAGAAATCAACGACTACCTGCATCCGGTATGCAGACCGGCTCCGAAGACTGACGGTCGGCAGATCCGGCTCAAACGGCTTGGCATGCGCTATGCAGCTGCAATCATTACCGCTGCCGTATTGACCACCAGTGCTCTGGTAGGACTGGGTGGTGTCATTGCCGATCCGCAGAGCTGCAATGATGTACAGTTCTCTTCTGTCAAGTCCGGCTGCTTTGACAATATGGTGGCAGGGTTTCTTTATCCTTCAGAGTACTATAACTCCAGCAAATTTAACGGGCACGTTATGGAGGGTCATCCGGATCATGTTTCCCCGTTCCAGTTCGCCTCTGTTCCCGAAGGGTTTGAACTGAAATCCATGCACGCATACTCCACGGACTCTGCAAAAGGTGAAATCGAGCTGAACGGTAACTGGGATCAGGTAAATCGGATTGATTACACTTTCACAAATGAAACTATGGGTTGGTTATATATTACCGTACAGACTGCCCACACCTCCCGGTTTTACTTCAAAGAACGGCCAAAGCCGGAAGAAGGCATAAGTCGGGTCATCAACTACCGGGGACAGGATGCGTTCCTTCTGACTGAACAAAAATTGAGGAGCAAGAATTGTGCCTTGATCTGGTGCGACGGGCTTAATGATTACAAGATTTTCTACAACGATCATTTCTCAGACGTACAGATGAATGATCAAGATATACAAGAATTTGTATTTTCAGTAGCTAATTCTATACAGCTTTTACAAAAATAATTTTTATTTTGGCAAACTTCACCTGTTTTAATATTCCATTTCGTTTATATAGATGGAGAGTGCAAAAAGCGCTCTACTATTTTACGAAATGGGGTATTTCATTATGAAAACCAACAAGATCCTCGCAACCATCCTGGCGGCAGCATCCCTGCTGTCCGCACTTCCCTGTGGCGCTGTCAGCGCTGCAAACACGCCACCCATGCCTCTCTCCCCTGACTCTCTGGTAAGCTCAACAAGCATCTCGGACGATGACTACTACTACGATCCTTACGTCACCATTAAAAAGGAGTCTTCTACCAAGTGCAGCTACACGGGGGGCGCTCAGTTTAAGCCCGTCACCACCAAGATGAAAGGCATCCTGATCCTGGAGGAATACCGGGATGGGCACTGGAAGGAAGTGAAGCGCAAGGAGGTCACCACCACCAGCGACCCGCTGAGAATCACTGACAGCTATAGCAGCATGGTATCCGGCAGAAAGTACAGATCCCGGCTGTATCTGTATGCGTACTGCGGTGTTGTCTGGGAGTTTGCTTCCCCGGTCAGCAATGTGATCCAATAATCCAAAACAAAAAGGCGTGCACGGGAACATGCACGCCTTTATTTTTAATGCAGGTTGGAGGGGTCAGCGTTGAAAATCTGATTGCTCTCAGTGTAGTAGTCATTATCCTCCAGCGAGGTGAAATCCGCATCGTCAATATCCGGCAGCCGAGCGCCGCATACGCCGCAATACTGATTCTTGTCACTGTTTTCCGTTTCACACTTGGGACAAAGCTTAAAGCCCCGCAGGGTGTTCAGCTCAAAACGCATCTTCTTGATGCGACGACGGCGTGTGTCAATATCTTCACACAGAGCACGGAAAACCTGAGGATCTTCTTCCGGATTCTTGTAGTATTTTTTTCCGATATCAGCAAAAATTTCAATAATCCGCTCTTCCTCGTACAGGATCTTTCTCCGAAGATTGTTTACCTCGGAATAATTCTGCATCTTTCCGGTAACGCCCTTACCAGCGTCTGTAACCTTGTCTAAAAAACTCATTACCCATTCACTCCTAAACGTACAGAGATACGCATTCCTATAGTCACATTATACACCCTGTCGGCTAACTTTGTCAAGTATTTTTGTTTAAATTCTGCAATCCTGAACCCATCAGCCGCAAACATCCGCAGAAGACAGCAGTTGTACGCCCTTTGCCTGCAACAGCTCAGCCGCTTTCTGGTTGTCATCTGCCCGAAGGATTACAAAGGCAGTGTCTGCAACCCGGCTCACATAGGCGTACATATACTCTACCGTGATGCCACCCTCCCGGAGCATATCCATGACAGTAGCCAGCCCCCCGGGCTGATCCGCAACCCCGATGCCGATCACATGGGACACCTTGAGCATGCAGTTGGCATCCTTCAGCACCTCAAACGCCTTGTCCGTATCGGTGACAATGAGACGAACGATACCAAAATCCTTGGTATCTGCAACGGACAGAGCCCGGATGTCAATATGATGATCCCGCAGCAATCCGGTGACTGTGGACAGTCTCCCCTTTTTGTTTTCAATAAAGACAGATAGTTGTTTAATCAGCATAGTTCTTCCCCTTTCGTCCTTTAATCGTGCAGCTTCCGGGTATCCACCACACGCACCGCTTTGCCCTCAACTCTGGGAATGGTTTTCGGCTCTACCAGGGTGATCTTTGCGGAAATGCCCAGGGTGGACTCCACCGCCTGCTTAATGTTCCGGGACTGCTCCTCCAGGCTTCTGACCGTATCAGAGAACATCTCCGGTGTAATCTCTACCTGGATCTCCAGGGTATCCGTGTTGTTCACTCTGCCCACGATCAACTGGTAGTAGGGCGCAGTATTGCCCAGCTGCAGCAATACGCTTTCGATCTGGGACGGGAACACATTGACACCCCGGATGATCAGCATATCATCGGATCTGCCCGCAGGCTTCTTCATCTTGATCAGGGTTCTGCCGCAGCTGCACTTTTCACGAACCAGTACACCGATATCCCGTGTCCGATACCGAAGCAGCGGGAAGCCCTGCTTATTGATGCAGGTGAAGACGATTTCGCCCTGTGTGCCGATCGGCAGCACCTCTCCCGTATCCGGATCGATGGTTTCTGCAATGAAGTTATCCTCATTGATATGCATGCCGGACTGTTCCTGGCACTCAAAGGCAACGCCGGGCCCGATGATCTCGGTCAGACCGTAAATGTCCATTGCCTTCAGTCCCAGCTTTGCCTCGATCTCCTTACGCATTTCCTCTGTCCAGGGTTCTGCACCGAAAATACCAACCTTCAGAGCCAGTTCGCTCTTGTCAATGCCCATTTCTGCCATAGTCTCTGCCAAGAACAGCGCATAGGAGGGGGTGCAGCAGATAAAGGTGGGCTTGAAGTCCCGGAGAATGTTGATCTGACGCTTGGTATTGCCCACAGAAACCGGCACAACAGTCATGCCAGCCTTTTCGGCACCGCCATGCACGCCCAGTCCGCCGGTGAACAAACCATAGCCGTAGGAAACGTGGATAATATCCTCCTTGGTAGCCCCTGCTGCGGTCAGTGCTCTTGCGCAGCATTCCGCCCAGGTATCCAGATCCTTCCGGGTATAGCCCACTACGATCTGCTTGCCAGTGGTGCCGCTGGAGGCATGCAGACGCACGATCTCGCTCATGGGCACTGCGAACATACCGTAGGGATAGGTATCCCGCAGATCCTGTTTATAAGTAAAGGGCAGCTTGTGCAGATCATCCACACTGCGGATATCCGCCGGAGAAACCCCTGCTTCATCCATACGCTTCCGGTACAGGGGTACCCGTTCGTACACTCTTCTGACTGTCTGGGACAGGCGGAAGGACTGGAGTGCCCGCATTTCATTCAGCGTTGCGCATTCCATACTTTCATTCCAATACATTGAAAACTCCCCTTTTATTTTGATTGACTGTTCCTGTTTTTGATGCAGGCGAACCAGTAGAACGGAAAGACAAGGATATTTGCCATCCAAAGCAGGAGCATCCAGACATACCTCGTTCTGCTGTCAGACAGCCTTTCTGCATCCATCGACATGGTGATGAACAAGACTACCGCCAGAAGCGCCGCTGCAGCCAGGGGAATCCCATACAGAGGCATCATGGCATCTTCATGCAGCAGAACGCATGTCACGACCACAGTCACCAGAAAGAGGATGCCCGGCAGGAAACTGCCGATTCCATACCATGTACTTTCCGCTATGTTCTTCATGCCACTACATCTCTGCCAAGTGCAAATGCCTTTTTGTTCAGCTCCAGGAATTTTGCCGGGACACACTGCGCCAGTGCCTGCTGCCATACTTCCTCCGGGAAGGGCAGCTTCCGGGATACCACGCCCATCAGCACCACGTTGGATGCCTTTGCATTGCCCAGAGATTCCGCCAGCGCCAGAGCGTCCACTGCGGTCACATCAATGCCCAGGGCTTCCAGATGTTCCAGAATGTTTTCCGGATAGGTGGCTGCACCGGTGACAACCGGCATGGGATCCAGCTGCTGCTTGGATACCACCAGGCAGCCGTCCTTTTTCAGATGGGATACCCAGCGTGCAGCCTCCAGCAGTTCAAAGGAAATGATAGCATCCGCCTCACCCTTTTCCACGATGGGAGAATACACCTGATCCCCGTATTTTACATAGGTCACAACAGAGCCGCCCCGCTGGGACATGCCGTGTACTTCGCTGACCTTTACGTCATAGCCCTGTGCCAGCAGCACATTGCCCAGGATCCGGGAAGCCAGCAGGCTGCCCTGACCGCCTACGCCTACGATCATGACTGATTTTGTTTCCATGTTCCTTCTGCTCCTTTCCCTTATTCCACAATGGCACCGAACTTGCACTGCTCCATGCAAATGCCGCAGCCTACGCACTGGGTATGGTCGATGACAGCCTTGCCCTCACGCATGGAAATCGCCGGACATCCCAGCTTCAGACACATCTTGCAGGACTTGCACTTGTCCGCTTCCACATGCAGCGCCGGCTTGTGCTTTACATATTTCAGCAGTGCACAGGGACGACGGGAAATAATCACGGAAGGCGCAGCCACTGCCAGCTCTTCCTTGATGGCAGTTTCGGTTTCCGCCAGATGATAGGGATCTACCACCCGGACACGCTGAATGCCAATGGCTTTGCAGAGATCCTCCAGGCATACTGCCGCCGCCGGATCCCCCTTCAGGTTCTTGCCGGTGGTGGGATTCTGCTGATGACCGGTCATACCGGTGATGGAGTTGTCCAGAATGATAACGGTAGAATTGGTAGCGTTGTATGCGATGTTCACAAGACCGGTCATGCCGCTGTGCATAAAGGTGGAGTCGCCGATGACTGCCACTGCACGCTGCTCGCTTTCAGCGCCTCTTGCCTTGTTGAAGCCGTGAAGCCCGGAGATGGATGCGCCCATACAGATGGTGCTGTCCATTGCACACAGGGGCGCAGCCGCACCCAGGGTGTAGCAGCCGATGTCCCCGGAAACGATGCACTTGAGCTTGGACAAAGCATAGAATACGCCTCTGTGCGGACAGCCAGGGCACATAACCGGAGGACGTACCGGCAGCTGCTCCGGATATGTAGTATATTCCTTCACCTCACCCAGCATCTTTTCCGCAATGATGGACTGGGACAGCTCTCCGATGTAGCCAAACAGCTCCTTGCCAACCACCTGGATGTCCAGCTTGCGGCAGTGGGTCTCGATGACATCATCCAGCTCCTCGATCACATAGATCTTGTCACACTTCGCTGCAAAATCCAGGATCAGCTTCTTGGGCAGAGGGTTCACCATACCCAGCTTCAGATAGGAAACCGTATCCCCCAGGGCTTCTCTTGCATACTGATAGGCAATGCCACTGGTGATAACGCCGATCTTGGAAGCATGCATTTCTACCCGGTTCAGAGGGGAGGTTTCCGCATAAGCAGTCAGCTTTTCCGTGCGCTCCTCCACGACTACGTGACGGCCCTTTGCAAAAGCAGGCATCATGACATATTTCTGGGGGGTCTTTTCGTAGGGCTTCAGTCCCCCGTCAATCCGGTCACACAGCTCTACAGAGCTCTGAGAATGTGCCACACGGGTGGACATGCGGACGATCACCGGCGCATCAAACTGCTCGGAGATCTCATACGCCAGCTTTACATATTCCTTGCATTCGCCGGAATCGGAGGGCTCTAGCATAGGCACCTTGGAAGCAATGGCGTGATGCCGGCTGTCCTGCTCATTCTGGGAGGAGTGCATGCCCGGATCATCCGCCACGGCGATCACCATGCCCCCGTTGACGCCGGTGTAGGATGCTGTGTACAGGGGATCCGCTGCCACATTCAGACCTACATGCTTCATACCGCAGAAGCTTCTGGCACCGGCAATGGATGCGCCCAGGGCAACCTCCATGGCGACCTTTTCATTGGGTGCCCATTCTGCATACACCTCGTCATACTTTGCGACTTCTTCTGTAATTTCCGTAGACGGCGTGCCGGGATAGCTTGATACGACCCGGCATCCGCTTTCGTAAAGCCCTCTGGCGAAGGCTTCATTTCCAAGCATCAGCTTCTTCATTCTTTTTATCCTTTCTGATTGTGATAATAATGTTCCAGGATCCACTCCGGCACAGCATCCTCCAGGTTGCTGCCAATAACGCCGGTGGCAGCTGCCTTTACCTCATCCCTGGCATTTGCCACAGCATAGCATTCGTCACATCCGGCAAACAGGGACAGGTCATTGAGATTGTCCCCAAAGCCGATGATATGCGCAAATCCGTAAGCATGCCGGAGATAATCCACTGCCTGGCGCTTGGAGGCACCTGCCCCGCAAAGCTCCAGATACCAGGAGTCCCGGTCATACACATCCTTATAAAAGGCATACTGCAAACCGGGCAGGTGCGCAACCGCATCCCGAATCTTCTGGATCCGATCTTTTTGATCCACCATGGTGATATAGATCGTCCGATCAGACACCGCCTGGGTCAGACTGTCCACCTGGGTAAAGGGGCGGTCAAAGCGCTGGGGCCTTGCTGCCCGATACGCTTCCATCACCGGATCATCCAAACGGTGATGGAAACAGCCCAGCTCCTGTCCTTCAATCGTATAGAGAAATGCCGGAACCTGCATCTGTTCCAGAATCTCCGTCACCTGAAGAGCTGTCTGCACTCCGATGGTTTCATAATGCAGATACTGCCGGACATGCATGTCATAGATGCACACCCCGTTCATCAGCACCACCGGCACGGGCATCTGTACCCGGGACAGAATGCTGCGGACGGATACGATGGAGCGGGCAGTCGCACAGGAGAAAAGCACACCCTCCGCCGACAGCTGCTGCAGCAGTTGGGTGGAGCGCTCTGACAGGCAGGCATCCGGTGTAAGCAGGGTACCGTCCAGATCAGATATGTATAAGGTCTTCATGGAGCAGTTCCTTCCTGTTTACTTCTCGTTTCCCTGCAGATCCGCAAAAAATTTCTTCAGACCCCGGTAATAGTCCGTTGCATCCTCGCCGCCGAACTGCCGCTGCAGGGTATTGTGAAACTCTGCGGTGGATTCGCTATCAGTCATGCACTGGATGATATCCTTCACCCGATTGGTCTGGATCTCCGGATCGATCTCCAGCAAAAGCTTCCGGATCGTTTTCACAGTGGGCACAGTCTGCTTTGTCTGTACCGTGATCTGCTTGGGCTGCTTTTTCTGGGATTTCTTTTTGCCGGATTTACCCTCAACCGGAGCAGGCTGCTGAAGCATGACCGGCTGCGAAACGGTCATCTTCTTCACCGGAACCGATGTTTTATCCGCCAGAGCATCCCGGATGGATGGCTTGATCTGTACCTTTACCCCCAGCATCTTCTTACAGAACTGCTGCGTCGCCACATAGCCCATATCCCGGCTGATGATATAAAAATCATCCGCACTCTGCTTGGCGATCAGATAGCCCAGATAGGTAACCAGCTGAAAATCCAGCGCATTCCTGCCGGACTGGTTCAGATTCACCTTTTCCGTCCGAACCGGAGATTGCATGATCTCATCCAGAATCTCAAAATTCAGGGTATTGGCAGACTGGCTGTAGAACAGAACCACCCGATCCTCTGCATCAAGCCGGGAGATCCCCGCCAGTCCGAAGGAATTTACATTCTCATAATCGATCAGAAAAATACGCATATTCTTACGCCTCCTTTCCTCGGGCAATGCCCGTGATTGATATCGTCAGCGGATTGCACGCACCCCGGTCAGCCGGATCTCCGGCGTCAGATAACCGGGCTTGGGCTGATGGGTATCGGAGTAATCCGTAGACAGATACTTCTTGTTGTCGTCTGCAAACACGGTGGCAATGACCGCTTCCTCCCCCAGCAGATCCCCTACCTTCAGAGCGCCCAGGAAGTTTGCGCCGGAGGAGATCCCTACGCCGATGCCCAGCTCCCGTGCCAGCATCTGTGCCATAAGGATGGAATCCACATCATCCACCGCAACCACAGCGTCCGTTTCCTCCAGCTTGAGGATGGGTGGCACAAACTCGTCGGAAATGCCCTGGATCCGGTGCTTGCCGGTTTTGTATCCCGTAGACAGGGTTGGTGAATTCTCCGGCTCCAGCGGATACAGCTTGCAGGCAGGATTGGTTTCCCGTAAACGCCGCCCGATACCCATCACCGTGCCGCCGGTGCCTACACCTGCCACCACTGCATCCGCTTTCAGACCAATGGAAGAAAGCTGCGCTGCAATCTCAGCTCCGGTGGTCAGATAGTGGGCGGTGCTGTTATCCTCGTTGGAGAACTGGCAGGGCAGAAATACGCCACCCTTCGCCGCAAGCTCCTCCGTCATGCGGATGGAGCCCAGAAAGCCTCCCTCCTCCTTGCTGACAAGGCGGATCTCGGCGCCATAGCTGCGGATCAGTCGCATGCGCTCCTGGCTCATCCAGTCCGGCATGTAGATCACCACCGGGTGCCCCAGATATCTGCCCACCGCAGAAAAGGCAATACCAGTATTGCCGCTGGTAGCCTCTGCGATCAGATCCCCCGGCTGGATCTGTCCGGTTTCGTAAGCATGCTTCAGCACATAGAATGCCACACGGTCCTTGATGCTGCCGCTGAGGTTGTAGGACTCCGCCTTGGCATATACCCGACGTGGCTTTCCCTTATATGTGCAGCTGATCTCCAGCAGGGGTGTGTGACCGATCAGCGGCTGGATCCGGTCAAATAATGCTGCAATCTTCTGTTCCATCAGTCAATAACCGTCACAGACTTCATGATCTGAGGCGTTGTAGGCTTATCGTTGTAGTCCGTTGCAACCTGTGCGATCTCGTCTACCACATCCATACCCTCTATGACCTTGCCGAATGCAGCATACTGCCCATCCAGGTGGGGCGCATCCTCATGCATGATAAAGAACTGGGAGCCTGCGGAATTGGGCATCATAGACCGTGCCATGGACAACACGCCACGGGTGTGCTTCAAATCATTCTTCACGCCGTTTGCGGCAAATTCGCCCTTGATAGACCAACCGGGACCGCCCATACCGGTGCCATCCGGACAGCCGCCCTGGATCATAAAGCCGGGAATCACCCGGTGGAAGGTAAGGCCGTTATAAAAGCCCTGACGCACCAGCTTCTCAAAGTTTTCACAGGAGATGGGCGCAATGTCGGGATACAGCTCGATCTTGATCTTTTTCCCGTTTTCCATTTCAATCTGAATCATACTTCGTTCCTCCTAAAAGTGTGTTGCAAACATATACATGATTTATTATAGCACGAACCACATAAATAAGCAACTGTTTCAAGCAAGTCTGACATATTTAATATAAACAACGAATTACTGCGTCTATGTCCATGTGAGTTCGTTTGTGCAATCAAGAATTGTTGAACCTGCACAATTTAATCCGTCGATTTAAACAATATTTGAAGTTCTCGCATCTTTTTTCGGTTTCTCTATTCCCTTTTTCTTAATTGTGTAGTATAATAAATTATAAGCATGTGCAACACTACTAAAAACTTCTGTGCATAATGTAAAAGTAATGAAAACGGGGGCTGATCCAATCATGCAAAAACCACTGAACATCGCTGTAATGGTATCAGGCATTGACGAAGAATACCAGCATGACATCCTGCAGGGCATACACGAATTTGCACGCAATCATCACATCAACATCTGTCATTTCATCGCCTTTGGCGGCATGCTGGGCAACCCGAACCACGATGCCGGAGAATACAACATCTTTAATCTGGTAAACTACGACAAGCTGGACGGCGCCATCCTTCTGACAAATACCATATGCTCCTCCAGTATGAAGCAGACCATTCTGAACAGTGTGCAGAAATGCGGTCTGCCCACCGCAGTGATCGACCAGGACATTCCCGGCTGCTACTACATAGGAATTGACAATTACACTGCGATGCATGAGATCGTCAACCATGTGATCGAAGCACACGGCTGCCGGCGGATCAATTACATTTCCGGCCCCACCAACAACCCGGAAAGCCTGCTGCGTTTACAGGCTTACAGAGATGCGCTAAGCGAGCACCAGATCCCCGTAGAAGAGGAGCGAATTTTTCACGGTCTCTTCCGGGGGCAGGATGGCAGAGAGGCGGCGGAAGCTTTCCTTTCCTCTGAGCTGGAATTTCCGGAGGCTATTGTCAGTGCCAATGACAATATGGCACTTTCCGCCCTAATCACCCTGGAAAGCAGAGGGGTTCACTGTCCCCAGGACGTGATCATCACCGGCTTTGACAATATTCGCTCCGCCCGCAACTGTACCCCGGAGCTGACCTCTGTTTCCCGTCCCCTGACGGAATCCGGCAGACGTGCCTGTGAAATGGTCTATCATCACATCCGGCAGAAGGGAGAACAGGAGCGCACGGTAATCCTGGACGCCACCCCCGTGCTCACAGAAAGCTGCGGCTGCAAGCACTGTATGAGCGACAGCATCGAGGATTTTAAGCGGAACAATTACAAGATCATCGAACGGTACAACATTGATGTACGCCGGAACAGCCGTATGGCATGTACGCTGACAGAATCTGACTCCTATGCAAAGAGCCTTGACAAGCTGAAAGACTGCATCCTGGAGATCAACTGCGAGTCCTTCTACCTGTGCCTGTGTGAAAACTGGGCAGGTACATTCAACAACGCAGAGGATGGATCCGCCCCCATGGACTATGCGTTCAACGACTATATCTCCGAAGGCTACTCCCGGAAAATGCAGGTGGCGCTTGCCTACCGGGACGGAAAGTTCCTGGAGAATGTGCCGGACTTTGAAACCAGTCTGATGCTGCCGGAAATTTATGAGCCTGAGGATGCAGGAAAAACATACTATTTTATGCCCATCCACTTCAGAGAACGCTGTCTGGGATACTGCGTGATCTGCAACAGCACCTTCCCGCTGGAAAGCGCAAGCTTTGTATCCTGGGTCATGAATATCAGCAATTCCTTGGAAAATGTGCGGAAAATGCGCTGTCTGAGTGCAGTCGTCAAGGAGCTTGACAAGCTGTACATCATCGACAATCTGTCCGGAATCTACAATCGGAACGGATTCAGCCGGAATACCCAGGAGCTGTACCAGTACTGCCAGGAGCATCGGGTTCCGGTCATGGTCATGTTCCTGGATATGGACGGACTGAAGCACATCAACGATACCTACGGACATAAATCCGGTGATGTTGCCATCCGTGCCATGGGACAGTGCCTGAAGCTGGCATGCAAGGACGGAGAGATCTACTCCCGGTTCGGCGGAGACGAGTTCCTGGTCTTTGCGGTCAATTACACCGAAGAAAAGGCAAAGCTTCTGGAACTGGCAATCCTGGAGGAATTCCGCAATTATAACGAAACCCACAGCAATCCCTTTGACGTAGAAGCCAGCATTGGCTACCACATTGAAGTCCCCCAGCCGGATATGCCGGTATTTTCTCTGATTACCCTTGCGGATCAGAAAATGTACGAACAGAAAAAACGGAAAAAGACATCCCGCTATTTAAGACGATAAATCACTTTCTGAGTTTAACAAATCTTGGAGGGGACAATGAGCAATAAGAAAAAGATCGCCGTATTTTTATCAGGTCTGGATGAGGAATACCAGAATCAGATCACACAGGGCATCCATGAGTTTGCCGCTGCACACAACATAGATGTACTGCATTTTATCGCCTTTGGGGGCATTCTGAACAACGGCAGCTATGATACGGGAGAGTACAACATTTTCCGTTTGCCGAATTTGCAGGAGCTGGACGGGGTCATTCTGCTGACCAATACGATCGACAGCCCGGAAACCGTCCGGGAGATCATCAGTCAGGTTCGGGCATCCGGCGTGCCTGCTGTCAGTGTGGATGCAGATTACCAGGATTTCTTCTCCATCTGCGTGGACAACCACAGTGCCATGGCGCAGATCGTCCGGCATTTTACGAATGAACACGGACTGCGGCGGATCAACTATGTTTCCGGGCCAGATGATAATCCGGACAGCATTGCACGACTGGCTGCCTACAAACAGGTTCTGGAGGAACACAATATTCCCATCGAGGAAGCTCGCATTTATCACGGCACCTTTCAGCGCCGGGATGGCAGAACTGCCGTAGATGTATTTCTCCGTTCCGATCTGCCCATGCCGGAAGCCATTGTCTGCGCCAACGACACCATGGCGGTATCCGTGATCGGAGCCCTGAATGCACGCGGCATCCGGGTACCGGGGGATATTATGGTATCCGGTTTTGACAATACCTACAACGCCCGGAATTATGCGCCGGAGATCAGCTCTGTGGCAAGGCCCCTGGGACAGTGCGGCGCCCTTGCATGCCAATTGCTGTATAACGCCTGGCATGGCGTTCCGCAGACCCGTGTACACAAACTGGAAATGCAGCCACGCTTTACGGAAAGCTGCGGCTGTGGTGCCCATTACTGTGATACCATCCGGGATTTCAAAAAGCACAACTACCAGATCCAGGAGGATTTCAACGTGGACATCTCCCTGTTGAGTCGCATGGCTTGCTCTCTGGTGGAATGTGCCAATTACGAGGAATATATCGAAGCCCTCAAGGAATTTGTGCTGGAAACCAACTGTGAGGAATTCTACCTGTGCCTTTGCGAAAACTGGCTGGGGCATGCCTTGCCCGCAACCCAGGCGGAACCGGATCCCTCCACAGCCGATGCCTGTCTGATCCATGGCTACACCCAGCGCATGCTGGTTCCCCTGTCCTATTATGAGGGGAAATTCCGCTGCCATGAGGATTTCCATGTGGATCAGATGCTGCCGGCTCTGTATCGGCAGGTGGATCACATGCGCTGCTTCTACTTCGTGCCCCTGCACTTCCGGGAGCATTGCCTTGGGTATTATGCCATCTGCAATACCGCATTTCCCATGCGCAGTTCCCTGTTCCATTCCTGGTCATTGAATCTGAGCAATTCTATGGAGAACATCCGGCGCATTATCTACCTGGATCATGCGGTGCAGGAGCTGGATAAGCTGTATGCAACGGATCCCCTTTCCGGCATTGCCAACCGGAACGGCTTCCGCCGCCAGACCGAGCCTGTTTTCGCACGGTGCATTGCAGAGAAGCATCCGGTCATGGTCATGTTCATCGACATGGACGGACTGAAAATGATCAACGATACCTATGGACATAAATCCGGGGATATCGCCATCCGCAGCATGGCGACCATTCTGCATGAATGCTGCACAAACGGAGAAATCTGCTGTCGGTTCGGCGGCGACGAATTCATTGTCTTTGCCGCAAATTATACCCAGCAGGATGCGGATCGGATGACCGACAGCATTCAGAAAAAACTGGAGGATTACAACCGGGCAACCAGCATGCCCTTTGCCCTGCATGCCAGCAGCGGTTACCACATTGCCGTGCCCACGCCGGATAAATCCCTTTTTGCAATGGTCACCTTGGCGGATACAATCATGTATGCAGAAAAGCGCAAGAAACGCCACTCCAAGTACCTCAAAAGCAGCAGTTCCATCCGGCAGGATGCCGAATCCAATTAAAAGAATAGGAAAGAAACCATGAAGCAAACCATTGAAACCAAACTAAAACCATTCAGCCCCGTGATTTTGGCGGCGGTAATCATACTCTGCTACCTGCTGACCGAAGGACTGAAGCTGAACGAAGTCCTTCTCCTGCATGAATCCGCCCATCTCATCAATGTACTGATGGGGGTGCTGATTATCATCGGTCTGCTGGTATTCCACTGCCGTGTCCGAAAAACGGATCAAACGGAGGAATTGATCCGGCTGATCCTGTTTGCCGGATTGGTCATGCGCATCGGCTATATGCTCTACACGGACGCTTACACCCGTCCCCACGATATTTCCGGCGGACACGACAGCTACATTTTGCAGATTATACACAACGCCCGTCTGCCCCAGGACAATCACGGGCAATTCTATCAGCAACCGGTATATTATGTAATCAGTGCCATTGTTTCCTCTATCGTCAATGCCATTCTGGGTACTTCCGCTGATGAGCACGCCCTGGTGAATGCGGCAAAGATCGTATCCTGCTTTGCATCCTGTTCCGTACTGCTGATGACCCCAAAGATCTGCAAGGAATTGGACCTGAATCGCCGGGCGCAGCCCATCGTACTGGCAGTCACTGCATTCCTGCCGGAATTTTACCTGCTGGCAGGGCGCGTGGGCCCCGACTCCCTGTCCATCTACTTTATGATGCTGGCACTGCTGCTCACCATCCGCTGGTTCAAGAACCAGACCTTCCCGGTGACCATTCAACTGGCAGTGGTGTATGGACTCGCCATCTCCACCAAGATCTCCTGTGCAGTATTTGCAATCTTTACGGCTGTGCTGATGCTGATCCGACTGGTACAGGCCATCAAGCAGAAGAAAGCAGCGCCCATGCTGGCAAAGCTGGGGGTGTTCGGCTGCATTTCCCTGCCTCTTGGCATGTGGTACTGCATCCGGAATCTGGTACGGTTTGACCAGGCGCTGAACTATGTATACCCCATTCCCATTACTTCTGACCTTTACTGCGGCGACCACTCCATTGCCTCCCGATTCCTGTGGTTTGACCTTGCCAACCTGAAAGCCAATCAGTATGCAAGCCCCTGGAATGACTATAATTATCCTATGTACCTGGTAAAAAGTTCCGTATTCGGTGAATTTAAATTCGGCATCCCGGACTGGGTATCCTACGGGCTGGTGCTGGTAAACTTTGCGCTGATCCTGATTTCCCTGCTGGCTATGATCTACGTTGTGGTATGCTGCACCCATGCCAAGCCCATGCTGCGCTTTGGCATTCCGGCGCTGTGGATGTTCCTGTATGGCTTCAGCGTCAACTTCAACATCAACTACCCCTTCGGCTGCACCATGGATTTCCGCTACATCGTGCCCACTGCCATCTTCGGCGGGCTGTGTCTCTCTGTGGCATACAATAACAGTCTGGAACGGTACCAGAGCAAGCTGGAATCCCTTGCCGCAAAGACCGTGCGCTGTGTGATCCCCTGTCTGACGGCGGTATTCTCCGCACTGTCCGTTTACATGTACTGCGTGATCCGGTAGGGTAAAACATAAACCAATAAAATATACCGCACAGAGCATCTTTTGGGGCTTTGTGCGGTTTTTATTTAAGTAAAAAAATACTTCCCTTCACTTGAAATCACGCCGGTTCTATGCTATACTGATGGTAATTTCAAAACAAAGGAGTCGTGATGACATGAGAAAACAGAAACGCCAGTTGTCCGTCCTGCTGGCTTCTGCTGTGGCAATGACTACCCTGCTCAGCTTTCCCGGCGGCGCAGTATCCTCCGACACACTGACCACCTACGAGTTTGAACAGGGCGTGATCGACCGTGCCAAGCAGTACGATGCAGGCTGGACAGACACCAACGATGCAGGCGATACCTACGACTGTACGGATCCCACCGGCAGCGGCTTTGTGTATCTGACCGACAAGGGCAGTTCCGTTACCTGTACAGTGGAGGTGGAAAAAGCCGGGCTGTACAATATGAATATCCGCTATCTGCAGCCCAATGACACCAACAAAAAGGTGCAGTATCTGAACATCAACGGCTCCAATCAAGGAGAAGTCACCTTCCCCTATAATCTGAAGTGGAGCGAGATTACCACGCTGGTCACCCTGCGGGAGGGCAGCAACAGCATTGAGCTGAAGGGCTACTGGGGCTATACCTACCTGGACAGCTTTACTCTGACCCAGGCGGACGAAAGCATTTCTCAGCTTTCTCCCACGGATTCTCTGTCCAATCCTCACGCCAACGACACCACGAAGCGGCTCTACGCTTACCTGCGCAGTGTGTACGGCAACCACATTCTTTCCGGTCAGCAGGAAATGTGCGGTTCCCACAACTACAATTACAATGCGGATCCTACCTCCGGATTCATCAAGGACAATGAGGCGGAGTTCACCTATATCCAGGAGCAGACCGGCAAGCAGCCCGCCATCCGGGGCATTGATTTCCTCACCTATCACCTGGATGAAAACGGGGAGCTTTCCTACCAGGACTATGCCGCAGAGCGTGCCATCGAGTGGACCAACAAGTACGGTGGCATCGCTACCATCAGCTGGCACTGGAGCGTCCCCTCCAGCACCGGCAATTACGCTTTCTATGTAGAATCCGCCAATGCAAACTATACGGATTTCAGCATCTCTAAAGCTGTCACTGAGGGCACCAAGGAGCACGAGATTATCATGAAGGATATTGAACTAGTGGCAAGCAAGTTTCAGATGCTGGAGGATGCAGACGTGTCCGTCATCTTCCGTCCCCTCCACGAGGCAGAGGGCGCATGGTTCTGGTGGGGCGCTGAAGGCCCGGAGCCCTGCGTCAAGCTGTACCGGCTGCTGTACGATCAGCTGACCAATGTGTACGGTCTGGACAATATTATCTGGGAATGGACGGGCTACACCACCCCCAATTCAGCTGCATGGTACCCGGGGGATGATGTGGTGGATCTGATTGGCTATGACAAGTACAATGTCAGCGACGGCATCCCCAACCCCAGCGCCATCGCCTCCACCTTCTATGGGCTGGTTGCCAGCACCAACGGACAGAAAATGGTTGCCATGTCTGAGAATGACGCAATTCCATCATTGGAAAATCTGGTAAATGACCGGGCTGCTTGGCTGTATTTCTGCCCCTGGTATGGGTACTACCTGACCGGAGAGGTCAACAACCCGGTGGATCTGCTGAACGAGATCTACAACAGCGAATATTGCATTACGCTGGATGAGCTGCCGGATATCCGCAGCTTCCCGCTGGATGCCCCCTCCACCACTGCTGCATCCACCACAGGCTCCGGAACGGTCACAACCACCGCTACCACAACCTCCCTGTACGGGGATGTGAACGCAGACGGCATTGTAGATATTGCAGACACGGTGCTGCTGGCACGGTACATCGCCCAGGACAATGCAGTGAAGGTCAGCGAGGCAGGGCTACAGAATGCGGACTGTGTGCTGGATGGCAACATTGACGCATCGGATCTGACCGCCATTGCTCGCTACCTTGCCCATCTGACCGACGCAGATCAATTGGGGATCAAGCCATAAAAGAAAAGAGGAACTCCGAAAGGAGCTCCTCTTTTTTAACGAATCAATACCCAAGTGGCTCCGCCACCAGGATCACATGCATCCGATCCGGATTTCTCTGCTGAGCGGACACCAGGTAATTGCAGCAGATCCTGCCGTCCCCGTGACATCCGTCAGTCATGCCAGGAGCGGACTGATTCAGGGACATACAGCTGCCGGATTCCTTACAGTAGGTTGGACAGGAAAGACGCTCTGCATTTGCCGGAGCCGCACAGGTCTTGACCCGCTTGATCGCTGCGTCCAGATCCGGCACCAGCTTGTTGCAGCCTACTACCATAATGACCCGGCTGGGACCGTAGCTGATAGCAGCTACCCGATTGCTGTTGCCATCCACATTGTATAATTCCCCGTTGGCGGTCACCGCATTGGCGCTGCAAAGATATGCGTCTGCCGAAAAGCATTTCCGGTACAGTGTCTGCATCTCCTCCGGCTTACAGACGGCACGATCCAGGAACTGATAAGTGCCGCTGCGGAGCAGATCCATCACGCCGCATTCCTCCAGGGTCATGGAACCGCCGCTGGCGACGATCTCCCCTGCATACAGCAGGGACTTGACCTGTTCCAGTGCCTCCGATTTGCTGTCCGCATAATACACATGCATCCGATTCCGGGTCAGGGCTTCTCCGGTTTTCTGCATCTGCCGTCTGATGATGGCCTTCTGGTTCTCATCCATTTCAAAAACTCCTTTCAAAAACGGGGAAGGACTGAGCCTTCCCCGTTGATTTCATTAACCGCCGTAATAGCTGCTGTAGGACTTCATGATCGCATTGTAATAGGTGATGATATCCAGATCCAGGGGATCATACCGCCGATAGGCTGCGGAATCACGCTCCTCCGTGTATCCCTTTGCCCATTCCTCCACTTTGGCATCAAAGGCATCCCCGTAAATGGTCTGACGAACTGATTCCACATTGGATTCGGACCAAAGATCATCTGCCGTCATACGATCCTCAATGTTCAGACGAACCACAATGTACAGTGCCTCATCCTCTTCGATCAGCTCCGGAACCCCCAGCTTTGCATCGTTGAAAATAAAGTTGTAGGTCTTTTCAGAGGGAGTGTAGTTGATTTCCGTGGTAGTGGTCGTCCCCTCATCCTTCTTCTCGCTCTCCGGTGCAGTGGTCATCTTTGCAATGATACTCTCGTTGGGATATGGCTTGGTGGTGGTCGTGGTTTCGGAAGCATCTCCGCTGCCACTGGTAGCCGGCGCAGTGGTGGCTGTGGTCACGGAAGGAATCACTGTTGTTTCCTCTGTCCGGTCTGCATCCTCATCCTGATCCGTACCCTGAATATCGGTGGTGGTTACGGTTGTGGTAGTCACGGTCGTGGTCTTGACGGTGGTAGCAGTGGTAATCAGATTCCCGGATTCATCCGTAGTGGTCACTGCTGCATTGGAAACAGAGGTGGCATACTCTTTATACTCGTCGATCACATTGTCAAACTCGTGAAGCATGCTCTCTTCGGTGGACTGTGCCTTGATCCGGTCCAGATACTGCTCCGCCATTTCCTTCAGCTTTGCCTTGCCGTCGGACTTGAGCAGATTACCCTCCCCATCGGTCAGCGGAATCTTAACATACTCCACACGGGCATTGTTTTCCTTGTAGTAGGTACGCAGGGATTCATCAGTTACGCCCTCAGAACCGCCCTCGCCGTAATATGCTTTATAAATAGCCGTGCGCTTTTCGCCGGACAGCAGTACATCCTTCACGGTCTGCTCGCCGATGCCGCTTGCGGTGTAGAAATCCCCCAGATACGCCCAGCTGGAAGCATAATATGTGTCGATCTCGCTCTTTGTATCCTCAGAGACCGTCAGATTCAGCCGCTCAAATTCCTTTTCAATGGCAACATACTGCAGGCAGTACTCAGTTGCCTTGTTCTGGATCCATTCCTTGATGGGCAGACCCTCTACCATTTTGCCCTTGATGGCCTTCTTCAATTCCTTGTCGGTTTTATAGGACGCATAGTTGAAGTTCTCGGACTCTGCCAGGATCTTCAAAGCATCAAAATAGGCGTCAATGGAGTAGTAGATGTAGATGCCGGCACGGATCTCCATACCGTCCACCTTCATTACATTTGCCGTTCCCTCACCGCATCCGAAAAAGGAAAGCAGCATGATCATAGACAGCAGCGCCGCTGTACATTTTTTCAAAACGTTCATGGTATTCCTCCTGCAATCGTTGAAATCAAATACCTGTTAATTATACTATATTTCTCAGCGATTGTCCATAGGTTTGGCGAAAAAAATTCGATTTCCACGAAATTTTCATGATTTTTTCTCATTGCCGGTACTGGATTTTCTGTTTGCCCTGTGGTATACTGTAGGAAAAGAACAGGAGGAACTTGCATGCGAGCAGTGATTACAGGGGCAACGTCCGGAATCGGCAAAGAAATGGCGGTGTATCTGAGCCAGCTTGGATACGATCTGATTCTGACCGGCAGAAGTCAGAAGCATCTGGAACAGATGCAGAAAGCCCTTCCTACGGGGGTGGAGATCATCGCTTTGGATCTCAGCGAAGATCGGGCAC
This sequence comes from Ruminococcus champanellensis 18P13 = JCM 17042, assembly GCF_000210095.1. Classification (NCBI taxonomy): domain Bacteria; kingdom Bacillati; phylum Bacillota; class Clostridia; order Eubacteriales; family Oscillospiraceae; genus Ruminococcus; species Ruminococcus champanellensis. Next base: position 2,253,353 of record NC_021039.1, read on the forward strand.
CCTTTCAGCTATACGATTTTTGCAAAGATAAGCAGGTGGATGTGCTGGTGAACAATGCGGGATACGGTCTGTTCGGCACCTTCGACCAGATCGACCTGGAGGACGAGCTGCATATGCTGAACGTAAATATCCGGGCGCTGCACATTCTCACCAAGCTGTTTTTGCGGGACTTCAAGAAGCGGAATCGGGGCAGGATCCTGAATGTGGCATCCAGTGCCGGATTTCTTTCCGGTTCCCTGCTCTCCTCCTATTACGCCTCTAAAAATTATGTGGTGCGGCTGACGCTTGCCATTTATGAGGAGCTGCGCCGTGCCCACAGCAAAGTGACCGTCAGTCTGCTGTGCCCCGGGCCGGTGGATACCAACTTCAACAACCGGGCAGGTGTCCAGTTTAGTATGCCTCCCGCCTCCCCGAAAAAGGTAGCACGGTACGGCATTGACGGAGCATTACAGGGCAAGTTGATTCTGATCCCGGGAATGGGCGTGCGGCTTGGAGTATTCGCAAGCCGGTTCGTACCTCACAAAATGATGTCCGCCATCACCTATGAGATCCAGAAGAAAAAGCTCAAATAAGCAAACGCCCGGAAGGCATACAACCTTTCCGGGCGTTTTGTGTATGGGGCAGGTTATGCCAGACCATTCTGCTGCTTTGCAGCGGTCAGCGTGTTGCGCATCAGCATGGCAATGGTCATAGGACCCACGCCGCCGGGCACGGGAGTAATGTAACCTGCCTTGGGCTCCACTGCCGCAAAATCCACATCGCCGCACAGCTTGCCGTTGTCCAGTCGGTTCATGCCCACGTCAATGACAACAGCCCCTTCCTTTACCATGTCTGCGGTGACAAAATTCGCCTTTCCCACTGCCGCAACCAGAATATCCGCCTGTGCGCAAATCTCCTTCAGATTCTGTGTCCGGGAGTGACAGATGGTCACAGTGCCATTCTGATGCAGCAGCAGCATTGCCATAGGCTTGCCCACGATGTTGCTTCTGCCGATGACGACGCAGTTCTTGCCGCTGACGGATACGCCGGTGCTGGCGATCAGTTCCATAACCCCAGCCGGTGTGCAGGGCAGGAATGCATAGGAGCCGATCATGATTCTGCCCACGTTGGAGGGGTGGAATGCGTCCACATCCTTGTCCGGGCTGATAGCGTTGATGATCGCCTTTTCATCGATCTGCTTGGGCAGGGGCAGCTGCACCAGAATGCCGTTGACCTGGGGGTTCTCGTTCAGTACCTCCACCAGTTCCAGCAGCTCCTCCTGTGTGGTACCCTCATCCAGTGCGTACTCAAAGGACTGGAAGCCAACCGCCTCGCATGCTTTTTTCTTGTTGTTCACATATACCCGGGACGCCGGGTTATTGCCTACGATCACAACCGCCAGACCAACCTGCAGACCGGTTGCAGCCTTCAGCTGGGCTGCTTCCTCCTTGACCTGCTCCTTGACCTGTGCGGATACTTCCTTGCCGTCAATGATCTTTGCCATGTTCCGTTCCTCCTCAATCCTTATCCGTTGATGTTTCCGATGTCTGTTCTTCAGACGCTGTTTCCGGTTCTGTATCCTCCGGCTCATCCTCCGCCAGGATCTTTTCCGTCAGCTCCACGTCCCCTTCCCGCTTCTTCCGGGCATTCTCCTCCCGGGCGGCAGCCTCCGCAAGCAACTGCTTGGATTCCGCCGTATCGCAGTACAGGTGATAATCCGCCCCCATGCGCTTGACACGGGAATAGCATACGATCAGCAGTACGATGGCAGTAACACAGGAAACCGCAGCCAGCACCTGGGATACTCGCAGGGTGCCGATGTACAGGCTGTCCGTGCGCAGTCCCTCTACAAAGAACCGCTCAAAGCCATACCATGCCACATACATCAGGAAGATCTGTCCGTCAAATTTCCGGTGCTTCCGGGCAATGTATGCCAGCAGGAAGAAGCCCAGCAGGCACCAGACGGATTCGTACAAAAAGCAGGGGTGTACCGGGTAATGCTCGGACAGGTTGATGCCCTTCCCGTAGAGGGTGTTCCCTGCATAGGCGGTATTGTTCACGATCCATTCCTGGATCTTGCCGCTGGACATGCCGAAAATGCTGTCCGTATTGGTGCCGAAGGCTTCGTGATTGGTGAAGTTTCCCCAGCGGCCGATGCCCTGTCCCAGCAGAAAGCCCACTGCAACAATATCCAGCATCGGCATCAGCTTCACCTTCCGGAGCTTTGCCACCAGTCCGCCCACCAGTAATGCGCCGATGACACCGCCGTAAATGGCAAGTCCGCCGCCCCGGATGTTGAACAAGCTTTTCCAGTCACCGGCAAAGCTATCCCAATGGAACAGCACATAATAGATACGGGCACCTACGATGCCACCTACAATGCCGCCGATCACTGCGTCAATGGCACGGTCAGGATCTATACCGTAACGCTTCATCTGGGAAAAGCCGTAGATCATAGCCAGAAGCATGCCAAAGGTGATAATCAATCCGTACCAGGTGATCTGCATGCCGAAAATCGTGAACGCCACGCTTTTCACCGTAATGTCAATACCGAGTTTGGGAAATACAATTTCATAATAACCAAGATCGCCGAGTTCTGTCATTGTCCTTACTCCTTTTCCACAACTGAGAGTACTACCCGCTCCGGATCAAATCGGGTGCAAAGTGCCTGCTGCACCTGCTCGTAAGTCATATCAGCCAGAATCTGCAGGCTGTCATAGGGCTTGACGCCGGCAAGGTGTGCGTTCATCAGGTTGGTAGCCGTTGCCCCCACGTTGTTGGATTCCCGGAGCATGGATCCGTAGCAGGCTTTCTTGACGCTTTCAAAATGCGCCCGATCCAGCCCCTCCCGCTTGCAGCGGGCAATTTCCGCCAGGATCCGATCCCGCACCGTGTAGGGATCCGCAGATTCGCCCCCGAACAGGTTTGCAAAGTAGCCGTCTCCGGTGAATACTTCAAAGGAGAAAGCCGAGTTGATCAGCTGCTCCTCCAGCATGCTCCGGTACAGGGGGGACGCCGGATCCGCCAGCACGCTGATGGCAACATAGCACTCCAGCTCCGCACGCACCAGGTCAATGCCGGATGCCGGCTGGGACTTGAAGCCGATCTGGAACAGGGGCAGCCCCACTGCCGCATGATCCGTGACCTCATGCTTCACCACATCCGCAGGCTCCTCCGGGAAGAAGGTTTCCAGGGACAGATCCTTGCAGGGCTTGAGCTTTTCGTCTGCAATCTTCAGCACCTCATCCGCTTTCACGTTGCCGGCAACCACCAGCACCATATTATGCAGATTGTAGAAGGTGTTGTAGCAGCGATATAGTAGATCCGCATCGATCTTTGCGATGCTTTCCACCGTGCCGCCGATGTCGATCCGCACCGGATGATTGTGATACATGGCCTTCAGCAGATTGAACAGCACTCTCCAGGAGGGATCATCCTCGATCATGCGGATCTCCTGACCGATAATGCCCTGTTCCTTGTCCACGCTTGCCTGGGTAAAGTAAGGCTCCTGTACAAAGGACAACAGGATACCCAGGGATTCCTGGTAGTGATCTGAGCAGCTGAACAGATAACAGGTCTTGTCAAAGTCCGTGTAGGCATTGGCATCGGCACCGGTTTTCGCATACAGGGCAAAGGCATCGCAGTCCTCGTTTTCAAACAGCTTGTGTTCCAGAAAATGGGCGATACCCTCCGGCACCACACAGATATCCGGATCCTGTGCAGTACGGAACCGGGTGTTGATGGAGCCGTACTTTGTGGCAAACAGCGCTTCAGTGGTGCTGAAGCCATCCATCTCGCAAATCAGAATATCCAGCCCGGATGGGTGGTGTACCAGCAGATACTGATCCCCGGTTCGGGGATTGGAAATGATCTCTTTTTGCATATTTACTCCCCTTCCCGTTGCTGCATCAGATATACAGTATCCAGCTGCAACGACTTTGCCGCATCCATCAGCCGCTGCCGCAGCTTCTGCCGATCCGCAAACATACTGCGGTAATACTCCGCCTCCTGCTGGGGCGTCCGATCCAGACCGCTGCAAAGCAGGTAGAAATACCAACCCACCCAGCCGGAAGGAGTATCCCCCGTGCCCCGAACGGAATTGACCAGACTCAGCAAAGCGCTGTCCATTTCCTCATCGGTAAAGTCACCGGAGCGCAGAGCGTCCAGCTGCCGCAGAATCTCATCCCGGGTGGTCTCGTAATTGGCAAGCTCTACGCCGGAATCCACCAGCATGGTGCGCTTGGAATCGATATAATTGCTGGCGCAGTAGTAGCAAAGGCTCAGCTTTTCCCGCACGTTCAGAAACAGCTTGGAGGACACGGTGCCGCCGAACATGGCGTTCAGCAGCCGCATCAGGTGGATATCCTCCACATCGGTCTTGAAGCCCATGACCAGCTTGGACTGTCCCACATCCATCGGATCGATCACGGTTTTCGGCTCCGGCTTCAGGGGGCTTGCCGCCGTATAAGCAATCTGCTCCGGATGCCGGTCAATGGCGGCAAATGCTGTCCGGATCTGCTCTTTGACCTGGGGCAGAGGCGCTGCACTGACGGAATAGATCTCGATCTGCGCCGTTTCCAGCAGCCTTTTGTATGCGGCATAGGCGGTTTCGGCAGTCACAGCCTCCGCTGTTTCCCGGGTGCCATAAGAGGAGAGCATGGCGGGTTCACCGGCATACACGGTTTTCTGCGCCTGAAGCAGCGCATAGCCCCGCTTGTTGTTGATCTCCGCTTCTACTGCATCCAGCAGTTCCTTCTTCCTGGAGCGGAAGACCTCCTCACCGAAGGCATTCCCTTCCAGGTTCGGGTCAAATACGCAGTTCAGCAGGATCCGAACTGCTTCTCCGGTAATATCCTCCCCTTCCAGAGCGAATCGGTTGTCAATGGCGCTGACGGAAACGGAGAGAATTTGCAGATCCCCCCGTCTTGCAATGTCTACGCCGATATTTGCACCGTACAGCTCATTGAGCCGGGCAGTCAGAGCGGACAGATCCGGATACTCCCGGTTGGAGACGCCGATCACCCCAAGTGCAACCGCATGATCGGACACCGTTTCCATCCGCAAGGGTGTAATCAGGCGAATCCGGATCAGATTGGTTTTGAATTTCTCATCCACAATGGATGTATATGCAATTCCATCTGCCAGGGATTCTCTGAGATAAGAAACAGGCATGCTAGTCCTCCTTTATATGAACATATAGGTTTATTATAGCACGATTCTCTGAAAATAGCTAGTGGAGAATCTGAAAAAAACAAAATTTCAGCTTTCTGTCACAAAAAAGTCCCGCAGCTGTAACAACTACGGGACAGCCGGACTTATCCCCGGCGCCATTCAAAATTTTCGCAGTCCCTTGCGCCCCGGCAACGACATGCTCGGGAATCTGCAAAGGGAGAATAGCATCTGCCGGATACGTAATGTCTGCATTCGGCTTCCGGCTTGGCTCGCTGCAGCAGGCAGGGATCTATGGGGTTCGGAGGAGGAATTTTATCCGGTTTTTCTTTCCAGATTCCACTCATGATTGTATTACCGCCATTCCTGTTTTATAATTTAATTTCATTATACACTGTTAAAACTGTTTTGTCAATGGCAGTAAATCATTATTTTTTATGAAATTCTATTCCTCCGACGCTGCCGGCTGATACAGCTTTGCCGTCAGTCCGTTGATCTCCACGCAGGGATCGTCCAGATCGATCAGCAGACAGTGCCGCCCCCCGATCACACTGGTGCGCACCTTATCTGTTGCGCCAGGCTTGATATGCACCGTGATCTCCGGAGTGGAAACAACGGTCTTTGTTTCGATCAGATTGGATACGGTCAGAGGTGCATCCCCTACGGTTTTCTGATAGACGGTCTCCACCACGTCCAGCTTCTCCCGGCTGACCCCAACGTCATACAGCAGATCCTTCAGCTTGCTGCTGTCCAGAGTAGGCACTTCTGTTTCTGTTTTGTGATCCGCCGCCACCTCCGCCAACCGTTCGTTGACGCTGGTGATCATCATATAGTCCAGATCCTCTCCGGCAACTGTTCGCAGAATGGTCTGGAACTCTGCCTTCTCCTCCTTGGGACACATGAGGAACTGACAGCCCAGCACATCCTCCACAATGGACAGGTTGGGCTTGTTGGGCTTCTGGGAATAATACATCATGTGGTTGATATCCGGAGAACGGTCACTGAACACCGGGAACAGGAACCCATCGGAGGGTGCCTTGCTGACGATCAGCTCCGTATTCTCCTTCTTCACCAGCGCATTGTCAAATTCGCTGTATACAAAACCGTCATCCCCCGTATTAGCCGGACAGAATCCGGCAAGCAGGAAGCTGTATTCCTCATCGGCAGTTTCGTTGTATTCATCATTTTTGTCCTTTGTACGGATTGTATAGGTGCAGTAAGCACAGGTAAAGGCAAAAGCAGATGCATACTGGATCTTTTCGGACAAATGGGTCAGAAAGGCGTCAATCGGCTCCTCCGCCTCCAGCTTGGTCTGCAGCAGCTGATACAGCATCTGCTGAGTCCCCCCCTGTGCATACTGCTCATTGGGAAATGCATACTCCGTCAGCGCCTTGCCCACACTGGGGCTGAGCACCCGCCGCAGGGTATCCTTCCATACAGCACGGCTGTCCTCCGGCATGGTGATACAGGACTGCACCTGTCGGCAGCGCACATTCTTTTCCGGGTCTATGTATGCGGTCAGCATCCGGTGCATGACCATAAAACCGCTGGCGTCCGTAAAATTCTTTCGGATCTCTCCCACTTCTTTTTTATTCATATTCATTGCCTCCCTTGTTCCTTGCGATACCCCGGAGCATTGCGTTCGGCATGGCTCGGGTTACGCTGTCCATATTATTTTATCATAGCCAAAAAACGCTGTCAATGTTGCATCCGAACGCAGAAGCCATATCAGAATGATATCAGCGGCATATGTATGATACATTTTACATGTATCCGCACATGCATTATAATATATCCGTTACAAAACATCCACATCACTTGCACAATGCCGCAAGCACAAGCCAGTATACAGGATTCTAAGCTACATTGTACGAGAAACCGATAGATTTGGAGCAAAACTGTGTGCATTTTGGTGATTTTGTAGAAAAACATTGACTTTTTCTATGACAGGTATATAATAATAAGTTGAAAAAGATCAACCTCTCTGTCATGCAAAAAGCAATGCATGCCTACATGCAGGGCTGCATGCACAGGCAGTAAACGGAGGAATCAGTATGGAAAACATTGTAACAAGAATCATCGAGATCGATCGGGAGGCGAACGAAAAGCTTGCCCAGTCCAAACAGCAGCAGCAACAGCTCCTTGCGGATGCACGGGCAGAGGCGCAGCAGCAGGAGGAGGAGCTGGAAAAGCGGGCGGACAACCGGATCTCCCAAGTGGAGCTTTACCATGAAGGCGAGTACCGGCGTATCAGCCAGGAGCTGAGCGAAAAGTTTGATGCGGCTGTGACGGCGCTGAACAAAAGCTTTGAGGAGCGGCACGAACAGATCGAAACTGAGATTTTTAATAGAATTGTAGGTGAATAGCCTTGTCTGCGCTTGATAAAAACGCACATTATGCGACAATCACCAAAATCAGGACACAGTACGGCAAGCGCCTGAAGCAGGCGGACTACGAGGAGTTGCTGTCCAAAAAATCCGTCGTGGAAGCAACGGAGTATTTAAAGGGCAATACGAAGTACAGCGAGGCTTTGTCCAACATCGATGCTTCCACTATTCACAGAGGATACCTGGAAATGATCCTGCGGCGGAATCTGTTTGAACGGTATCTGGAATTCTGCAAGTTCCAGCAGCTGGATCGCAAGCCCTTCTACCGGTTCCGCATCGTGGAATACGAGATCAAGTCCCTGCTGCACGGTATCATGTGCATGAACGCCGGTTCCATGCAGTCCTTCATCTCCTCCCTGCCTGCGTACCTGGTGAAATACGCCTCCTTCCCGGTGCTGGATCTTGGCAAAGCCACCAGCTTCTCGGAGATCCTGGCGGTGATCCACAATACCCCCTATTATCAGGTTCTGAAGGATGTGCCTGTCCGGCAGGATGGGCTGGCGGACTACAGCAAGTGCGAATTGCAGCTGCGTACCTATTACATGCGCTGGCTGCTGAATCTGGCAACCAAAGAATTCAAGGGCACAGCACGGAAAGCGCTGACCCAGCAGATCGAAATGCAGACGGATCTGATCAATATCATCAACGCCTACCGGATGAAATGCGACTTCCATGCCACTGCGGACGAGCTGAATGAAGCCATGCTTCCCTTCTCCGGGCGGCTGTCCAAAACCAAGCTGCAGGAGCTGTACGCCGCACCCAGTACGGAGGAGTTTCTCCGGGTGCTGGGGGATACGATCTACGGCAAGCAGATTGAAGAACTGGACAAATGCACGGACAGCGTACATTTCGAGCATGAGCTGACAAAGCTCCGGTGCAATCTGGCACGGCGCTCTCTAGTGCTGGCGGAGGATGTGGCAGTGAGCCTGTACTCCATGATGTACCTGCTGGAAACTGAGGTGACCAATATTATCACCATTATTGAAGGCATCCGGTATCAGAAGGATATTTCCTATATTGAAAATCTCCTTGTGATCCAGTAAGATGACGAACAGAAAGGGGTGTACAAATGTCGTCAATCGAAAAAATGGAGCTGGTCAACATTGTGGGACTGCTCAAATATCTGGACGATACGCTGATACAATGTATCCGCAGCGGTGTGTTCCACATCGAACAGTCCAGTCAGATTGCTGAAGAATCCGGTGCCGCCGGCTTTGTCAATCTGCATGAGCAAAACCCCTACAAGGATCTGCTCAAGCAAATCATTTCCATTGATCTGGACGGCTACAAGCTGCACGAAGCGGACACTGCTCCCGCAGCGGGCATGACCGATCAGGAGATGAAAGACTATATTGCGGATATGCACATGCGATGCTCCGCATTTTCCGCACAGATTGCCCAGTATACGGATTACATCGCAGAACGGACACAGGCGCTCAAGCAGCTGGAGCATTTGCAGGGCATGAACGTGGATCTGCAAAAGCTGTTCCAGTGCTCTCATATCGCCATCCGGTTCGGCAAGCTGCCTTCCGACAGCTATCTGAAGCTCAGCTACTACCAGGAAAAAACCTTCCTGTTCCTGCCCTATGACGACGATGGGGAGTACCGATGGGGCTTCTACTTTGCGCCAAAGGACAGCATTACGGAAACCGATGAGATCATGCGTTCCCTGTTCTTTGAACGAATATGGATGCCGGATTTTGTAACCGGTACGCCGGAGCAGGCTACCAATGACCTGAAGGCGGATCTGGAAAGCGCCCAGACAGAACTGTATGAAGCCCACAAGGCACAGCAGGAGCTTCTGGCACGGGAATCCGAAAAGATCAACGCTGTATTCTGCAAGGTCAAGTTCCTGTACGAAAAATTCAAGCTGCGGAGTTTTGCTTCCGTTTACCGGGATAAGTTCTACCTGGTGGGATTCATTCCCGCAAAGGAACAGGATCGGTTCAAAAAGCTGTTTGCAGATATTCCGGATGTGTCCATCATCTGCAAGCCACCGGAAACCGCCTCCCACATTGAAACGCCGGTCAAGCTCAAGAACAACTTCTTCACCCGACCCTTTTCCATGTTCGTGGAAATGTACGGACTGCCCAAATACAACGGCTTTAACCCCACCGGACTGGTTGCCATCACCTACACCATCCTGTTCGGCATCATGTTCGGGGATCTGGGACATGGTCTGGTGGTTTCCCTGTTCGGCTTCCTGTTCTACAAAAAGACCAAGAACCAGCTAGGTGCCATTCTTGCCCGCATCGGTCTTTCCAGCGCCTTCTTCGGACTGATCTTCGGTTCGGTCTTCGGCTTTGAGCATGCGCTGGATCCTTTGTACCACGCCATCGGTCTTGCCCATAAACCAATCGAGGTCATGGAAAACATCAACCTGATCCTGTTCGGTGCCATCGGCATCGGCGTGGTGCTGATTCTGATTTCCATCGTCATCAACACAATCCTCAACCTGAAGAAAAAGGATTACACAGAAGCGCTGTTCGGCAACAACGGACTATTTGGTCTGATCTTCTTCGGCGCCATCCTGTTCATGCTGGTGGGCACCATGTTCCTGAAGATCAACCTGGTAAAGCCCTGGTACATTCTCCTGTTCCTGGTGCTGCCCATCGTGATTATGTTCTTCCGGGAGCCTCTGGGCTGTCTGATGGAGCATAAGAAATACCACGTTGAAAGCGTCGGTGACTTTATCGCCTCCAACTTCTTCGAGGTATTCGAGTTCCTGCTCAGCTACGCAACCAACACCCTTTCCTTCGTCAGAATCGGTGGCTTCGTCTTTTCCCACGCCGGCATGATGTCCGTTGTGATGATGCTGTCCAAGACCGCATCCGCCGGTGCGTCCCCCATTATCATCGTGCTTGGCAACCTGTTTGTCATCGGCATGGAGGGCGTTCTGGCAGCCATCCAGGTTCTGCGTCTGGAATTTTACGAAATCTTCTCCCGGTTCTATACCGAGAGCGACGGCAAGGCGTTTACGCCTGTATCCATCAGTTACGATCCCATTGTGGAATAATTTGTTTTGGAGGTTATCATTATGAACATCTTTGAACTTCTGCTTTTCCCCCTGCTGGCCGTTATCCTGCTGACCGTTCCGGTCATCGCCATCATCAGAAACCGTAAGGGCGGCAAGATCGCTAAGCGTGCGTTTCTCTTTAATCTCTGCGGATTCTTCGCAGTACTGGCTCTGGCAATCATCCTGCCGGTGGGCGGCTTCATCAGCGCAGACGCAGTAGAAACTGCTGAAAACGCAGTAAACAGCAGCGCAGGGCTGGGCTACATCGCAGCAGCACTGTCCACCGGTCTTGGTTCCATCGGCTGTGGTATCGCAGTAGGCAGCGCAGCGCCTGCCGCAATCGGCGCCGTTGCAGAAGAGCCCAAGTCCTTCTCCAAGTCCCTGATCTTTGTAGCACTGGGTGAAGGTGTTGCACTGTACGGCTTCCTGATCTCCTTCATTATCCTGAACTCTCTTTGATTCCCGGATTCAGAAAGGAGGCGGCCGCAGCCGGGCTGCCGCAAGCATATGCAGTTTTATGTAATCAGTGACAACATTGACACCCGCATGGGAATGCGCCTTGCCGGGATCGACGGTGTGGTGGTACATGAGGAAGAAGAGGTGCGCAATGCCTTGCGCAATGCCCTTGCGAACCGGAGCATCGGGGTGATCCTGATGACGGAAAAGCTGGTGCGGCTGTGCGATTCCTTTGTGTACGACATCAAGCTCAACCGCAAGACCCCGCTGATCGTGGAGATCCCCGACCGGCACGGCACATCCCAGATCACACAGACCATCTCCCGGTATGTGTCCGACGCCATCGGCGTGACCATTTAGGGCGACTGAGTTCACCGAAAGGACGGGATACAAATGGAACAATTTCAACAGGAAAAGCTCGACCGCTTTGTCAATTCAGTAGACGGAGAGGTGGATGCACAGATTTCTGATATGATCCAGGAGGCGCAGCAGCAGGGCGAAGAAATCAAGTCAACTGCAAAGGATGCAGCGCTGAAGGCTTCCTATGACCGGATCCAGAAGGCAGTCAAGGAAACAGAAGCCCAGTACAAGCGTATGATCGCACAGGCTGAGCAGGAGCATCACTGCTCCCTGCTTTCCCACCGGGAGGCTCTGGTTGAAAAGATCTTTGAGAACATCCGGCAGCGCCTGGTGCAGTTTCATCAGGGTGCGTCCTACCCGGCTTATCTGCAAAAGCAGATCCGGGATGTGAAGCTGGACGCAAACAGCGTCATTTACCTGGCTCCGGCTGACATGCAGTATGCGGATCTTCTGAAGGGTACCTCCGGCGCACAGGTCTGTGAGGATGACTCCATCCTGCTGGGCGGACTGAGCATCACCGCCAAGGACAGCAAGTGCATCATTGACAAAACGCTTGACACCGCCTTCGATGAACAACGCAAGGCGTTCAGCACAACCTATCATTTAGGCGAATAACCGGGCAGGAGAAGCAATGGCGCTTTTTGTCACTGCTTCTCTATTCGGTTTCATGAGGTGATAAATTTGAATACGATATTTTCCGTAAACGGCCCTGTTGTAAAGGTCAAGGATACAAAGGACTTTTCCATGATGGAAATGGTCTATGTGGGGGAAAAGAAGCTGATCGGCGAGGTCATCGGCATTACCGAATCCTTCACCACCATCCAGGTATATGAGGTCACCACCGGTCTGAAGGTGGGGGAGCCTGTTTACACCACCGGCGCACCCATGTGCGCCACACTGGGTCCCGGCATCCTCTCCAACATCTTCGACGGCATTGAGCGTCCCCTCAAGCAGATCGCAGATAAAACCGGCGCATTCATTGCGGAAGGCACCAATATTCCGGCGCTGGACGAAACCCGTACCTTTGACGTGACCATGACCGTCAAGGTGGGGGATCAGCTCAAGGGGGGCGATGTCTACGCCACCTGTCCGGAGACCCCTGTGGTGAAGCATCACTGCATGGTCTCCCCCCTGCTGTCCGGCGAAGTGGTATGGGTGGCGGACAACGGCAGCTACCATGTCAACGATGTGGTATGCAAGCTGAAGAATGCAAAGGGCAATCTGGAAGAACTGACCCTGTGCCAGAAATGGCCCATCCGGCAATCCCGCCCCATTGCGGACAGAAAGCCGATTTCCCGGCCTTTGATCACCGGTCAGCGTGTCATCGACACCATTGTGCCCATTGCAAAGGGCGGCACCGCTGCCATTCCGGGCGGATTTGGTACCGGCAAGACCATGACCCAGCATCAGCTGGCAAAGTGGTGCGATGCGGACATCATCGTATACATCGGCTGTGGTGAGCGGGGCAACGAAATGACGCAGGTTCTGGATGAATTCTCCGAACTGATCGACCCTAAGACCAACCGTCCCCTGACGGACAGAACCGTGCTGATCGCCAACACCTCCAACATGCCGGTTGCCGCCCGTGAGGCTTCCATCTATACCGGCATCACGCTGGCGGAATACTACCGGGATATGGGCTATCACATCGCCATCATGGCGGATTCCACCTCCCGTTGGGCGGAGGCGCTCCGGGAAATTTCCGGTCGTCTGGAGGAAATGCCGGCGGAGGAAGGCTTCCCTGCATATCTCCCCTCCCGTCTGTCCGAGTTCTATGAGCGTGCAAGCTATGTAGAGACCCTGAACGGCAGAGAGGGCAGCGTCACCATCATCGGTGCTGTATCCCCTCAGGGTTCCGACTTCTCCGAGCCGGTAACACAGAACACCAAGCGGTTCGTCCGCTGCTTCTGGGCGCTGGACAAGGCGCTTGCCTACGCAAGGCACTATCCTGCCATCAACTGGAACACCAGCTACAGCGAATATGTGCCGGATCTGGCGGATTTCTACACCCAGCAGGTGGATCCGGACTTCCTGACCTTCCGGCAGGAGATCTCCAATCTGCTGATCGAAGAAAACAAGCTGATGGATATCGTCAAGCTGATCGGCTCCGATGTGCTGCCGGACGATCAGAAACTGATCATTGAAATTGCCCGGGTCATCCGTGTAGGATTCCTACAGCAAAACGCATACCACAAGGATGATACCTATGTGCCTCTGAAAAAGCAGTTTCTGATGATGGGTCTGATCCTGCACCTGTATCACGGGGCACAGGCACAGGTTTCCCAAGGAGTTCCCCTGAGTGAAGTGGTGCAGACCGGTCTGTTTGAGAAGGTCATCAAGGTCAAGTACGACATTCCCAACGATCAGCCGGAGCTGTTTGCGGTTTACAAGAAAGACATTGACGCAGCGTTCGAGAAGCTGAGCGCCGCACGGGAGGAGGGACAAATCGCATGAGTCTGCAATATCTTGGATTGAATGAGATCAACGGACCGCTGGTTGTCCTGGATCAGGTCAGCGGCATCAGCTATGACGAGGTTGCGGAGCTGCATCTGGAGGACGGCACGGAGCGTCTGGGTCGTGTGGTAGAAATTTCCGGCGACAAGGCAGTGCTCCAGGTGTTCGAGGGCACAAAGGGGCTTTCTCTGAAGAATACCAAAACAAAATTTCTGGGACGGCCTATGGAAATGCCACTGTCTGAGGAAGTATTGGGCAGAGTGTTCAACGGCGCAGGCAAGCCCATTGACGGACTGGGAGATATTTTCCCGGAAAAGTTTGCGGACATCAACGGCAAGCCGCTGAACCCGGTTGCCAGAACCTATCCGAGAAACTACATTCGCACGGGCATTTCCTCCATCGACTGCCTGATGACCTTGATTCGTGGACAGAAGCTGCCCATCTTTTCCGGTTCCGGCTTGTCCCACAACAAGCTGGCAGTGCAGATCGTGCGGCAAGCCCAGATCGCAGAGGACAGCGGAGAGAAATTTGCCGTTGTATTCGCTGCCATGGGTGTCAAAAACGACGTGGCGGATTACTTCCGCAAGAGCTTTGAGGACAGCGGTGTGCTTCAGAATGTAGCCATGTTCCTGAACCTGTCCAACGACCCCATCATTGAGCGTATCCTGACGCCCCGCTGTGCACTGACCGTTGCGGAGTATCTGGCATATGAAAAGAATATGCACATTCTGGTTATTCTGACGGATATGACCTCCTATGCAGAGGCGCTCCGGGAGTTTTCCTCCTCAAAGGGTGAGATTCCAGGCAGAAAGGGCTATCCGGGCTATCTGTACTCCGACCTGGCTTCCCTGTATGAGCGGGCAGGCATTGTCAACGGGGCAAAGGGCAGCGTAACCCAGATCCCGATTCTGACCATGCCCAACGACGATATCACCCACCCGGTGCCGGATCTGACCGGATACATCACGGAGGGACAGATTGTACTGGATCGGAACCTGGATCAGACCGGTATTTATCCGCCGATCTCCGTGCTGCCTTCCCTGTCCCGTTTGATGAAGGACGGCATCGGTGAGGGCTTCACCAGAAGCGACCATGCGGCAGTGTCCAACCAACTGTTCGCTTCCTATGCAAAGGTGCAGGAGGCACGGTCTCTGGCTTCCGTTATCGGCGAGGAAGAGCTTTCTGACACGGACAAGAAGTACATGGAGTTCGGCGTATACTTTGAGAAGTACTTCATCAATCAGGGCTTTGACGAAAACAGAACCATTGAGGAAACACTGGATCTGGGATGGGATTTACTGTCCGTCCTGCCCATGAGCGAGCTGGATCGTGTGGACGAAGCCCTGTTGAAGGAAAAGTACAATCCGGAAAATGCAAAGAGATTTACACGCTGACAAGGAGTGAGAGCGTATGGCTGAACAGGTTTTTCCCACAAAGGGCAATCTGATCAATGCGAAAAAAACACTGGGATTGTGCCGGCTGGGGTATGATCTGATGGATCGTAAGCGCAACATTCTCATTCGGGAAATGATGTCTTTGATCGAAAAGGCAAAATCCCTGCGTGGTGAGATCGAGGATACCTATAAAACCGCCTATGCTGCCCTGCAGGAAGCCAATATCACACTGGGGGTCATTGACCAGATCGCCGAAGCAGTGCCCATCGAAAACGGCATCAGCCTGGTATCCCACAGCGTTATGGGTGTGGAGCTGCCTCAGCTGACTCTGGAGGAGAGCCAGGACAAGAGCCTGGTGCCCTACGGATTTCTCAACACCAATTCCCAGTTGGATCACGCCTACGTTTCCTTCCGGAAGGTGGTACAGACCACCACCGTTCTGGCAGAGGTGGAAAACAGCATCTACCGGCTCGCCACAGCCATCAAAAAGACCCAGCGCCGTGCCAATGCCTTGCGGAACATTCTCATTCCCCGTTATGAGGGCATCGTGAAGTTCATTACGGACAACCTGGAGGAAAAGGACCGGGAGGAATTTGCCCGTATGAAGGTCATCAAGGTGCAGAAGCGCAAGAAGGCAGAAGCATAAACATTGCCCGCAGCACACACTGCGGGCATTTTTTTGCCGGAACATCGGGCTATGTAAGCAGCTCACGGAGCATCCCGTCCGCCTGTTCCAGCTTCACCAGCCGCATGAAATCATAGCTTTCACAAAGCTGTGTACAGTGCTCCAGAAGGGCTTGATCCGCATCTACATCCAACAGCAGGATCGTTCCCACCAGTGCCTCATCCGTCCACCGGAGCTGGGAGATCAGCCGCCGGATCCGCACCTGCGCACGGGCGTCCCCCTTCCGCAGAGGGATGATGGTCACAAGCCCTGCCCCGCTGCACTCCCGATCCTTGCACAGCACATGGGTCAACTCGTTCACTGTCAGCAGTGTCAGCATCACGCAAAGCAAGAGCACACCGGTAATAAAAACGCCTTCCATTCTCGTTCCTCCCCTTCGGGTATTACCCGCTTTTTTCTTAGAATATGCCCCGCCGGGAAAAGTGTGAAAAGGCGCACAGAAAAAAGACATTGTTCTTCCTAAAAAGACACTTGTTCTCGGTATGCTGACACAATTCACAAATAATCGCAGTGTGGAATTGCCCTTTTCGTCAAAATCCTACTTGTTATTTTTCTGTCACTATGCTATAATATACAAAGGTTACTGGGAATGCGCCCAGAATTCAATCAGAAAACCGGAGGTCATCCAATGAAAGCGTTAACAGCATGTACAAAAGCGGAATTGGCTGCTTGCAAGCAGGAATACGAAGCAGAATATCAGGATTTCAAAGCACAGAACCTCAAGCTCGATATGTCCAGAGGCAAGCCGGCACCGGAACAGCTGGATCTGTCCATGCCTATGATGGATGTGCTGACTTCTAAGGATCTGCTCCAGACTGAAAACGGCTTCGACTGCCGCAACTACGGTCTGATCGACGGCATCCCGGAAGCTAAACGTATGTTCGCCGACATTCTGGGCGTTTCCGACAAGGAAATCATCATCTGCGGCAATTCCAGTCTGAACGTGATGTTCGACACGGTGGCTGCCGCTTATACACACGGCATTCTGGGGAATACCCCCTGGTGTCAGCAGAAGGACGTAAAGTTCCTCTGCCCGGTTCCCGGCTATGACCGGCATTTCTCCATCTGTGAATGGTTCGGCATTGAAATGATCAACGTGCCTCTGAAGGAGGACGGCCCGGATATGGACCTGGTAGAAAAGCTTGTTTCCGCCGACAGTTCTATCAAGGGCATCTGGTGCGTGCCCCAGTATGCAAACCCCACAGGCTGCTGCTACAGTGACCAGGTAGTACGCCGGTTTGCAAACCTCAAGCCAAAGGCGCCGGACTTCCGGATCTTCTGGGATAATGCCTACTGCATCCACCATCTGGTGGAAAATCCGCCGCAGGTGCTGAATCTGATGGACGCATGCAAGGAAGCAGGCAATCCCAATCTGCCCTACATCTTCGCATCCACCTCAAAGGTCAGCTTTCCCGGCTCC
Source organism: Ruminococcus champanellensis 18P13 = JCM 17042 (assembly GCF_000210095.1). Taxonomy (NCBI): domain Bacteria; kingdom Bacillati; phylum Bacillota; class Clostridia; order Eubacteriales; family Oscillospiraceae; genus Ruminococcus; species Ruminococcus champanellensis. The sequence goes on from NC_021039.1 coordinate 2,270,673, forward strand.
GGCATTTCTATGATCGCCGGCAGCGAGGAGAACATGAGCGACCTGAAAAAAACCATGTCCATCCGTACCATCGGTTATGACAAGATCAACCAGCTGCGGCATGTCCGGTTCTTCCATGATGCAGCAGGTCTGCGGGCGCATATGGAAAAGCACCGGCTCATCATCCGCCCCAAGTTCGAGGCAGTCATTAACAAGCTGAACGCTGACATCCGTCCACTGGGGATCGCTGACTGGACGGAGCCAAAGGGGGGCTACTTCATCTCCTTCAATTCCATGCCCGGCTGCGCAAAGCGGATCGTACAGCTTTGCAAGGAGGCAGGGGTCACTCTGACCGGCGCCGGCGCAACCTACCCCTACGGCAAGGATCCGGAGGATCGGAACATCCGGATCGCTCCCACCTACCCCAGCGTTGCAGAGCTGACAAAGGCAATGGAGCTGTTCTGCATCTGCGTCAAGCTGGCAAGCGTGGAAAAGCTGCTGGCAGAATAATTCAGCATACGAAAGGCACCTTTGCGTGGAGCACGGGTGCCTTTGCTGTTTATTGGATGGTTTCCCGTTTGAAATCCTCCAGAAAGCGCTCCGCTGCTTTAGAAAAGACCTGGTACTTTTTCCAGACCAGATACATCTGCGCCGGCTTCAAAGGATAAAAGGGGCGGAAACACAGATTGCTTTCCCCCGAACAGTTGATGAGCTTATCCAGCGTGATGGCATAACCCATGCCCTCATCCACCAGCAGAGAGCCATTAAAGATCAGATTGGAGGTCGCCGAGATCCGGATCCGTTCCTTCGGCAGTCCCAGCCATTCAGACAAGCCCTCCAGATCCTCCCGCTGCCGGGACACGATCAAGGGACGATCCGCCAGCATGTCGGCGGTAATATAGGGCTGTGGAGCAAGGTCGCTGTCCCTGCGCATCAGCACCCCCCAAGTATCATACACCGGAAATTTGATATGGGCAAAGCCGGAAATATCCGCCGGTTCAAACAAAACGCCAAAATCGATCAGCCCCTTATTCAGCTTATCGATCACGTCAACGGAATCCCCACTGATATTGTGAAAGATGATGCCCGGATGCGCCTGACGGATCTTCTGGACGATCCGGGCAATGATCCGGACAGCGTCCGTTTCTCCGGCACCCACATACACATCGCCGGTGATCTCCTCATTGTCCCCTGCCAGCTCCGTTTCCGTTTTCTTTACCAGATCCAGGATCTCCTCCGCACGCTTTCGCAGCAGCATGCCATCCTCCGTCAGCTTGACGTTGTAATTTCCCCGTTCCAGCAGGTTTTTTCCCAGTTCTTCTTCCAGCTGCCGCAGCTGCCTGGACAGGGTGGGCTGGGTAATGTGCAGCTTTTCCGCCGCTTTGGTGATGTTCTCCTCCCGGGCAACTGTGAGAAAATAGCGCAGTACTCTGATTTCCATTCCGCACCTCCCGAAACCAGTATACCACATTCAGAAATGCTTTTCAAGCATATCAGAGCATGCAAAACAAGTATTGGACAATTACGGAACGGGAGCGTATAATAGGTGTCAGAAAAGCAAAACCTGACAGATGCAGAGAATGGAGGATGCATATGCAGAACATCACACAAACAGCCGGCAGAGACCAGCTGGGCACATTTGCGCCGAGCTTTGCCCATTATAACGACGATATCCTGTTCGGGGAAAACTGGAACGATCCCCACATGGATTTGAAAACCAGATGCATCATCACCTTCGTTGCCCTCATGGCATCCGGCATCACGGATTCCTCTTTGGTGTATCACTTACAGAACGCCAAAGCAAACGGCGTCACAAAGGAAGAAGCTGCCGCTATCATCACCCATACGGCATTTTATGTGGGCTGGCCGAAAGGCTGGGCAGTGCTGCGGCTTGCGAAGGAGGTATGGGCGGAGGAAGCTCCGGCAGAACAGGGCATGGCTGCCCACGCTGCCTCCATGCTGTTCCCCATCGGCGCACCCAACGACGGCTTTGCCCAATATTTCAGCGGCAAAAGCTATCTGGCACCGATCTCCACTGCGCAAGTGGGAATCTTCAACGTAACCTTTGAGCCTGGATGCAGAAACAACTGGCACATCCATCGGGCAGACAAAGGCGGCGGTCAGATCCTGCTGTGTGTAGGAGGACGTGGCTATTACCAGGAATGGGGCAAGCCTGCGATCATGATGCAGCCCGGCGACTGTATCAATATCCCGGCAGGCGTCAAGCATTGGCACGGTGCCGCACCGGACAGTTGGTTCTCCCACCTGGCAATCGAAGCGCCCGGCGAGAACTGCTCTAATCAGTGGCTGGAGCCGGTGGAGGACGTACAATACAACAGCATAGAGAACACGGAGGGATAACCATGAAAAAAGCATTGGTCGCATATTTCAGCGCCAGCGGCGTTACCGCAAAACTGGCGGAGCAGCTGGCATCCGCCATTGGAGCGGATCTGCATCAGATCCAGCCGGAAACCCCTTATACAAAGGCGGATCTGAACTGGATGGATCAGCAAAGCCGCAGCAGCGTGGAGTGTCACAACAAAGCATGCAGACCCGCCATTGCAAACAAGCTGGAGCATCCGGAGGCGTATGACACGATATTTGTCGGCTTCCCAATCTGGTGGTATGTGGCACCGAACATCATCAACACCTTCCTGGAGCAGTATGACTGGACGGGGAAAACCATCATTCCCTTTGCCACATCCGGCGGAAGCGGTATGGGCAAGACCAACCAGGAACTGGCTCCATCCTGTCCCGGCGCATTGCTGAAGGAAGGCAGGGTGCTCTCTCCGTACTCCAGTAAGCAGGCGCTGGAAGCATGGGCAAATGCCCTTTGAGAAAACCGAATCCGTTCCACAGCATGTAAACCCGGAGGTTGCCGGATTTGCGTGCTGTTTTGTGTCCAAAATACATCAAGGTGTGTACATGCGTGTACATCCTGTGTACATCGGATAACCCGGAAATGTACACACCCGCAACCCACGTAAAATAGGGCTTTGTGGCACTTTTCAACAGGGGTTGTGTACATTGTGTACATAGGGCAAGGGTATATTCGCAGATTGCATCTCTTGTAAACATATATGCACTTAAATGGTTAAAATTTAATGTTTATCTTTATAGAATTACTTAGGAGATATAAAATCATTCTCAGAGACAAAACAGAACGTATGTTCCTGGATCGATCTGAAACGGGGTTGGGTTTTCACCCCCCCTACCCCCATGTACACAATGTACACACCTTATGTTGAAAACCAGAAAAAAGCCCGAAAAACTGGGGCTAGATGGTGTGTACATTTTCAGAAAAGCCAATGTACACACCTGTACACACATGTACACAGCATGCAGCCCTTCCGAACACCCTTTGCATAATCCGGCAGGATCCGCACATACTACTGCCAGAACATGCATACCGGAACGGAGGAGTCATGCCAAATGAAAGATAAAATATTCGGCGTATTACAGCGGGTGGGGCGATCCTTTATGCTGCCCATAGCCCTGCTGCCCATTGCAGGTCTGCTGCTTGGAATCGGCAGTTCCTTTACCAATCCCACCACCATCGAAACTTATCACTTGCAGAACGTCATCACCGAAGGCGGCGTTCTGTATACGCTGCTGGATATTATGAGCAAAACCGGCAGTGCGGTGTTTGACAACCTGGCGCTGCTGTTTGCGATGGGGGTCGCCATCGGCATGGCGAAGAAGGAAAAAGAGGTTGCCGCATTGTCCGGCGCCATCGGCTTTCTGGTAATGAACACCGCCATCAGCGCTCTAATCCATGCAAAAGGGGGCGTGGAGGCGATGGCTGCCAATTCCACCGCCTCTGTGCTGGGCATCACCACCCTGCAAACCGGCGTATTCGGCGGCATTCTGGTAGGACTGGGGGTCGCCGCACTCCACAACCGGTTTTATAAGATCCGCCTGCCGCAGGTGCTGTCTTTTTTCGGAGGCACCCGGTTCGTGCCAATCGTTTCCGCCGTTACCTACCTGGCAGTGGGCGTGCTCCTGTTCTTTGTATGGCCGGTGGTACAGACGGGCATCGCAAAGCTTGGGAATCTGGTGCTCAGCTCTGGCTACGCAGGCACCTGGATCTACGGCACCATCGAACGTGCCCTGATCCCCTTTGGTCTGCACCATGTATTCTATATGCCCTTCTGGCAGACGGAGCTGGGCGGCTCCATGCGCATTGACGGGGTGACTGTCACCGGCGCCCAGAATATCTTTTTTGCGGAGCTTGCCTCCAAATCCACACAGGTGTTCTCTGTATCCGCCACCCGGTTCATGGCAGGTAAATTCCCCTTTATGATCTTCGGACTGCCGGCGGCTGCATACGCCATGTACCGGACAGCCCGGCCGGAAAAGAAGAAGCTGGTGGGAAGTCTGCTGCTGTCGGCGGCGCTGACCTCCATGCTCACGGGCATTACCGAGCCGTTGGAATTCACCTTTCTGTTCGTGGCACCGGCGATGTATGCGGTACACTGTGTGCTGGCTGGCCTGTCCTATATGCTGATGCACATTCTGAACGTGGGTGTGGGCATGACCTTCTCCGGCGGTATCATTGACCTGACCCTGTTCGGCATCCTGCAGGGCAACCAGAAAACCCACTGGCTGTGGATTCCGGCGGTGGGGCTGGTGTACGCTGTGGTATACTATTTCGTGTTCTATTGGATGATCACCAAGCTGGATCTCCGGACGCCGGGCAGAGAGCCGGATGATGCGGCACCCAAGCTGTACACCCGGAATGATCTGAACCGGGAAAAAGCATCCCGGGCGGCAGGCAGCAAAAGCCAGGATACTATTAGCGCATTGATCCTCACCGGGCTGGGCGGTCTGGAGAATCTGTCGGATCTGGACTGCTGCGCCACCCGGCTTCGGGTCACGGTGCAGGATCCGGACAAGGTGTCGGACAGCATGCTGAAAGCCAGCGGCGCATCCGGCGTACTCCGCAAGGGCAACGGGGTACAGGTGATCTACGGCCCACAGGTATCCGTCATCAAATCTGCTCTGGATGAGTTTCTGGAATCCCCCCAAGCGGCACATGCCGCAGAGCTTGCAAACCAGGACGCAAGCCCGGAGCCGAACACGCCGGAGCCATCCCAAGCCGGACAGAGCCAACTGCTGCATGCCCACATGAACGGCAAGGTGGTGCCTTTGGAGCAGGTGCCGGATGAAGCCTTTTCCGGGAAGGTGCTGGGGGACGGCTGTGCCATTGAACCGGCGGACGGCAAGCTGTACGCCCCCTGCGATGGGGTCATCGATACGGTATTCGACACCTGCCACGCTGTGAATATGCGCTCGGATCAGGGTGCGGAGCTGCTGCTGCATGTGGGCATCGACACGGTGAAGCTGGGGGGCAAATACTTCACCGCCCATGTGCAGGATGGACAGCAGGTCAAAACCGGAGATCTGCTCTTGAGCTTTGATGCGGACAAGATCCGGCAGGCAGGCTACCAGCTGACCACGCCCCTGATCGTCTGCAACAGCGAGGACTACAGCAAAATGGAGCCGCTCGCCGCCGGCGTCATCCGGGCAGGCGCAGCCTTTCTCCGGCTCTCATAAGAAAATACGGGCATTGCAGGCGGTTCTGCAATGCCCGTTGATTATTGTGCGGCAGTTTCCGTTCCGGAGGTCTGTTCCGGCTCCGTTGTGTCCGTGACCGCCGGTTCTGAAGCGGACTCCGTCCCATCCGGCGCATCCGTCTGCCGGAAGTTGGACAGTTCCATCACCAGCTTCTGATTTGGCATCTCAAACTTCAGGGGGATCCCCTTCTGATCCAGCGTCAGGGTATAGCTTCCCTGCTCCACAGAGCCTTCCACCACGCAGACATCCCCTTCCTTTACGCAATCCAGCTCCGTCTTGCCGTCCAGCTCTCCCACCAGGTCAATGAAGATGGTGAGCATGGATTTTACCGGCATGGCAGACTGGGGCACGGAGAAACTCAGCCCCTTGTAGGATGCCGTCACCTGTCCGTCCAGAAACGCAAGCTGGACGCCTGACAGAGAATCCGGCTGGGAGAAGGTCACATCCCACGCCTGATCTCCATACCGGGAAAGGGATGCCTCCGCTTGGGTCTGATCCACCGTCACTTTGGCATCCACCACAAAGGGCTGACGCAGATCCACCTGAACCTTACCGCTTTCGCCGCCGCCGATCCCACAGGCAGTGCTTGTCATACAAAGGGCGGTGATTCCGCATAAAAGCAACTTTTTCATCATACAACTCCGTTCCGCAGGGCGCAAAAAAGCGGCACCATGCTGTACCGCTTTCCGGCAGCGGCAGCCGAACTGAAAAACCGCTTTTGACTTCCTTTGTATTGGCTCAATCCGAATGCCGACGCTGCTCCAGCTTCAAAAACAAACCGGGCAGCTCCCCGATCAGATCCGTTGGCAGCATTGCCTGCTCGGACAGATGCTCTGCTGCACAGTCCCCTGCCTTGCCGTGCAGAAAGACTGCCATGCAGGCTGCATTGGTGGGGGGGATCCCCTGTGCCACAAGGGATGCCAGCATGCCTGCCAGCACATCTCCGCTGCCTCCCTTGCTCATGCCGGAATTGCCTGTGCTGTTGACAAAAGCACCCTCCGGCGTGGCTACAATGGTTCCGGCACCCTTCAGCACCAACGTGACCCCATGCTCCCGTGCAAAGGATCCCGCCTGCTCCATGCGATCCGACTGCACCGCAGCCACTGTGCAGTGCAGCAGCCTTGCCATTTCTGCCGGGTGGGGAGTCAGGATCAGGGGTACTTTCACTTCCTTGATTATATCTATGCAGCCTGTCACACAATTTATACCGTCTGCGTCCAGAATTACCGGACAGGTGGCTTCTTGTAGGATCCGGGTCACCAGCGCTTTGGTTTCCTCCGTTTCCCCAAGACCGCAGCCGATGAGCACGGCAGTGGATTTCGCCATCTCCTCCAGCAGCATATTCCCGTTTGCAGACAACGCAAAGCCCTTCTCATCCGTCTGCATGGGCAGGTACATAGGCTCCGGGTACCGGGCGCACATGGCAGCGATCACCGATCTGGGAACTGCAAGCCGCATCAGCCCGACTCCGCATCGCAATGCCGCCGCCGCACTCATCACCGCTGCTCCGGGCATGCGCTCACTGCCGGTAATGCAAAGCAGCTTGCCAAACTGTCCCTTATGGGAATCCGGCTGGCGGGAGGGCAGAAAATTGGCGATCATCCGCTCCGTGATCCCAGCCATCGGATAATCGATCTGCTGATATGCAGACTCCGGAATGCCGATATCTGCCACCAGGATCTCCCCGCAGTAGGTTTTCAACGGATACTGCACCATGCCGAATTTGCATGCTCCGAAGGATACCGTCATCCGGCAGCGCATGGTTCCCGGCACCACTGCACCGGTCTCCGCATTGCCGCCGCTGGGAATATCCACCCCGATGCAAAAGCGGCTGGATGCAAGGGCGAACAGCTCCGCCTGCTCCGGGCGCAGGGTACCGTGAAAGCCGGTACCAAATACACCGTCCACCACGAAATCCGCTATGCCGATGGCTTCCTTGATCTGGGCAATGCTGCTGAGTACCGGAATGTCCCCCAACTGCTTGTACATGCTGTAAGCCAGAATGGTTTTGGGAATGCCGCACAGCAATCCCACTGACACCGGAACTCCCTGTGAAGAAAGCAGCCGGGCAGCTACAAAGCAGTCCCCCCCATTGTTGCCATTTCCGCACAGAAACAGGATCTTTCCGCCCTTTTTCTGCCGGATCTGTCGCAGGAGAAATATGGAAAGCTGCTGACCTGCATGCTCCATCAGCTGAGCATAGCTGACTCCGTTCTGGTCAGACAACTCCTCGAGCCGCCGCATTTGCTGTGGTGTCACAAGTCTCATATCTCATCGCCTCCCCATGCGATTTAGAATCAGCGGAGCCCCCGCTTCAGACTCGGACGGATCGCTTCCAGAATCCGCTCGTTGGGAGAAAAAACCAGCCGCACCAGACCCATACCTTCATGCTGAAAATCTGCAGCATAGTAATGCGCCTCGTCTCCGTCCCCCACCAAAAACGTGGTAATGTTGTTGTCAAACTTCGCTTCGGATTCCAACCCGAAGGTTTCAAACTCTGCGATTTTCACCGTCAGCATGTGCTTGCGCTTGCGCTTGGCAATGATCTTGTCCACGTCCAGCTCCCCGTTGGTAACGGAGTATTCGTACTCCACATTCATGCCGGTAACGAGAAAATACCCGCCGTATGCCACTGCGCATACCACCAGCAGGATCAGGGGCATCACCATAACGGAAAGATAAGCCAACCCCAGACACAGGATCCCCGTTGCGGCAATCAGACCGAACTTTTTCGCCTGATCCGCAGGGGTCATCGGCTTCACGACCAGCTGTTCTGCAAACGTATCCATTGAACGAACCCTCCAAACCTTAATACTACTATACTAGCACATTTTTTTGAAAACTTCAAGAAAAACGCTTGCATTTTCAGAAAAAAAAGTTTATAATAAGGGTAACATGCTGACTGAGAGAGTAGGCGCAGCATCCGCATGGTTCAGAGAGCATCCGTCACCGGCTGAAAACGGATTCCCTTGCAGCAGCGCTGAAGTTCACTCACGAGTGGCTGTGCCGAAGCCCATTGGTTGTAAGCACGGACGTAGGTCTGCGTTAAAGACGAGGGAGTGATGGCTCCCGGCACTGATAGGTGGTTCACAAGCGAGTCTTGTCCTTTCGGGCAGGACTCTTATTTTTTGGAGAGGTGATCGCATGAAACAGCAACTGGAAAACATTGAAGCAGCTGCCAAGCAGGCTTTGGCTGACTGCGGCTCCATCAAGGGACTGGATGATCTCCGGGTTCGCTTTTTGGGCAAGAAAGGGGAACTGACCGGCATCCTCAAGCAGATGGGCGGTCTGTCCGCTGAGGAACGTCCCGTGATCGGGCAGCTGGCAAACAAGGTCAGAGGCGACATTGAAGCAGCCATCGGGGACAAGCTTGCAAAGCTCAAGGCACAGGAACAGGAGATGAAGATCCGCAGCGAATCCATCGACATTACCCTGCCCGGCAAGCCCCAGTCCGTTGGCAAGCTGCACCCTCTGACCATTGTGGCAAACGAGGTTAAGGAAATCTTCCTGGGCATGGGCTTCTCTGTCGCAGACGGTCCGGAGGTGGAGTATGACTACTACAACTTTGAGGCGCTGAATCTGCCCCCGAACCATCCGGCACGGGATACACAGGACACCTTCTACATTACCGACAACATTCTGCTCCGCACCCAGACTTCCTCCGTGCAGGTGCATGTGATGGAAAACCAGAAGCCCCCCATCCGCATCATTTCTCCCGGCAGAGTATACCGGTCCGATGCGGTGGATGCAACCCACTCTCCCCTGTTCCATCAGATCGAAGGACTGGTTGTGGACAAGGGCGTGACGATGGCTGACCTGAAGGGCACGCTGGAGCTGCTGATGAAGCGGCTGTACGGAGACGACTGCAAGATCCGTCTGCGGCCCCACCACTTTCCCTTTACCGAGCCCAGTGCAGAGGTGGATGTCATGTGCTTCAACTGTCACGGAGAAGGCTGCCGCATCTGCAAGGGTGAAGGCTATATTGAACTGCTGGGCGCCGGCATGGTTCATCCCAAGGTACTGGAAGGCTGCGGCATCGACAGCGAGATCTACTCCGGCTTTGCCTTTGGTCTGGGTCTGGAGCGGATCGTTATGCGCCGGTACAACATCAGCGACATGCGTCTGATGTACGAAAATGATCTGCGCTTCCTGGATCAGTTCTGATTCCAGCGATACTATAGATGAAAGGATGCATCCAAGATGAATTTGTCAATGAAATGGCTTTCTGATTATATCCAGGAGGAGATCCCGGTCAAGGAATTCTGCCACTGCATGACCATGAGCGGTTCTAAAGTGGAGGGCTTTGAAACCGAAGGCAGCAGTATCAGCAAGGTGGTAGTGGGCAAGATCCTGTCCATCGCTCCTCACGAGAACGCAGACGCTCTGTTTGTGTGCCAGGTAGAGATCGGCACAGAGGCACCGGTGCAGATCGTCACCAACGCCCGGAACGTAAAGCCCGGCGATCTGGTTCCCCTGGCGCTGGACGGTGCCACCCTGCCGGAGGGGAAGATCAAAAAGTACAAAATGCGGGGCGTGGAGAGCTTCGGCATGTTCTGCGGTCTGGAAACGCTGGGGCTCACCGTTCACGATTTCCCCTACGCAGATCCGGATGGGGTACTGGTGATCCAGGAGCCCTGCCAGGTGGGCGAGGATATCCACAGCGCACTGGGTCTGAACGATACCTCCGTTGAGTTTGAGATCACCTCCAACCGGCCGGACTGCCTGTCCGTCATCGGTCTTGCAAGAGAAGCAGCCGCTACCTTCCATGTGCCCCTGCACCTGCATGCACCGGCATTCCACGCCAACAGCGAATCCGTCAGCGAGCAGCTGTCCGTAGAGGTGCAGAATACCACCCTTTGCCCCCGCTACTGCGCCGGTATGGTCAAGAACGTGAAGATCGGCCCTTCCCCCCGCTGGATGCGGGAACGCCTGCGTGCAAGCGGCGTGCGGCCCATCAACAACCTGGTGGACATTACCAACTATGTAATGCTGGAATACGGACAGCCCATGCATGCCTTTGACCTGCGGTATGTGCAGGATGCGAGGATCACCGTCCGGAATGCAAAGGACGGGGAGCAGATCACCACACTGGACGGCACAGAGCGAAAGCTTTCTCCGGAAATGCTGGTAATCGCCGACTCTGAAAAGCCCATTGCTGTTGCCGGCGTCATGGGTGGCGAGTACAGCGGCATTATGGAGGATACCACCACAGTGGTCTTTGAATCCGCATACTTTGAGCCCACACAGGTTCGGCTCACCGCCAAGAAGCTGGGCATGCGGACGGATGCCTCCGCCCGGTATGAAAAGGGACTGGATCCCAACTCCACCATTACCGTGCTGAGCCGTGCCTTTGAGCTGGTAGAGCAGTTGGGTGCCGGTGAAGTGGTAGGCGGCATCATCGATGTGAACAACGTGGGCGAGCCCAAGCCTCCCGTACCCTTTGACGCAAACTGGATCAACGGTTTCCTGGGCACCAGCATCCCCGAAAGCGATATGATCCACTACCTGAACGAGCTGCACTTCAAGGTGGAAGATGGCATGGTCTACGCTCCCAGCTTCCGGATTGATATTGAATGCAAGGCGGATGTGGCAGAGGAGATCGCCCGGATCTATGGCTACAACAACATTCCCAGCACGGAGCTGCAGGGTCTGGCGGATGCCAGACTGACCCCTGCCCAGATCTTCAACCGACAGATTGAGCAAAGCATGGTGGCACTGGGCTGCTACGAAATCGCAGCATTCTCCTTCGTTTCTCCAAAGTACTTTGACAAGATCGCACTGCCGGCGGACAGCAAGCTGCGCAAGCCTCTGGTGATTACCAATCCTCTGGGTGAGGATACCAGTGTGATGCGTACCACTGCTCTGCCCTCCATGCTGGAGATTCTGGCACGGAACTACAACAACCGGAACGAAAGCGCCCGGCTGTTTGAGATCGGCAAGGAGTATCTGCCCACCACACCGGATCAGCTGCCTCTGGAGCCTGCACGGCTCACCATCGGCATGTACGGCGGCAATGTGGATTTCTATGATCTCAAGGGCGTCATCGAAGCATTGATGGTGCAGCTGAAGATCTCCGATTGCCGGTATGAACGCAGCGGCGAGGACTGTCCCTTTGACGAAAAAAGCGCATTCCATCCCGGCAGAAGCGCCGTGCTATATGCGGGGGATACGCCGCTGGGCATCTTCGGCGAGCTGCACCCCAACGTACAGAACAACTACGGCATTGGCGTTAAGACCTATGCGGCAAAGCTGAATATCCCGGAGATGTTGGAGCATGCGGCAACGGAAGTCAGCTACCAGCCCCTGCCCAAGTATCCGGCAACCACCCGTGACCTGAGCCTGGTATGCGACGATGGGATCCCGGTTGCACAGCTGGAACAGGCGATCCGGAAGGCTGTGGGCAATATTCTGGAAAAGGTGACCCTGTTTGATGTGTACAAGGGTCAGCAGATCGCACAGGGCAAAAAGAGCGTTTCCTACTCCATCAGCATGCGCTCTCATGACGGCACCCTCACCGACGAACAGGCGGACGGTGCTATGAAGCGTGTGCTCAAGGCACTCAAGGCAATGGGCGCAGAGCTGAGAATGTAACAGCCCCCTGCGTTTCAATCATACCCCGTTTCAGGCAGTCGCTTTATGCGGCTGCCTTTTTTCGGGCAAAAAAGAAGCTGCCACTGAGGCAGCTTTTCAAGTAAATGAACTTTATGGGGAGAGAAGGCTTATTTGATCTGATGTCCGCACTGGTGGCAGAAGCAATCCTTTACGCCGACCTTTGCGCCGCAGCCTTCGCAGCGTGTGCCAAGCTGACTGCCGCAGAAGGAGCAATACAAATAATCCGCAGCCTGTGCTGCTCCGCAGGAGGAACAAATTGCCCCGCTGTGCTTATAGATCTTATAGACGATCAGTCCAATGATATTGGTAAACAGTCCGATGAGACCCCAATACAGTGGGGACAGCCTGCACTTTGCAGCATCCCGGTACAGCCACAGGGCAACCAGCACCCAGTACACGCAGAAAAACAGCATCGCCAGCGCCCCCGTCACCTTCAGGGCAATCATACCTCCGGGTACATTTGTGGGAACGGTGATCACATAAACAGTGCTGTTGCTGCCGTGCGTCCGGATCCGGCTCAGCATGTAGATCGTCTTGGATGAAAGCTCCCGTTCAAATGCAGTATCATCATCGTAATCGGAACGGATCTTGCCGAAATCCCGGTTGATGATGGAATTGAGCATAAATTCCTCGCTTTTGACATACTGGAACACAGCATCCGGGTATGCGGCAGAGACAAGGTACTTCTTTTCGTTCCCCACTTTGGTAAGCTCCAGAGGACCGGCTGCAAAAGCAGAATTTTTTGCGGAATATGTCACCTGCTGATCTCCGTCAAGGATCAGCACATCCACCACATCCCCGGAAGCGGCAGCAGTTTTGTCGGCTGCTGCTTTCAGTGCATCCGCATCCTTCGTTTCCTCCAGGTGGGAGTACTGCCATGCAAAATCCAGCCGTTCCCGGTAGAGGTATCCCACGATCCCGCCGCAGGTCACTCCTGCGATCACTGCAAGGATCAGATACCAGATTACAATTTTTTGAAAGTTCCACTTAGACAGCATGTTTTCAGCTTGTTCATACATGATTCCTCCCTGTTTTTCCGTCCTGCCCGACAGCAGAACCGGCAGTAATAAGAGCACGCTCAGGGACATAAATCCCAGCGGTGCAAGGAGCATTGTAAGAGATATGCCAGCAAATACAAGCAAAGCCGGAACGAACACCACCATCGCACACAGCAGCACAAAGAGCCTGGATTGCAGCCGCTCCTTCCTTGCCCTCTGCAGTTCTCCACACTTTTGTTCAATGGCTGGGGTCAGTGCCCGGATCAGCTCATCCGCATTGGATCTCATGGGTCATCCATCCTTTCCAAGCAATTTTTTTCGGAGTTTTACTGTGCCGTCATGGATCCGGCTTTTAATGGTCTTGGGCTGCACGCCAAACTGCGCAGCAATCTCCTGTAAGGTCATGTCCTCCACGTATTTCAGCCGGATCGCCAGCCCCTGGTCCGGCGGCAAGGTGTCGATCGCAGCCTATCGTCAAACGCCTGCCGGTCGCCCCGCTGACACTTTTTGATCAAAGCAGTTTCATTCACCATTTCCGCCTCCCTTCCTGATCTCATGTATTTACACGCAGCTGTACCGATCAGGTTGGTAGTTTGATCAGCATCATCAGCGTGCCTGCCACGATCAGCGCCAAACCGATCGCCGCTTTTTTGGACAAACGCTCCTTGAATATCACTGCGGAAAAACCAATGGACACCAAAATACTCAGCTTGTCTATAGGTACCACCACGCTGGCAAGCCCATCCTGCAGCGCCTTATAGTAGCACAGCCATGATCCGCCGGTGGCAATGCCGGACAGGAAGATAAACCCAAGCTCTCCCTTTGGGATGCTTTTCAGTGTGTGCTGCTTGCCCTTCACAAACACAATCAGCCACGCCATAATCAGCACTACGCCGGTACGGATCGCAGTACCCAGATTGGATTCCACCCCATCTATGCCGATCTTGCCGAGAATGGAGGTCAGGCTGGCAAATACCGCCGACAGCACCGCATAGATCAGCCAGCTTTTCTTCTCCGTCTTTTCACCGGAAACCCTCTTTTTCTCGATCATCAGAAAGGTGCCTGCGCCGATGCATACAACCCCAATCCCTTTGAGCCATGTGACCGTTTCCCCCAGAAAAATCAATGCCAGCAGAATGGTCAGCACGGTGGAGGATTTATCAATGGGCACCACCTTGTTCACATCCCCAAGCTGGAGCGCCCGGAAATAGCACAGCCAGGAAGCACCGGTGGCCAAGCCCGAAAGGATCAGAAAAATCCAGGTTTTTGCGCTGAGTTTTGTGATTCCGGATCCGGAGCCCACGATTCCTACCATGAGCCAGGAAAAGAGCAGTACCACAATGGTACGAATGGCAGTTGCGACATCGGAGTCGGTTTTTTTGATGCCGCATTTTGCCAGAATCGCTGTCAGTCCGGCAAAGAGCGCCGAACCGCAAGCATATACTATCCACATATTCATTTCTTCCTTTCAATGATGACACGCAGAAACCGCAAAAAGGTTGGTGCAAATTCTAATTTTTTTCGGGCAATACCACACAGTCTTTGTAGGATGTTCCCCCTTGACATTTTTCAATTGGGGGTATATAATAAAAACAGTGTTATGAAACAGTGTTACACATTATGGAGGATACCAATGGCAAAACAAATTGAAGGCGTAGCAGAACGGATCCTTGCGGCAGCCAAGCAAGAATTTCTGGAAAAGGGCTATGTGGATGCTTCCCTACGGACCATTGCAGCGGCAGCTGATACCAGCACCAACTCCATTTATGTCCGCTTCGGCGATAAGGAAGGGTTGTTTTCCGCCATCGTTGAACCGGTACTCAGTGAAATGACCGAGCGCTTTATCAAGATCCAGGAGCAGTTCCATCAAATGGATCGTGCTGCTCAGGCTGCCCGAATGCCGGAGTATTCCGACGGAGGCACGGCTGCATTGCTGGATTATATGTATGCGCATTTAGATGCCTTCCGCCTGCTGCTGGATGCATCCTACGGTACACGGTTCCACAATTTTGTGGACGAGCTGGTACGCATTGAGGTTGAATACACATACAAATACATGGAAACGGTAGGATATCCTGCGAACTTTGGAGACGCTTTGACTGAAAAGCTGCTCCACATTGTCACCACTTCCCGGTTTGAGAGTATCTTTGAGGTCATCCGACACGGCATGAGCCGGGAAGAAGCGGCAGAATACATTCAATTGCTGAGCCGGTATCACCGCACCGGATTTTTAGCGATCTTTGGCACAGGCACCCCATAAACTGTATGAACAGGTTGCCGGAAACGACAGCCTTTCAATCATCTCAGCGGTTAGCTGCCGCTAATTATCAGGAGGTAACACATATGAAAGAGCAAAGCCCGATAGGGCGGATCTGGGAGCTTGGTGCGCAGGAACACGGCAGGCTCATCACAGCGGTGGCACTTGCCGTAATCGGTGTCGCCTGCGGCATGGTACCCTATTTCGCTGCCGCCAAAATCATCGTTCTGCTGCTGGCAGGGGAACAGGCATTTACCGCCTATCTGCCCTGGCTGCTGACGGCGCTGGCGGGATTTCTGATCCGCACCCTGCTGTACAACAGTGCCCTGTCCCTCTCCCACAAGGCGACCTTCAGCATTCTCAAAACCATCCGTCAGAAGCTGCTGGCAAAGCTGCCCCACCTGCCCCTTGGCACGGTGATGGACGCTTCCAGCGGCAAATGGAAAGAGATCATCGTGGATCAGGTGGACAGCATGGAAACCACACTGGCACATCTGTTTCCGGAAATGACCGCAAACATTGTGGCGCCGGTGCTGATTCTGATCGCACTGTTTCTTCTGGACTGGCGGCTGGCGCTGTTGTCACTGGCAGTGTTCCCCATCGCATTTCTCTTTATGATGATGGTCATGGGCAACTATGCAAAGGACTATGCAGGTGCGGTCAAGGCCACCTCTGAAATGAGCAGCACTATGATCGAGTACATCAACGGTATCCAGGTTATCAAGGCATTTAACCAGGGGAAACAATCCTACACCCGTCTGACGGATAAAGTGCGTGCCAATGCCCAGTATTATTATGACTGGATGCGCCGCAGTCAGTTGGGCATGTCTATGGCATATGCCTTCTTTCCGGCGCAGATGCTCACCATTCTCCCCTTCGGCTGGCTGTTTTACACACATGGCTCCCTTTCAGCAGAAACCTTTGTGACCGTCATCATTCTGGCGCTTGGTATGGCAGCCCCCATTGTAGCGGCCTTCAACTTTGTGGATACGCTGGCGCAGGTGGGCACCACAGTGGGACAGGTAGACGAGATCCTGAAGGCGGAGGAACAGGCACATGGTACGCAGTCCGTTTCCTTTGACGATCACCGGATTGAAGTGCAGAACGTTTCCTTTGGCTATCACAACGACCAGGAAATTCTGCACCAAGTGAATCTTTCCATTCCGCAAAATAGTATGACTGCGTTGGTGGGGCCATCCGGCTCCGGCAAATCCACCCTTGCAATGCTTGTGGCAGGCTTCTGGGATGTAAAAACCGGCAGGATCACTATGGGGGGACACGACCTGACGGAGATCCCTCTGGAGGAGCTTTACGATCAGATTGCTTATGTGTCCCAGGACAATTATCTGTTTGATGACACAGTACGGGAAAACATCCGCATGGGGCGTCGGGACGCTACAGATGCTGAGGTGGAAGCGGCAGCCCATGCAGCCGGCTGCGACAGCTTCATCAGCGAACTGGAGCACGGCTATGAAACCAATGTTGGCGGAGGCGGCGCACATCTTTCCGGCGGGGAACGGCAGCGGATCGCCATTGCCCGTGCCATGCTGAAAAACGCACCCATCGTTATCCTGGACGAGGCTACCGCCTATATCGATCCGGAAAATGAAGCGGTGATCCAGCAAGCAGTGGCAAAACTGGTGGCGCATAAGACTGTCATCGTGATCGCACACCGGCTGTCTACCATTACGGATGCGGACAATATTGTCGTGGTGCATGACGGACGCATTGAGGCGCAGGGAACCCATGAAGCACTTCTGGAGGACTGTGCGCTCTATCACGAGATGTGGCAGGCACATATGGGAGCAAAGGATGGTGACGCAGCATGATCGAAGCATTCCGAAAGATCTGGCACTTTGCCGGAGATGAGACCAAACATGTAAATCAATCTGTTGTAGTGGAATTTTTGAACGCCCTGCTGCAAATGTTCCGGGTGGCAGCCATCTATTTTGTCGTGCTGGCATTGACCGACGGTACCCAGAGCAGCAAGCCTGCATGGCTGGCGCTGGGCTGTGAGCTGACAGCGATCTTCGGTGGTGCCGTAACCGCAAGCATTTCCAAAATGCTGCAAACACACGCCGGGTATTTCATGGCAGCGGAGCGACGCATTTCCATTGCGGATCGTTTAAAGAGTGTGCCCATGGGCTTCTTCAATGAAAACAGTCTGGGGCAGCTCTCCGGCATCTGCACCACTGTAGTCGGCAGCATTGAGGGCATGGTACCCATGGTGCTGGTAAATATTCTCGGTGGATTGATTACCACCACCGTATTTACCGTGCTGCTCCTGATTTTTGACTGGCGCATCGGACTGATCGCTCTGGCAGGAATCCTGCTGTACCTGTGGGTCGTATCTGCTATGGAACAAAAATCTGCCGCAATCGCAGACAATACCCAAAGATCCCAGACAGCACTGATCGCAGCGGTACTGGAGACGGTACAGGGCATGAGTGTGATCAAGTCCTTCAACCTTACCGGCAAGGGCGACCAGAAGCTGCAGGATGCACTGGAATACAACCGCAGAAGCAATCTGGAAGTAGAACAGGTACTTACGCCCTACACCGCCCTGCAGGAGGCAATCCTACAGATTGCGGGCGTTGGGATGATGCTGGCAGCCATTCTGCTCTGGATCAACGGCACCATGACCATAGCCAATGCGCTGATGACGCTGGTCATGTCCTTCCTGGTGTTCAACCAGATCAAAGCCTTTGGCATGGGCGTGTCCATGCTGCGGCTTACGGCGGCTGCCATCGACCGCACAGTGGAAACTGAGCAAATGCCCCGTATGGACGAAAACGGAAAAGCCATCCAACCGAAAACACACGAGATTGTGTTCGATCATGTGAACTTTTCCTATGGGCAAAAGCCGATCCTGCACAATATCACCATGGCCCTGCCGGATAAGACCACAACGGCAGTCATCGGTCCCTCCGGCAGCGGAAAAACCACCTTCTGCAATCTGATCGCCCGGTTCTGGGATACGGACAGCGGCAGTATCCGAATCGGCGGCTATTCCGTAAAGGATTACACGCTGGAATCCCTGATGAATCAGATCAGTGTGGTGTTCCAGAATGTATACCTGTTTGCGGACACCATCGAAAACAACATCAAATTCGGCAGTCCCGATGCAACCCACGAACAGGTGGTGGCAGCGGCGAAAGCGGCATGCTGCGATGAATTTATCCAGACGCTGCCGGAGGGCTACAACACCATGATCGGCGAAGGGGGCGCCAGTCTTTCCGGCGGGGAAAAGCAGCGGATCTCCATTGCCCGTGCCATGCTGAAAAATGCACCCATCGTCATCTTGGACGAAGCCACAGCCAATGTGGACCCGGAAAACGAGGAGCGACTGCAAAAGGCAATCGAGGCACTGACCCGTGATAAGACGATCATAATGATCGCACATCGGCTGAAAACCGTCCGCCATGCAGACCAGATCCTGGTCATTGACCACGGCCGTATCGTGCAGCAGGGCAAGCATGCGCAGCTGATTTCCCAGCCCGGCATCTATGCGGACTTTGTGGGAGGCAAAAAGCAATCCACCAGTTGGAAGCTGTAAAACAGACTTCTTGAAAACAATACAAAGCAAAACGGTATGATTCTCAGAAATCATACCGTTTTTGTGTACAATCCATCAGCCGTTCTGCTGATTGACGCTTGCGATCACTGTACTCAACAGATTTGCCGGGAGCTGTTCATACCGCAGGAAGGTAAAGGAAAATTCGCCCATGCCTCGTGTGGACTGCCGCAGATACAGGGCAAAGTCCTGCATTTCCCGCATGGGCACCTCCGCCTGGATCAGGGTCATGCCCGGAGCAACCGGCTCCATGCCAAGCACACGTCCACGACGCTTGTTCAGCTCGCCCATCACATCACCGGTATTTTCATCCGGCACCGTCACATTCAGACTGCCGATGGGCTCCAGCATCACCGGATCCGCCTGTGGCAGACCTTCCTTATAGGCAATGGAGGCAGCCATCTTGAATGCCATTTCAGAGGAATCCACCGGGTGGTAGGAACCATCCACCAGGATCGCCTTCAAGCCCACCACCGGACAGCCAGCCAGCACGCCCTTCCGGACGCATTCCTGCAAGCCCTTTTCCACAGCCGGGAAGAAATTCCGGGGCACGGCTCCGCCGAATACCCGTTCCTCAAATACCAGGTCATCCCCCATGCAGGGCTCAAACTCGATCCATACATGCCCGTACTGTCCATGACCGCCGGACTGCTTCTTGTGCTTGCCTTCTACCTTGACCTTTTTGCGAATGGTCTCCCGGTATGCAATGCGGGGCACTTCCAGCTGTACATCTACGCCAAATTTATTTTTGAGTTTGGCAGCCGTCACCTCCAGATGCATGGAGCCAAGACCGCTGAGGATCTGTTCCTTCGTGAAGGCATCCTGCTGATAGGACAGGGTCTGATCCTCCTCCAGCAGCCGGGCGATGCCTGCGGAGATCTTGGTTTCATCCCCCTGGGATTTCGCCTTGACGCACAGGGAGTAGCAGGGCTTGGGATACTGTATGGGAGCAAACCGCAGCACACGCTCCGGAGCGCACAGAGTATCCGACGTACCCGCAGAGATCTTCGCAGCCACTACAATGTCCCCTGCCGCCGCAGAAGCAACCTCCTCCTGCTTCTTGCCAAGCAGGACGTACAGCTTTCCGATCTTTTCCGTTGCGCCGGTTGTTGCATTCAGCACATTCGCATCCGCTGACAGCTTGCCTGCATACACCCGGATAAAGCTCATCTTCCCTACGAAAGGATCCGCAACCGTCCGGAACACATAGGCTACCAGAGGCGCCGCAGGGTCACAGGCAACCGCAATGGGATCCTCTTTCTGATCCACTCCAATGGGCGCATCCACCTCCTGCGGAGCCGGCAACAGCAAATCAATCTCCTTGAGCAGCATATCAATGCCTGCAAGGGTGGTGGAGGATACGCAGACCACAGGGGTAATAATGCCCTTGTTCATACCATTGTGGATGCCATCGATCAATTCCTTCTGGGTAAAGGCTTCCCCTTCAAAGAACTTTTCCATCAGTGCCTCATCGGTTTCCGCCACCGCCTCACTGATGGCGGAGATCAGACCTTCCAGCCGGTATTCCATCTTTTCAGAAACCTCCGGCGTGGGCATATCCGTTTCTACGGCATTGCCCTTGTCGTCGTATTTGTACGCCTTCATTTCAATCAGATTCACATAGGAAATGATCTGGCTGTTCTGGATCACTGGAACCACAACCGGGCACACAGTGGGACCGAATACGGTTTTCAGCTGTGTCAGGGTATTGTAGAAATTGGCGTTGGGATCATCGATCTTGGTGATGACGAACATCTTGGAGCGCCCCAGCTTTGCAGCGGCATCATAGGCCTTGCGGGTGCCCACCTTGACGCCGGATTTTGCAGAAACGGTCAGCATTACCGTATCCGCAGCCTGGATGCCCTCCAGCATACCGCCGGCAAAGTCGAATAAGCCCGGTGTATCCAGCAGATTGATCCGGTTTTCACCGCTGGAAAAAGACGACAAAGTGGTATTGATGGAGATCTGCCGTTTGATTTCCTCCGGATCATAGTCGCTGACTGTATTTCCATCTGCACACTTTCCCAGCCGATCCGTAGCCCCTGCCTTATACAGCAGCGCTTCCGCCAGGGCGGTTTTGCCGGATCCCAGATGACCCGCCAGTGTAATGTTTCTGATTTTTGTTGCGTCTGACTGTTTCATGTTACTCTCTCCTTCGCCAGTGTGCGCCCGGAGGCTGCAAACTTGAATATGCTGTTATTATAACGCAATTGTTAAAATTCTTCAACCCTTTTTGAAGAAATTCTACATAGCATTGAGAAAACACAGCTCGTTTTTGTGCATACTAAACAATATTGTAAGCTATCATCTTTTCATTCTACTCAATATTCAGTCATACGCAGGCTTACAATAGAGGTGATACATGCAGAAAATATGACGGCACACTTGAATCTCTGCATGAGAAATCACGCAAACCGCCAACGACTTCAAAACTCAGCATGCCATTCACCTTCACAAATACAATAACTTGCCCATGCGCCCTCTTTCCTGGCTCTCTCCCCTTGAGATTTCTGTACAATATGTTTGACAAACGTACAAAAAGAAGAAAAAACCACCGTAAAAACAGTGGTTTTTTCAACATATCAAAAGAGGGGGGGTAAAGCTGCTTTGCAATCAAACACTCAGTTGTTTGTAGTATCAGTAACAACCAGTTCCTCAGCAGTAATCAGATGTGCCAGATACCGTGCGATCTGCGTCAGGTCACTTGAATCCACATTTGTATCCTGGACGCAGTTTGCATTTGCAAGACCTTCTGCGGAGATTGCGGGAATACCCTGATCCTGTGCAATGTACCGAGCCAGCAGAACGATATCATTGATCTCGACCACGCCGTTGCAGTCTACATCGCCGTACAGGGTAGCTACAGTCTGGGTGGTTGTAGTGGTTGTGGTTTCGCCAGCCTCTGTACTGGTCTCAGCAACTGTTGTGGTAGTAGTCGTCGTGGTACTTACTTCTGCCATTGTGGTTTCTGCTTCCGTTGTAGTTGTGGTAGTCTCCTCTGTTGTAGTGGTGGTCACAACAGGCTCAGTGGTGGTAGTTGTGATCGGTGCATCCGCATACACAGAGCATACCTTAGAGGTTTCCTTCCAGCCATTCTTGCCGTTTACTACAACCTCGCCCCAGTCAGCAGACAGGGTGCCGCCGGCATTTGCAGAGGACATATCCAGGTACTCAACCGGGCTGCCGTTGCCGTACCAGCTCCATGCCATCCAGCCGATCTGTACATCCTTACAGTATTCCATAATGTATGCTTCATCAACCTCGCCATCGGAATGCTTATAGCCAAACTCGCCAATTACCAGGCAAAGATTCCGGGTCATAATGCCGTCAATGACGCTCTTGATCGTAGCAGCGTTGCCGCCTGCGGTACCATACATATGTACAGAGAACATCACATTCTTCTCCGGGTCGGATGCCAGCACTGCGCTGCCGCCGTCCCGAACGGTCACATAACCCTGACCCCAACCGCCTGCGTCACACATGATGCAGTGGGTCAGACCAGCGTCACGGATCTCCTTTACAGCGGCAATGTAAGCACTCTCCCAGCTGCTGGTGTTGGTGTTACCCTGCCATTCGTTGGCAATGTTGATGATGACCGTATCCTCGTGTCCGATCAGGGCGGACTTGATCTCGCTGAAATACTTTGCAGCATTCAGCAGCAGATTTGCATCATCCTTACCGGTCACATCATGAACCTCCAGAACGGCAATCAGCTTATACTTTTCGCACAGACTGATGAGATTTGCAACCTCGCCTGCTGTGTTCTTGGTATACTGCTGACCGTCGGACAGTACGATCCGGACTGTATTTGCACCGTAAGCCGCAATTTCCTTGAGAGTGGCTTCTTCGTTGCCCTCCCACTTGTACCAGGTGTAAGCGTAGTTGGTGCCCCGCATTTCAAATGCGTTCTGGTTTGCATCCCGCAGTACCGTGCCGTCTACGTAGAACCCATCCTTCGGCTCAACCACCTCACCGCTTCCGGATTTCTCCAGCTTCCAGCCGTTCAGAGTAACAGAACCGCTGACAGTTGCAGTCTCGCTGGTGGACATAATCATCATATTGACACGCTGTACATTATACAGGTCTGCAATCGTCACCAGGGAATTGGTCTGGGTGTCTGCATCATAGTACCACCACTCCTCTGCCTTCAGATACAGGGTCACATCCTTGGATGCTCCGGCACTGACGGTGATATTGTCGCTCTGGTGCCACTTCCAGGACGATCCGGTGTTGACTGCTGCTGCAAAGCTGATGTCGCTGGCGCTTTCGTTGGTCAGCGTAAAGCTCAGCGTATCATACTCGGACCAGTCTGCCCCGTCAAAGTTGTGGTAAAATCCAGCTGCATTGCTTGTACCGTTGTCCGTATCAGCAAAGCTGACTGTGACGGAATCCGCACCGTTGGTCACGCCGGTGGTACCCTCCTGGTATCCTTCTGTGGCAGACCATGCGAAGCCGCCCAGGCCATCCGCAGCCATAACACCAAAGGTGCCTGCGGCAGATGCGGTAGCCATCATTGCGCATGCAGTAGCGCATGCAAGTAGTTTCTTCCCTCTCATCAAAAATCCTCCTTATTTTTTATAAGCAAACGAACTTAAATAAAGAAATACGGCTTTATTTAATAGCCATGCGTTTCTTTACTTCCTCTACATTTTACACAATTATTTTTCCTGTGTCAAGAGATTTTTCAGAAATAGTCCAAGTTTTTATTTTTATATTAAATAAAGCTATCATTTAATCTGTAGCGTTACATGCATCCCATTGTATAATCCCGCCAGATCCGGCAACAATATTTCACAGAACTACCGGTTCAAATGTGCTGACCGCCGCAGCGGCACCGATTCCACCCAACGGCGGAGAAACGGAGTGAATATGAAAAAGTCAAGATCCAGTGCATCCAATGTACTTGCAGGAAAGGGGTTTTACATTGCTTTATCCCTATGTGTTGCCATGGTGGGCGCCGCCTGCTACTTTGCCTATACCCAGACAAGCAATGACCTGTCCGCCCAGTTGGAATCCAGTCTCCAGTCAGAACAGAGCGTATCCTTTACAAAAGAAAATGTGCCGAAATCCACAACCTCCGCACCTTCCACCACCACATACACCCGGACAACCACTACAACACCTGCTGTCACAGAAGCTATGGTGCCTGCAACCGCAGAACCCGCAGCCGTTCAATCCGCCCCGGCAGCCCCGGTAAACAAGCCGACCCCCACCCCTAAACCGGTGATGCCGGTAGAGGGTGATGTGCTCAATCCCTTCAGCAATGGGGAACTGGTCAAATCCGCAACCACTGGTGCCTGGCAAACCCACAACGGTGCGGATCTTGCCGCAGAGATTGGCGATGACGTGGTGAGCATTGCGGCAGGAACGGTCAAATCCGTTGAGGAGGACGGCCTGCTTGGGGTATGTGTCACCATCGATCACGGCAACGGCATCGTCAGCCGCTACTGTAATCTGAACAGCGGCGTCACCGTCACCGCCGGAGACGAGGTCAAAGGAGGCGATGCAATCGGCGCCGTAGGCGATACGGCGGAAATCGAAAGCGCCGATCCCTCCCATCTGCATTTTGAGGTATACCGGGACGGAATATTCATTGACCCGATGGCATATATTCAGGGCAAAGCAGAATAAACAAAGCCGGCAGGTGCAGCGAATGCGTCTGCCGGTTTCTTGTGATACATGCGTTTGGAAAAAATGCTTGCATTTTTTGAAACAGTATGTTATAATAGAATCACTATTTTGGGGTATAGCCAAGCGGTAAGGCAACGGACTTTGACTCCGTCACTCGCTGGTTCGAATCCAGCTATCCCAACCATATACACCTGGGCTCACGCTTTTTCGTGGGTCTTTCTTTTTTGCCCGAAGCTAAGGTCGTGTTGACACTAAGATAATATGCCCTGCTACATATTCATACACCACATGGGATTTTTTTCAGATTCAGAAAAACTTTCCGCCGGAATGGTTGCATTTTTATATAGGGCATGTTATAATAAGAAGTAGAGTAAAGAATGAATCCCAAAAAAGAAATAATCAAAAGACAAGGGGAATTTACATATGGCAAAACGACGTCGCGTCAGATGGGATCGTATCCTCGTTACCGGGCTGATCCTGTTTGCATTGATTTTCATGCTCTATTCCTGTTTCAGCAAGGATGAAAGCGGAACCGACGAACCACAGAATACCACTGCGACACAAGCGGAAACCACCCAGCCGGTAAAAAAATTTACCGTCACCCTGGACGCCGGACACGGCGGCAATGACGTAGGCTGTCACAACGGAGATGAAACCCGCCTGGAAAAGGATGATAATCTGGCAATCACTCTGGCAGTCCAGAAGGAATTGCAGAAATTCCCCAACGTAGAGATTCTGATGACCCGTTCGGACGACACATTTATTTCCCTGGAAAATCGCTGCAAGGTGGCAAACGAAGGGCACTCGGATCTGTTCATCTCCTTCCATCGGAACAGTGCCACAGAAGGCAACGGCGTGGAGATCTGGATCAACGAAAACTCCGAAACGGGAGACGCTCTGCTGGCAAGCAATATTCTGGCTGCGCTGGAGCGGGTGGGTGTCACCAAAAACCGGGGCACCAAGGAAGGCTATCGGGATGCGGACGGCAAGAATTACTATGTCAACCGGCACACCGACATGCCCAGCTGTCTGACGGAGCTTGGTTTTCTGTCCAACGAGGAGGATAACACCTACTTTGATACCAAGCAGACGGAATATGCCAAGGAAATTGCACAAGCCATCATCGACACCGGCAAGCAGCTGAATCTTTATAAAGGAGAAACAGCGCCTGCCCAGTCTGAACCGGCAAGCACAGAAGCCACTACATAAACCACGATCCCCGCATGCAAGTGTGGGGATTCCTTATATACAAAGGAGGGAACGGGCGCCGGCTTGTATGAATCTCCGGATTCTGCGCACCCTAAAGCTATGAGTAAATTATCGAAAGAAGCGAAAAAACGGCTGCTGATCGTAGCCGCATACATCATTACCACCATCGCCATCACGCTCCTGCTCTTACCCTGGATCCGACAGCTTTCCACCAATGACGGCAGGATCGTCATGAAGCAGCGGGTGGAGTCCTACGGAGCCTTTGCCCCGGTGATCTACATTCTGCTGCATGTGTTTCATGTGATCATTGCCTTTGTGCCTGGCGAGCCAATTGAACTGCTGGGGGGCGTGCTGTTCGGTACCATCCCCGGCACCCTGTACGGTCTGCTGGGTGTCATCATCGGCACTGCCATAGTGTTCCTGCTGGTGCGGAAATTCGGCAGACCTCTGGTGGGATACTTTGTGCCGGAGGAGAAGATCAAAAACCATCGGCTGCTCCAGGACGAAAACAAGCTGGAATGGGCGGTATTCCTTCTGTTCTTTATTCCGGGAACCCCGAAGGATCTGCTCACCTACCTGGTGCCCCTGACCCGGATCAATCCCACCCGGTATCTGCTGATCGCCACGCTTGCCCGGATCCCCTCCATTCTGTCCTCCGCCTATATCGGCAGTTCCTTCGGGCAGGGCAAATATCTGGTGAGTCTGGTAGCATTTGGCATCACTGGCGGCATCGGACTGATCGGTATGCTTATCAACAAGCATATTGAACGCAAAAAATAGCATGAACAAGGCAAGTGTTTCCGCTTCTGCGAAAATGCTTGCTTTTTCTCTGCTTGTATGCTATAATATTCGTATCTTACTGTGTTTTCTCACATTAGCACTCTAAAGCGGATACTCAAAGGAGGTTTCACTATGATTTGTGATCTGCATTGCCATACCAAATTATCCGACGGCTCTCTCGGCATCGAGGATATCATTATGCAGGCAAAGCGCACCGGCATCGACTTTTTGTCCATCACCGATCACGACACGCTTTCGTCCTTCTCCAGAGCAAACATCTTAGGCGAACGTTACGGAGTTCGTATCATCCAGGGCGTAGAGCTTTCCGCATGGGACAAAGCCCGGAACAGCAAGGTACATATCCTCTGCTATGCCCCCAAAAAGCCGGATCGGCTGGAAGGACTGTGCCTGAAATCCTGTGAGATCCGGAAAGCATGCAGCAAGGAAATGGTGGAAAAAGTTATGGAGCGGTTCCCCATCACCTTGGAAAGCGTTATGCGGCATGCTACAAGCTCCAAGAGCATCTTCAAACAGCATATCATGCGGGCACTGATCGACTACGGCTATGCCCTGGAGTTTTACGGTGAATTAAACGATGAGCTGTTTAATCTGGAGAATGGATCCTGCCTGGTAGAGCGGGAATATCCGGATGTAAAATTTGTACTGGATCTGATCCATTCCGCCCGGGGCGTGGCTGTCATGGCGCACCCCATGCTGTACCACAACGTGGAGCTGCTGGTGGAGCTTGCGGAAATGGGCAAGATCGACGGCGTAGAGGTGGATCACTACACCGCAAACGAGGCACAGCGGGAAGAGCTGCGGAAGATTGCGCAGAAGTATAATCTGATCGTAACCGGCGGCTCCGATTTCCACGGGCTTTACAATGCGCAGCCCACGCATCTGGGCAGCAACAGCACCAGCAAGGAAAATCTGGATCGGATCATCAAGCTTGCCAACAAGAAGGAGGCATAATCCATGAAAATTTCTTATCAGCCCCACGGCATCTGTCCCCGCCGCATCGACATTGAGGTGGAGGACGATATCGTACAGAACGTGCAGTTTATCGGCGGCTGCAACGGCAATACCAAGGGCATCAGCAGTCTCGTAAAGGGCATGAAGGTGGAAGATGTCATCGACCGGCTCCAGGGCATTGACTGCAACGGCAAGGGCACATCCTGCCCCGCACAGCTGGCAAAGGCTCTGGAAGAAAACTTTACATGAGATCCATTCTGATCGAACGCATCCTCCCCGCACTGCTTCTGTGCGGGGCGCTTGTGTTTTTGCTGCCCATGTTCGCAAGGATCATCAACGCCGGAAACCTGCTGGGATTGGGGCTATGCCTGGGAGGATTCCTTCTGTGGTGCTTCAAAACACCGCTGCATCAATGGTATATTGCCCACGGGGAGCAGCTCTGGTTTCGGATCACCAGCCGTACAGTTCTGGGACTGTGCCTGTTGGGAGTGCTGCTGGCGGTGGGTCTGACCGGCGGCATGCTGTACGGGGCATACGGCAAACGCACGCAAAATGCAGACGTAGCCATTGTGCTGGGCTGTAAGGTAAACGGCACCCGTCCCAGTATCATGCTGCAACAGCGATTGGATGCGGCTTACGCCTACTGGACGGAGCATCCGGACTGTCTGCTGGTGGTATCCGGCGGCAAGGGCAGCAACGAGGACATCAGCGAGGCTGCCTGCATGTACCAGTACCTGACGGAAAAGGGGGTGCCTGCTGACCGAATCTTACAGGAGGATCGCTCCACCAGTACCCGGGAAAACCTGCGTTTTTCCAAAGAATTGCTGGCGGAACGGGGCTGCATGCCCAAGGAAATCGCCCTGGTCACAAACGAATTTCACCAGTTGCGGGCAAGCATGATCGCCAAGGACTGCGGCTGGACTGTCAGCAGCATCCCGGCCCATACACAACCCTGGCTTATCCCCACCTACTGGGTTCGGGAATGGTTAGGGATCCTGCACCATACCCTGCTGGGAACGGAATAACAGCGCTCCTCCTTCCAATATATAAAAAGCCTATCTGTCGCTTTGCCTTTACTTTTTGTCGGATCCATGCTATACTGGTCGTATCCGAATGAAAAGGAGCATACTATGAAAAAACATTTCTGGCTGCTGGCTTCAGCCCTCTCCATGCTGCTGGCAGGTTGCAGTGCCCAGGAGGCAAAGCCCGTTGACGCTGTCCCTGCCACAGAAGCATCCACCACCGCAGCAACGGAACCCGGCACCACCGCTGCGAATCGCACCACCACTGTCACCACATCTGCCACAACAACAGAAACCACTGGGACGGATCCGGCGGAAACCACGGAAACAGCGGCTGCCACGGAACCCCCCAAACGGCAGATTTCTCCGGAAACTGCCGGCGCAGTAGAGGTATACGAAACCGTCCGGCTGAAGGACTATATCACGGCGCCGGATATCCGACTGAAAAACGGCAGCGACTGGCTGGACACCTCCAGAACCGGCACGTTGGAGCAGACAGTGGAGTTTACCTACAACGGGGAATCCTACAGTCAGACCATCCGGTACCAGGTCGAGGATACCACCCCTCCTCTGCTGCTTAACGGCGGATACGGTACGGTGATCCAGACCGGAAAATCCTTTGATCTGAACAAATGCGTGGGTTTTGCGGATAACTACGACAAAAAGCCCCGGCTGACCTATACGGGAACGGTGGACACCTCCCAGCCGGGCAAGTATCCCATTACTGCAACTGTTACGGATTCCGCCGGGAATCAAACCAGTTGGGATCTGACTGTGACGGTGGTGGACAAGCTGCCCACCTATACGGACGATAAGCCCCGGCTCGCCTTTTCAGACTTTGCCGATGCATACGGAGGTGCAAATAAACGGCTTGGGATCGATGTATCCAAATGGCAGGGAACGATCGATTTTGAAGCTGTCCGGGATGCCGGCTGCGAGTTTGTGATTATGCGGATGGGTCACAGCCGCAGCGGCATTGAAATGGACGAATACTATCGTGCCAACATGCAGGCAGCAAAGGCTGCGGACCTGGACGTGGGAGTATACTTTTATACCACTGCCAACAGCGAACAGGCTGTCCGCAAGGAAGCCCAGTGGATCGCCCGGAACCTGGATGGCGCAAAGCTGGATTTTCCGGTGGTATTCGACTGGGAAAGCTTCAGCAATTTTCAGAAGTACAGCATGAGCATTCACGACCTGAACCAGCTGTTTGAGGTATTTGCAGAGGAAATGCAGGAACAGGGCTACTCCGCCATGCTGTACGGCAGCAAAAACTATCTGAACAATTTCTGGTATCCGCAGAAAAAGCACCCGGTATGGCTTGCCCATTACACAGATCAGACCGACTATGCCGGAGACTATGCCATCTGGCAGATGAGCTGCCGGGGACGAATCCCTGGCATTGCAGGAGATGTAGACCTGGATATTCAATACATGGACATGCCCCTGGAATAAGCAAAACAGCCTGTAGCAGCTTCTACAGGCTGTTTCTTTATAAAAGTAGTGCCCATCTCATAAGACAACATCGTACAAGAGATGAGCGGTGTTGCCTCACACTTTGCAGTACTGTTCCAGTACGGTTTTCAGTGCGCTTGCACTGGCGCTATGTATTTTTGCCACCCGGAAATCCTGCTTACTGGCCTTGTTATCCACACTGACCACCATCTTATGGGAACAGGTGTTGGTGAAAACCACCACCAGATCCGGAGATCCGATCTTCTGCTCAAAATTCACTGTCATATGGGTGAACACCTTGGATTTACAGTTATAGGAACTGCAAATCTGCTTATACCGCGTCACCATGCATTCATTGCCGCCTACCACTACTACGCTCATTGTTTCACCTCCTGTACATGTAGTTAGCATATGCTTACTACATGTATCATACCATACAGAATGCATCTTGTCAAGAGGCTGTGCAAAAAAACAGCCGCCCTATGGGACGACTGTCACATGCAGAACGGTTACGGAATCTCCGCCAACCGCTCCAGATTTACTTCATACATGGTATGCTCCCCTTCCCGGTACAGCACCACCAGGGGAGTCTGGGTAGCAAGGGTTTGCAGCAGCACCGCCGTCAGCGGCTCATCCATGCCACAGGCAGCCGCAAGCTCCGGCAGGGTCAGCCCCCGATAGCCGAACAGGGTGTTCAGCATCAGAATGTGCAGCACACGGAAATGCCGGTCATTCGGAAAGCGCTTGAGCAGCTGATTCCGGAAAAAGGTCATCTTCTCCAGTCGCTTCAGCAGAGATGCGTTCAGGCTCTCGGAGGAGGTGCGGATGATCCGCAGGAATCCCTCTGCAAACAAGGTCAGATCCCCACAGTTGCGTGGATCATTGGTCTGCTTGAACAGCTTGTAATAGGTTGACAATTCTTTCTTAATGGTATAAGATAAATGATAGCCCAGCAGAGGGTTGAAATTCCACGCCAGATAGTAGCTGCTGATAAATCGATCCATTCTGCCGTTCCCATCATAAAAGGGATGAATATAGGCAAAGCAATAGTGAAACAGGGCAATCCGCAGCAGCACAGGCAACTGGGAATCATGCAGCATATCCAGCGCCTTGGTCATGGCGGACAGAATTGCACTTTCCGGATACAGCCCCTTGTGGATCTCCTTTTGAGATTCAGAATAAATGCACACGCTGTCCTTCCGGAACAGCAGCCCGTCCGGTGCATGATCTGCCGCATCCGCAATCACATCCGGCAGGCACAGTTCATCATACAATCGGCGCAGATCCTCACAGGTACGCAGCGGAATGGATTGTCGGTTCATCAACTGCCGGTACTTTTTTACGAATCCCACCAACCGCTGCTCGTTCTTCACCGGCAAGTGATCCTCCACCAGAAGCTGGATCTCACGACGAGTGCTGTGCACCCCTTCGATCTCGTTGGTCAGCCGGATCTCCTCGATCACCGCCCAGGTGCTGTACTGTTGCTTAGCAATCTTTGGCAAACGTCGGCTGATCCAGGTGAGCTGCTTGTCCAGTACATGAATTTGATCGATCAGACTCAGCAGCTCCGGCGTGATCACCAGAAACGCTGGCTTCTGATGCACATCAAATGCAAAATGCACCGTTGCATCCCCTGCAAACCGGCGCTGATACGCTGCCTGATATTGTTCGGGAGATTTATAAAATAGCTTGGAAAGCCCCTCGTACCCCATAGCGTTATCGGATTCCTTTCATTTCTTCTTTGTAAGTATAGCATGAGACGCAAGAAATGTAAAGCCGGGAGGAAAAATTATAAAAAAAGCTTGACAAACCGGATACGTTCTGCTATAATTTTATAGTATCCTTGCTCACACTCTGTGGTGAGCGAAATCCAAAAGGAGGTGTAACAACATGGCAAAGGTAAACGCAAAGTATGAGGCTATGGTCGTATTCAGTCTGGCAAAGGGCGAGGACGCAGTAAAGGAACTGATCGAAAAGTTCAAGGCTCAGATCGAGGAGAATGCGACACTGGAATCCGTTGACGAGTCCTGGGGCAAGCGCAAGCTGGCTTACCCGATCAACGATGAGCTGGACGGCTACTATGTGATCTACACATTCGAGTCCACTCCCGCATATCCCGCTGAATTTACAAGAAAAGTCAATATCACAGACGGCGTACTTCGTTCCCTGGTTACTGTAAAGTAATCATATGCACATTGGAGGTGCTTCAAAATGCTGAACAAGGTTATACTGATGGGCAGATTGACTGCGGATCCCGAATTGCGCCAGACCACATCCGGTATTTCTACATGCCGCTTTTCCGTTGCCGTTGACCGGCCCTACCGCAAGGATCAGGAACGACAGGCAGACTTTATCAGAGTCAATACCTGGCGGCAGACTGCTGAATTCGTTTCCCGTTATTTTTCCAAGGGGAAGATGATTATCGTGGAAGGCAGTCTGCGGAACAACGACTATACGGATGCAAATGGTGTTAAGCACTATTCCATGGAGGTTCAGGCTGACAACGTTTCCTTTGGGGAATCCAAAGGCGGCGGACAGCAGCAGGGCAATTTTGCGGAGCCGGTTTATCAGCAGCCCGCATACAGCAAGCCGCAGCAGCAGGCAACCCCTGCCCCCGCTCAGACTCAGCCTGCGCAGGAGTCCATCCAGCTTGGCGATCTGAGTGATTTTGAAGAGATCCTCAGCGACGGCGAAGTCCCCTTCTGACCATAACTCGAAAAGGAGGGTTATTATCATGGAAAGAGAAAGAAACTCCCGGGGCGGCAAGAGACCCCGTAAGAAGGTTTGCATGTTCTGCGTAGATCGTGTTGAAACCATCGATTACAAGGATATCGCACGCTTGAGAAAGTGCATGACCGACAGAGCAAAGATCCTGCCCAGACGGGTAACCGGTACCTGCGCATTCCACCAGCGTGAACTGACAGTTGCAATCAAGAGAGCAAGACACATCGCTCTGCTCCCCTACGTCAGCGAGTAAACCACAAACCGCATCTTCTTTTGAAGATGCGGTTTTCTTTTTCCGAAAGCAGCTATGCTGCAATCTGAAGCAAATTATACAGTGCATCTGCTCTTGCATTTTTCAGAAAAATCTGCTATACTAAATTGTATATGATTCTTTTGGAGGCAGATGTAACATGAGCGAGGAAAAAAACTTTCATAAAAAGCCGGAAACCCGCCCGGAGTTTCCCAAGCGGGCTGTGATCACCGGCGGCATGCCCTATGGAAATAAAACGCTGCACTTTGGACACATTGGCGGCGTATTCGTGTTTGCAGATGTATACGCCCGGTTCCTTCGGGATCGGATCGGCGAGGACAACGTGATCTTCGTATCCGGCACGGACTGCTATGGCTCCCCTATCGCAGAAAGCTACCGCCGCAAATGCGCAGAGGAAGGCTTCACCGGCAGCATCAAGGATTTTGTTGCCGCAAATCACCAGGCGCAAAAACTGACCCTGGACGACTATGACATCAGCCTGAACCTGTTCGGTGCATCCGGACTTGGCCGAACTGCCGAGATCCACAACCAGGTATCCGACCGTTTCATCCGTCGGCTGTATGAAAACGGGCACCTGACCCGCATTGCCACCTCCCAGTTCTATGACGCAAAGGCAGGCGCATTCCTCAATGGCAGACAGGTCATCGGCAAATGCCCGGTGGAGGGATGCAACTCCGAAAAGGGCTATGCAGACGAGTGTGATCTGGGACACCAGTATATGCCGGAAATGCTCATTAACCCCAAAAGCACACTGACCGGCGAAACTCCCATTATGAAAAAGGTCACCAACTGGTACTTCAATCTGACGGAGCAGAACGAGCTGCTGAACCAGTATGTTGCCGAGATCCGCACCCAGAAGAATGTGCGCCCCCTGGTTTCCAAGACCATCGGAGAATTTCTCAAGCCCCCGGTGATCTATATCAAAAACGAGTTTCTGGAGCAATATGAAGCCTGCAAGGATCAGATGCCGGAACACGAATTCATTGAGGAACCGAAAAAGCCCTCCTTTACGATCGCCTTCAAAAAGCTGACGGACTGCGATCAGGCATGTGTGGTACTGGCAGAACAAGGCATCCGGTACCGTACCGGCAAGACCCTTGTCCCCTTCCGGCTTACCGGCAACGTGGAATGGGGCGTACCTGCACCCCAACTGGAGGGTGAGGAGCCTTTGACCATCTGGGTATGGCCCGAATCTCTGTGGGCGCCCATCTCCTTCACGATGGCATACCTGGAGCAGATCGGTCACAACACAGAGGAATGGAAGGACTACTGGTGCTCCAAGGATGCGCAGGTATACCAGTTCATCGGCGCTGACAACATCTACTTCTACGGCGTGGCGGAAATGGGCATGTTCATGGCTTTGCAGGGCAAGGACAACCTGACCACTCATCCGGCAGAGGGTCAGATGCAGCTGCCCATCCTGGTGGCAAACAACCACATTCTCTTCCTGGATAAAAAAGCAAGCAGCTCCGGCTCGGTAAAGCCTCCTATGGCAGCAGACCTGCTGCACTATTACACCGCAGAACAGTTGCGGATGCACTATCTTGGGCTAGGCCTTGGACAGCGCAGTGTCAGCTTCCAGCCTAAGCCCCTGAACCCCAACGCAAAGCCGGATGAAGCAGACCCGGTACTGAAGGACGGCTTCCTGCTCTCCAACGTATTCAACCGGATCATCCGTACCTGCATCTACACCACCCAGAAATACTACGATGGAGTCATGCCGGTGGGAGAGGTTTCCGCACCGGTGCTGGAGGCTGCAAAAAAAGCCATTCTGGATTACGAACGGTTTATGTACCGGTTTGAGTTCCACCAGGCCACCTATGTGCTGGATACCTATATCCGCAAGGCAAGCAAGCTGATGGTCAAGCAGCTTGGAGATGCGGACAAAAAGGAAGACGCACAGCTGCGCCGTCAGACCCTCATTGATGTATTCCATATGATCCGTACCGCAGCCGTGCTTCTGCACCCCATGGCACCGGAGGGAACCGAGAAAATCCTGGCGTATTTACAGCTGGATAAGTCCTTCTGGAGCTGGGATCATATTTTTGAGCCTATTTCTTTCTTCTGCGGCGGACAGGATCACAAGCTGAAATTCCTGGAGCCTCGTGTGGACTTTTTTACCCGGCACCCCAGTCAATTTGCACAAAGCGAAGGCACGGAGCAGTAATCCCCCGGTATGACGATCAAAACAAGACGAAAAGAGGGTTCCCATGAGCATTATTGAAAAAAAGATCGCCGGGCTGCTGCAAAAATATGATGTACTGCTGGGTTTTCTTGCAATATCCATCATTGCCTTTCAGCTACGCTGGCACTTGTATCCCCATGAAACCGCTGACTACAGTTTTTTCATGAAAAGCTGGATCGCCCAGCTGATGGAACATCCCGGTCTGTCCGGCATCGGGCAGAACATCGGAGAATACAACGTACCCTATATGCTGTTTCTTGCCATTGTAGGCAGAACTAGCTTCAACGACCTGTACGAGATCAAGAATCTGTCCGTGCTGTTCGATTTTCTGGGCAGTGCCGCCGCTGTGCTGTTGTTGTCCAAAATCAAGGGTACAAAGCTGCTGACTCCACAAAATTTATTGGCATATTCTGTACTGCTGCTGGTTCCCAACACATTCCTGAATTCCGCATTCTGGGGTCAGTGCGATTTCATCTATGTGACCTTCCTGCTGCTGTGTACCTACTTTCTGGTGAAGGAAAACTATCCGGCAGCCATGATTTTCTACGGAATAGCGCTTGCATTCAAGCTCCAGGCAATTTTCTTCCTGCCGGTGCTGCTGATCTACTATTTTGCCTCCAGAAAGGTGAATATTCTGCACTTTCTGTGGATTCCCCTGGTGTTCTTCATCATGGATCTGCCAGCCATCATTGCCGGCAGAGGTCTCTCCGACACGTTGAACATTTACCGGGCCCAGACGGATATTTACAAGCAGCTGACTATGAACTGCCCCAATCTGTTTGTGTTCATGCCCGGTGATTATGAGCTGTTCTCCAAGCTTGGCATCTGGACGGCGTTTGCCATCTTCATGGTCTCCGCCTTTGCGATCGCCCGGCAAGGCATCCGGGACAACAAGCAACTGGTGCTGCTTGCACTGTGGAGTGCCATGGTTTGCATCTATTTCCTGCCCGCCATGCACGAACGGTATGTGTTCATCTGCTGTATTTTCAGTATTCTCTGGGCGTTCCTGTACCGGAAGGACTGGTGGATCGCTGTAGGCATCAATTTTGTCACCCTGCTGAGCAGTGCAAATTACCTGTTCAAGGTGGATATTATGGAAATGAAGTATCTGGCGCTGGCAAACCTGGTGCTGCTGGGTGCTATCACCATACGCCTGTTCTTTCAGTATCCGGCAGTAGCACCCGTACCTGCTACTACCCCTGTTACGGAATCTGCTCCGGAGGTAAAGCCGGAAGGAAATCGGAAATCTGCAAAAAAGCATGCATAATGCAAACCGCCTTCTGATGCAATCTCAGAAGGCGGTTTTTGTATTGAAACACTTGCTTTTTGCTGGACAATGTGTTATAATATGAAATAGATTTTGTTTATCCACATGTGGAGAGGTATCGAAGTGGTCATAACGGGGCTGACTCGAAATTTCGGCAGAACCTGTGAATTTCGCCCCCCCGATTCTCCTTGATACTTCTCAACACTGAAAATCTCAAAATCGAATATTTTTTGCTTTCTCTCCTGTTTTCTCCCCAACGAATTTTTGAGCAAATTTTTGGAAGGAAATACGGATAGAAATAAATACGGAGAGTTGTCCGAGTGGTCGAAGGTGCAGCACTCGAAATCCTCCGCGGCTTAGGCTTTTTCGTCCACCCGTTTCCCTTTGTTTTCAAGGGTTTTCGCGGGTTCTAAAAACTAAATATTTCGCTGTTCTAACACGCCGTTCTAACATTTTGGTTTTTCCTCTTTTTTGAGGTTCAAGGTGTTCTGACCGTGTTTGACATACACGGAGAGGTATCGAAGTGGTCATAACGGGGCTGACTCGAAATCAGTTTGCGAGCAATCGCACATGGGTTCGAATCCCATCCTCTCCGCCAAAAAAGTCCAGTAAACTCAAGGGTTTGCTGGACTTTCCTTTTTTGTCCGACTCCTTGAATTTTCCGATTTTCGCGTTGGAACGGCGTTAGAATTGGCCGTTTTTGCGTTAGAACAGCGTGTTTTTTAGTCAAAAACCGGGTTCGAATCCGGTTCTGTTATTTTGCCCTGCTCGGTTACATTTTCCCAGCGGCTCCCGAAATCATCTGACCTCGGAAGAAGCATTCCCTGCTCCATTGCCTGCGCCGAGGATATTTTGGATCTGTAGTCGAGATGGGCATAAATATTGGCGGTCGTGCTGAAATCCGAGTGGCCTATCCACCTTCATGGCAACATTCTGCGGCACCATGTCGGTTTTCATCGCATACTTCAAGGCCTGATAAATCACCGCGTGATAGTGGATAACGGAATTCGGGGTGACGGTTTTCAGCTTCTCCGTATAAAACTGTTGGATGTGCCGAGCCTCCAGTTCTTTCAAGGTTAGCTCCTTTTTGCGGAAATACGGGCCAATCGTGCTTTTGACCATTCCTTGATACGAGCCGAATGTTGCGGGCTTGATTCTCGCTCTGACAATCTCAAGCCATTGATCCAAATAGTCCGCAAAGAGCATATTGGAGTTTAATTCTCCGGCAGCCAGGGGAATCTCGAATTCGCTGCGAATACGAATAAGCTCCTGTTCTGCCCGGCGCTTATTGCCTTTTTGGGGCAATCCTGTCGATACCCACTTTTGATGACGCTTTCCTGCTGCGTCCTGATAGCTGAGAACGGCATAATAGTAGCCGTTCTTCAGCGCAAGAGTTCCTGATACCATTTTTATTACCTCCGGAATCATTGAATTGTATACAGGCATCTCCCACCGACATCTATATTTTATTCGGTCGGTGGGAGATACTCAAATATGCGATCATCAAAACAGAGTTCAAATCGCACTTTTTCCCTGATCCATGACATACTCAATGACATTGACCTTGGGTATCCGGAAAGCATTTCCGATTTTCAGGCCTCTGATATACCCGTCATTGATCAAGTCATAGGCAAGATGGCGGCTGATACCAAGCATCGATTGGAGCTGAGTGATGTTCACGATGTCCGGATATTCCGGAAACATCATCAAGTACAGTTCTCTCAGCTCAGACTTTTTCATTGCCATTCGTCTGCCACCTCATCTTTCTTTTCCGCTTTGGAGTAGATGATGAAATCGTACCCGTTGCGATAATTACAGAAATCACAGCGCTCTTTTGCTTGTCCGTGATTCTCCCGCACGATCTTATAGATTCCTGTGTCGAGGAACTGACCAAGGCAAACCGGGCAAAGGCACAAATACATCGGTCTATTCAAAACGGAGTTCTTCTCGTTCAAATGGTTCATATTCTGCTGCTCCTTTGTTTTCGAAATAATCCTTTCACTTGGTAGGCAACGAAAACGGGCAAAAATTAACCCCCATACAGAAGTTTTTTGAGTTTTGCGATTTTTTTGCAGATCGCGGCGGGGGCAATGCCGCGAATTTCTGCAACCTCCCGCTGTGAATATCCTTCAAATGCGATCAGCGTCAGCAGGTCCATATCTCTTTTGGGCAGAGAAATAATCTTCCGATATAATTCGTCATTCTCCATTTCATCAACCCACGCAAAGCGGGGGTCACTTTGGAAAGAATACTTGTCGCACACAGAAAGCGCGCTGGAGAACTTTTTTAATAGGGCAGACATAGATTCACCCCGTTCGGTTCCGTCGTCACAGGAGCTTTCTGAGAGGGGCTGTGTGCGCTGGCATTCCGTCCTGTTTTTCCTGAACACATTCAGGTCGAACGCATAGATATCCTGAATATCCTCTTCGCTCATACCGGCAGCTTTATATTCGCGGTAGAGCTTCTTCCACTCCTCGGTGAACTTTCTCTTTTCGAGTCCATAATTAAATCCCATTTGTCGTAATCTCCTTTGAATTTTTGAATTTGGGTGAAAGTCAAAAATTCGGAGATCACGGGTATTCAGCGATATAGCAGAGCCACTGGTCGCACATAAAAAGTCCTTTCCGCCTGCTGCGGTCCAAAGGACACAACTACGCTGGCGAAAAGGACTCCCGATGCTGCCTGCCTGAAAAAGGGCGCAGAAATCTAAGGGTACCCATACTGCTTTTTCAAAAGAGGTTGAAATCAGCGTATTTGTATCCTTGGCCCTTGTACTTCAGGCTGCGAATATGTATTTGTGATGTCGGTGAAAAACAAAAAAAGCCACCGACAAGGCAGACCTATAGATAGAACTATAGTGTCTTACCTTGCCGGTGGCCTCTCACGTATGTCTGGAATAACTACCGGTTCATGTTCGGGCTACTGCCCACGATCAAGTGACCTGGAAGCGGATTTAGCGCGGCCCTGTTTCAGCCCGACCGTTCCGTCGTGATGTCGTTGATTCAGTTGTTATAGGAACTCGCTTCGATGTTCTTCAGGCAGATCAATGGGGGGGATTATCATCCCGCCAGATAAGGACTCATACCATGCTCATGCAGCCATGTCTTTGCCTTGCTTACAATGGCCTCCGGCGCATCCTTGATGCTGCAGATGGCCTTGTACACGGATGCCCAGAAAACAACATCGGGTGTCTGCGCAATTTCCGTTTCTCCGTATTTGATCATGTAGGCCTCGATCTTCTTTCGGTCAAGGCTGAACAGCGCTTCGTTGCGCTCTTTTACGAAAGCTTCTAACATCGTCATATCAATGCTCCCTCAATTCCAAGTCACTATGCTCCATTCCAATCGGTGCATATATGTCAATCACATCGTGCCTTCTGCCCACTACCGTGCGGACCATTTCGGCACTGCATTTCGTGCAAATAACTCTAATCTGATTTTTCTTGTTTTTTAGCCCCGCTACCTGCGTCTTACAGTTTGGGCAATACCAAGAGTAAATCGTCCAGTCCTCCAGCATCGCCATTCTCCTT
This sequence comes from Ruminococcus champanellensis 18P13 = JCM 17042, assembly GCF_000210095.1. Taxonomy (NCBI): domain Bacteria; kingdom Bacillati; phylum Bacillota; class Clostridia; order Eubacteriales; family Oscillospiraceae; genus Ruminococcus; species Ruminococcus champanellensis. The sequence continues at coordinate 2,310,715 of NC_021039.1, forward strand.
CTATCTTTTCTTGTTCAACGGAATGAGGAGATTGCAATCCGCCATCTGATATACCGGAACACGCCTGCTTTTAGCGTACTCCAATATTTGAACAGCGTTATGGCAGGGTTTTCCGCTCCTGCGGGGTACTTTTTTATTCTATCACATCTTTTCGATTTTGTCAACCCCTTTTTTGATTTTTTTCAAATTCTTTTTGAGGTGATTTTGTCTCGTCTGTGACAGCTTTAATATCATACCATGGATGCTGAAAAAAGTCAAGCATTTTTGCAGAAAAATAATGCACAAACAAACCTGTTGAAAACTCCGGTCTGTTTGTGCATTATAAAATGTTATTTTGTCGGCTCCCCTGCCAGCTTCAGCTGCTCCACCCGAATCCGGGAGATCCAGTTGTCCTCTGTCTGTAAAACCGTCAGTTTCAGCCCCTGATACTCCACCGCAGGTCGCTCCTGTTGCTCCGGAATCCGTCCCAGCAGATCCACCATCAGTGCACTCATGGTATCATACTGGTTATCCTCCGGGACAGCAACCCCCAACTTGGGCAAAATATCCTCCGGATCCGCCGCACCATCCACGGAATAGCCTCCATCCGGCAGCTGCTCCAGCTCCGATGCCTCATCGTCGTACTCATCCTGAATACTCCCCACGATTTCCTCCAGCAGATCCTCCATGGTCACAATGCCCGCAGTCCCCCCGTATTCATCCGAAATGACCGCCATCTGTTGCTTTGCCCGGGTCATCTGCTCAAACGCCTCCCGGCACTTACAGGTCTCCGGCATGTACAGAGCGTCCCGCCGGAACTGCTCCAGGGTGAAGTCCTCACAATGCTCACAGCCCACCAGGCACAGCAGATCCTTTACATATACGATTCCCACAATATTATCAATAGTCTGCTCATACACCGGGATCCGGGATACCCCCTCGTTGATGGCAAGATACACGATGTCCCCGATCTTTGCATGCAGCTCCGCCCCGATGATATCCGTCCGGTGGGTCATCACCTCGGACACCACTGTGTCCCCGAAGTCGAAGATGTTGTTGATCATCTCCCGCTCGCTTTCCTCGATGGCACCCGTCTCGTTCCCTGCTTCCACCATCATCCGGATCTCTTCCTCGGTGACGCTGTCCCGTACATCATCCGTGGGCAGGCCACACAGCTTGCATGCCACAAAGGTCAAGCCATGGGCAAGCAGCGCCACCGGTGCCAGCACCCAGGTCAACAGGCGCACCGCCCCCACACAGCCTACCGCAAAGCCGTCAATGTGCCGATGCACCAACCGCTTCGGCAGCTGCTCCGTCAGGGAGGAGATCAGCACCGTAGTCACCAGCAGCAGCCCCGCCAGCATACCGGCACGGATCCACCCCGCAGCGCCCCCGTGCAGCAGCTGCAGCTCCAGCCGGGTATCCAGCACCGCATCCAGCAGCATCACCGCCAAAATAGAGATCATCACGCAGGACAAAGCACGCTGCATGGAAAACGCCAGCATCATCTTCTGGGGTGCCTCGATCAGCTTCAACAGCCTTGCATACCTGGAGTCTGTTTCCGCCAGGGTCTTGACCTTACTGTCGTTGACCTCCGTTACCGCATACTCGCAGGCGGTGTATACTCCTTTCAGCAGAGCAAACACCAGGATCAGCAACACATAAATCCATATTCGACTGCCATCCGGCTCCATAACTACCTCCGACCGCTGTCACGGTCTCTCCTTTCTGATTTCCATTCTATTTCTGTTCCCGTACACAGCCCCACCATTTCCCGGTTCCGGATGGCTGTCATCAGCTCCCGGATGCTGTGTACCGGATGGGGCAGCAAAATGCCCCCCTTCAGTGCCTCCTGGCTGTGGGCATCCGAACCGGACACGCCGGTCAGCCCATAGGCTTCCGCATACCAGGCGGCACGGGCATTGAACGCCGGGTTCTGGTGAGAGGTATTGTACACCTCCACTGCATCCTCCAGCTCCGGCACCAGCCGCATGACATGTACATACCATGCCTCCCGGAAGGGATGAGCATGAATGGTCATGCCGCCCGCCTGCCGCACCAGCTGCAAATAGTCGTACAGGGGCAGCTTATGCACATCCGGGTGCGCCAGCAGCCAGTCCGTATCCAGTCCGTAGGTGAGAAAATCCGAGCCGCTGTAGCCGAATTCCCAGCCGAAGAATACCTCCAGCCCCAACTGCTCCCCCCGCTGCTTGGCGTGGAGATAGCCTTCCTTCAGCACCTGCACCTTCTCCTGCCAGGACAGCTCCGGCGCAGCGGTGGTATTCCCGTTGAAGAAGTGATCCGTAATCACCAGCCCCGCATAGCCCTGCTGTGCAGCCGCCTCCGCCATTTCTGCGCCGGATGCTCTGCCGCATGCACTGCCCTCCCGGGTGTGCACATGCAGATCATATTTATATGATTCCATTGGTCACGCCTCTTTGTTCTTCCGGAATTCCAGATACTCCTCATAAGTGCCCTGCCGGTCGATGCATCCCTCCGGCGTCAGCTCAATAACCCGGTTCGCCACCGTTTGCAGCATTTCATGGTCGTGGGAGGAGAACAGCACAACCCCCTTGAAGCTTTCCAGTCCGTTGTTCACTGCCGTAATGCTTTCCAGATCCAGATGGTTGGTGGGCTGATCCAGCACCAGTACGTTGGAGCCGTACAGCATCATCCGGGAGAACATGCACCGCACCTTCTCGCCGCCGGACAGCACCTCCACCGGCTTGAAAATATCGTCCCCGGAAAACAGCATCCGCCCCAGGAATCCCCGCAGATAGGTCTCCGTCTCATCGTTGGCAGAAAACTGCCGCATCCAGTCCAGGATGGACAGCTTACAGCCGTTGAACAAGGGAGAATTGTCCACCGGGAAGTAGGATACAGAGGTGGATACTCCCCACTTGAAGCTGCCGCTGTCCGGCTGTTCCTCCTCCATCAGGATCTTGAACAGCATGGTAATGGCATGCTCATCCTCCGACACAAAGGCAACCTTATCCGTGCGCCCCAGGGTAAAGCTGACATGATGCAGCAGAGGCACCCCGTCCACAGTCTTGCACAGATCGCTGACCTGCAGGATCTCCTTGCCCAGTTCCCGATCCGGGGTAAAACCGATGAAGGGATACTTCCGGCTGGAGGCAGGCAGCTCCTCCACCGTCAGCTTCTCCAGCAGCTTCCGCCGGGAGGTGGCCTGGTTGGACTTGGACTTGTTGGCGGAGAACCGCTCGATAAAGGACTTCAGCTCTGCGATCTTTTCCTCCGCCTTCTTGTTCTGCTGCTTGATCATCCGCTGCATCATCTGGCTGGATTCGTACCAGAACTCATAGTTGCCCACATACATCTTGATCTTGGTGTAGTCGATATCCACAATGTGGGTACATACATTGTTCAGGAAGTGCCGGTCATGGGATACCACCAGCACCGTTCCGAAGTATTCCGCCAGGAATTCCTCCAGCCACCGGATCGCCTCAATGTCCAGGTGGTTTGTAGGCTCGTCCAGCAGGATAATGTCCGGATTGCCGAACAGTGCCTGTGCCAGCAGTACCTTCACCTTCTCGTTACCGGTAAGGGCGGACATCTGCTGATACAGCAGGGATTCCTCCAGTCCCAGACCCTGGATCAGCTTGGATGCGTTGGATTCTGCCTCCCAGCCGTCCAGCTCCGCAAATTCCCCCTCCAGCTCCGCTGCCAGTTCCCCGTCCGCCTCGGAAAAATCCTCCTTTGCGTACAGTGCATCCTTCTGCTGCATGATCTCATACAGCCGGGCGTTGCCCATGATCACCGTATCCAGCACCGTATAAGCGTCATAGGCAAAGTGATCCTGCTTGAGCACGGAAATCCGCTCCGTCTTGGGAATGATGACCTCTCCGGTGGTAGGCTCCAGATCCCCGCACAGGATCCGCAGGAAGGTGGACTTGCCTGCACCGTTGGCGCCGATGATGCCGTAGCAGTTGCCGTTGGTGAATTTCAGATCCACATTCTTGAATAGGGTATTGCCCCCGAACTGAAGGCTCACGTTGGAAACAGTAATCATGATACGTCCTTTCTGAATTTCGCAAACTCTTTGCCATACTGCTTTGCGCAGTCCTACGGAACAGTATACCACACTTCCCCGGTCAGTGCAAGCCGGACAAAAAGAAAAGCTGCGGTTTCCCACAGCTTTTCCCAATGATTCTGCTTATCCGGCTCTTAGCCCACCATGGACTGTGCAATGGTCACCAGAATGTCCACTGCATCGCCAACGGAAACATTGCCGTCCTGGTTCATGTCAGCCAGCTTCTTCTGCTGATCGGTCAGCGGGCTTTCACCGCCTGCTGTAACCTGTGCGCATGCCTGCAGTACGGTTACTGCGTCTGCAACAGTCAGAGCGCCGTCCATGTTCACGTCGCCCAGCTTGTATTCCGGTACAGTGGAGCCGTATACCTCCACGCCGCCGTTTTCAAAGGTCACGTCCAGCGCAGTGCCATTTTCGTCTACAATATCACACTTCGCCTCATCAAAGCTGATCTCGTACATACCGTTGACAGCGTCCTCAGCAATGGTGAACTGGAGAGTTGCCAGAACGGCACCATCCGCAGCAACCTGGTTTCTGCCGTCTGCGGTATTCCAGACATAGGTCAGGGTCTTGGGATTCCAGGTAGGCGCCCCTTCGTATGCGTTGCCTGTCACACGGCGCTTGATGGTCAGACCTGCATCCGCCTGCAGCTCCAGCACCATGCCGGCAGTACCCGTATCGCCGGAAATGGTGATAGGCACATCCACGGTCTCGCCGGGCTTGCCCTTGACGCCGGCAATGGAGTATACAATGCCATCCTTGCCGGTTGTAATAAAGTTATCCAACTGCGCATGGACCCGGTCATATTCCGCATCGCTCAGTTTTGCTGCATTGTTCAGCAGCACCAGGTTAAACTGGTCACAGCTTCCGCCCTCAGCCCCCAGGCTGTTGAGAATCTCCGCTGCGATCACTGCATGCCCCAGAGCATTGGGATGTACATCCATCTGCCAGAAGCCGTTGGAGGGATCCATATTGGTGTAAACCCACTCCGTATCCTTGAATGCAGCGTTCACGTCCACATAGGTCAGACCCTCTGTCTGCTGCAATGCATCATTCAGAGTCAGCAACTGCTCGGAAGCAAACTTCCGGATCTGCTTGAGCTTGCTGGAGTAATCCACCCCGTTCACAACCGGATTCTCCATATTGATGGGATTGTACACAGTCTGTACCACGATTTTCGCATCCGGGTTCTGCTCCAGCAGGCTTGCCTCGATCTGCTGAATGTTGGTCTTGTATGTATTGGCAGCCTTGTTCAGCAGAGAAGTCAGCTTAAGGATCATGGTGGTTTGCAGGTCGTCATCCACTGCAACCACAGTCTGGACATATTCCTTCAGGGTCAGAGAGGTACCGTTGGTGGTGTTGTAGGTTTCCAGCAGGGTGTTCAGGTAGCCCTCCACCGTGTCGATCAGATCGTTGCCACCGATGGACACACAGATCACGGAAGCCAACGGAATGTCGATCTGTACCTCCTCATTGTTCACCAGCTCCAGCAGCTCCCCGGTGGTCTGACCCGGCTTTGCATAGTCGATGGATTCCATCCCCAGGTATTCCTCCAGGTAATCCGCATACCTGTATTCGCCCTCTGCCAGTCCATAACCGGATGCAATGCTGTCTCCCAGCATCAGAATATACTTCGGATCCTGCTCCGCAGAAACCGACGGCATCATGGCTGCCGGCAGCAGGGACATGCACATTGCTGCTGATACCAGGCAGGACAGCAGTCGTTTTACGTTCTTCATATCAATGACTCCTTTCATATACACGGCGCATACCGTTTTCCGTTGACACCGGACATTCCCGGTGCTGTACCTCCATTATACCGGATAAAGCGAAAAAAAGCAAGCGTTTTGACAATGCTATTTGCCAATGTAAAAAAATTCATGCAACCGGCTTACAGTTCTCTGGTCACATTCTTGAGCCACTTCTTCTGCCGATACCGGAGGGTGGTAATAGGCACCTTGATGACCTCGTCGCTCATGAGCACCACATACACTGCCTCCACCGGAAGCTTCAGCACAAAGGCACAGAGGGCACCGAACAGGATGGAGCCACCCCACATGGTGCTCACGTCAATAATCAGTCCCAGCCGGGTATCGCCCCCCGCCCGGAAGATCCCCACCACCATGGTGGTATTGTACGCCTGCAAAAAGACAAAGTAGCTCATCACCAGCATCATCACCGTCAGATAGCTGTGAGCCTGCTCCGACAGGGTCATGACCTTGTGCATGATGGGCAGTACCAGCAGCACCACTGCCGCAGCCGCAGCCCCGGCGCACAGGGTGAGCCGCACAAAGCGCTTGGCATAGACCTCTGCCCGCTTCACGTCCCCCTCCCCGATGGTTCTGCCAACCAGGATCGCCGTGGCGTTTGCGACTCCAAACGCAACCACGGTCGCCAGATTCCGGGTCACCTGGGCAACGGAATTGGCGGCAACCGCCGGACTTCCCAGATGCCCGATGATGACGGAGTTCATAGAAAAGCCTGCGCCCCACATCAGTTCATTGAGGATCACCGGCAGGGCGTAATGCAGAAAATCCTTGAACAGCACCGGATCCTTCACGAACAGGTTCCGGAACCGCAGGTGTACCTGATGGTCCTTCCGCCGGGCATAGATCAGTACGATCACCAGCTCTGCAATCCGGGCGCAGAGGGTTGCCGCCGCCGCACCCACAATGCCCAGTGCCGGACATCCCAGCAGACCGAAGATCAGCACTGCGTTCAGCAGAATATTCAGCACCAGGGATACAGAATATACCACTGTGGAGATCACCACCCGCTCCACGCTGCGCATGATATTCAGATAGATGATCGTTACCGCCATCACCGGGAAGGTAAAGGACAGCACCCGCAGGTACTTTGCGCCCTCCGCCGCCACATCCGGCTCACTGGTGAAAATCCGCATACAAAACTCCGGCACGCACACCCCTGCCAGGGTAAATACCACGGACACGCACAGGGAGATCCGCATGGCAATGCCCATGATCCGCTCAATGGCGCCCGTATTTCCCTTTCCCCAGTACTGCGCCGTCAGCACTGCAGCGCCGGAGGTGATGCCAAAGAAGATCAGGGTCATGATAAACTGCACCTGCCCTGCCAGGGATGCGCCGGACAGGGCGGTCTCGCTGACCTTGCCCAGCATAATCACGTCCGCCGCATTCACCGCCACATTGATGAGATTCTGCAGTGCCATAGGCACCACCAGCGCCATCACCATCCGCCGAAACTGCCGCTTTTCCGCCTTGCTCCCCAAAAGCTCTGTCTGTTCCATATTCTCTTCCTTTTCCGTATTTCAAATTTTCATCAGATTACTATACCACATTCTCCTCCCCCTCGTCAATTGTGTTTCTGCCGAAAAAACCGGCTTCCGGGGAGTCCTTTTCCGCCGGTTCCACAAGAAAGCCGATGTTTCCCGCTTTTTTTGCCAAAATGTAACTTGACCTAACCGATGCAATCCTGTATACTATACATCAGAGTGTACAACCTGTGCGTGTACAACCTGTGCCTGAAAGGAGCAATCATATATGCGAAAAACCAAAATTGTCTGCACGGTAGGACCCGCAACGGATTCTATCGACGTGCTGCGGGATCTGATGAAGAGCGGCATGAACGTTGCCCGCTTCAACTTTTCCCACGGGGATTACGAAACGCAGAAGCGCCGCTTCGACATGGTCTGCCGCCTGCGGAACGAGTTGGGTCTGCCCATCGCCACCATGCTGGACACCAAGGGGCCGGAGGTGCGACTGGGAAAATTCGAGAACGATGAACCGGTCAAGATCCAAGACGGAGATACCTATACCCTCACCACCCGGGATATTCTCTGCAACGCCAAGGAGGGCTGCGTATCCTTCAAGCGTCTGCCCCATGACATCAGCGCCGGCAACCGGATCCTCATCAACGATGGCGTAGTAGAACTGCTGGCGGAAAAGGTCACCGAAACCGACATCATCTGCCGGATCATTCACGGTGGCGTCCTGTCAAACAATAAGGGCATCAACGTGCCCGGCGTCAAGCTCAGCATGCCCTTCCTCAGCGATGCGGACATGAACGACCTGGAATTCGGCGCAAAGCAGGGCTTTGACTTCATTGCGGCAAGCTTTGTGCGCACTGCGGCGGACATCAACTATCTGCGGAAATTCACCCAGAGCCTGGGCTGGTTCGATGTACGCATCATTGCCAAGATCGAGAATCTGGAGGGCGTGGAAAACATCGACGAGATCCTGGAGGCTGCGGACGGCATCATGGTTGCCCGGGGCGACATGGGCGTGGAGATCCCCTTTGAACAGATTCCCTCCATCCAGAAGGATCTGATCCACAAGGGCTACAATGCCGGCAAACAGGTCATTACCGCCACCCAGATGCTGGAATCCATGATCAACAATCCCCGCCCCACCCGGGCAGAGATCACCGACGTTGCCAATGCCATCTATGACGGCACCAGCGCCATTATGCTCAGCGGCGAAACCGCTGCCGGCTCCTTCCCGGTGGAATCCGTCAAGACCATGGCGCTGATCGCCCGGACAACGGAAAATGACATTGACTATAAAAAGCGGTTCTCCCGCCGGGAATCCGATGTATTCTGCAACATTGCCACCGCCATTTCCCACGCTACCGTGACCACTGCCCATGACCTGAACGCCAAGGCCATCGTCACCGTCACCAAGCAGGGACAGACCGCCCGGCTCATCAGCAAATACCGTCCCACCTGCCCCATCATCAGCTGCACCCCCAGTGAGCGGATCTGCCGGCAGATGAACCTGTCCTGGGGCGTGCTCCCCCTGATGATCCAGGAGGAAACCAACTCCGATGAGCTGCTGCTGCACGCTGTGGAATCCGCCAAAAAGGCTGGCTATATCCACACAGGAGATATGGTCGTCATCACTGCCGGCCTGCCTCTGGGCATTTCCGGTACCACCAATCTGATGAAGGTGGACAAGGTAGACTGATCCTTCCGAACGTCTCCGCTTTTGCGCCGGAGACGTTCTTTTTCTGCCAAAGTAATATACAGGAAGTATAATTTACACTTTTTCATAAAAGCAGCCCAAAGATTCCCTCCTGTTTTGTTCATCTAAACGAATTTGTCCCGGCATTCGCCCCGGAATATTGACACTGTTCACTATAACTGCTAACATAAGAATAGTATATTTGTAAGGGGCATTCTGTGAATCACTATAAAACTGCATTTTTATTCAATGGCATCGGATCCAAGCCGGAAAAGCTGCTGGTGAATCTGCCTGCGGCCCTGATGGAACGCTATCTGACCGCCAGGGATGAGGCATTTTCCCGGCTGGGTCTGCACACCGACCTGGAGCGGAACACCCCGTTTGACCGGCGGGTTGCCGAATGGCTCATTTCCCTGCTGTGCGACCGGGTGGTGTTTGATCACTACATCCAACAGGGCATCGTCCCGGACATCGGCGCCGGGTACAGCTCCGGCATCGTCAGCATCAGTGCCTGCTTCGGCTCCGTGCCGGATACCTTTGCCCACCATATCATCCTCATGAACCGTGCCACCATGCAGAACCTTGCCAACGCCGGCATGGATCTGGACATGGGTGTGGTCATCGGCTTCGGGTATGAGGACGCACAGCAGCTACTGTTCCCCCGGTTTTCCCGGGAGGAGCTTGTGATCGGCAGCGGCAATTCGGTATTCTGCACCATGATCAGCGGAAAGGCAGAGGCTGTCCGCCGGGCACTGGAACTGATGCTGGCGGAGGGTGCCATCAAGGCGATCCCCTTCGGCACCGGCATCGCCTACCATCACCCTATTCTGGCGAACTATGCCCGGGAATACGTGGACTTCTGCGGATCCATCCCCTACCGGGATCCGGACTACCCCATCCTTTCCGCATTCGACAACCGGATTCTGACCAGCGGACAGGACATTATGCTGGAAAACCAGCGGAATGTGATGACTCCCATCCGGTGGGATCTTGCCCTCCGGAAGCTGGAGGAACTGGGCGTGACCGCATTCTACGATGTCAGCGCCAACGGTGCCGTGAAAAAATTCTCCCGGCTCCGCAGCCGCAAGTGTAAAATTTATACGCTGCAAGACGTATAATTTTTCATGATACAAAAATTTTTGGAGGAACAGACCATGAGAGAAATCACCGAAGAAATCAGACAGGAAATCACCGACATGATCTTTGATTACTACGCAGAGGAGTGCGAAGTGGACAGAAATGAGATCACCATGGACACCAACCCCCAGGAGGATCTGGGCAGCGACTCCCTGATGTTCGTGGAGCTGATCGAAATGACCGCAGAAAAGTATGACCTGGATGTCAAGCTTCAGAGCATCGGCAAGTACATGCTGAAGGCGCCCATGGACACCATGTCCGACGTGGTAAACATGTTCTGCAAGGTTTACCAGTACGGCAACGACATTGTAAATCAGTAAGCCATGATCCGTTCCAATTTATCCACCCTGGAGGCAGATGGAGCGCTTGCGGTTCTGACTCTGGACAACGGGCCAAAGAACCTGCTGACAGAGCCGGAATTTATTCAACAGTCCGTGCTGCTGGATTTTCTGAGGGACAACCCCGGGATCAAGGGGCTTGTCATCACCGGCAAGGGCAGGCACTTTTCTCACGGGGCTGATGTGTCCCTGTTCGGGGATGCTGCCAACAATGACATCTCCCGGAAGCTGGAGGCTGCACGAACACTGCTCCGCACCATCGAACGCCTGCCCATTCTGACTGCCGCCGCCATTCACGGCGGCTGCTTCGGAGGCGGGCTGGAGATCGCTCTGAGCTGTCAGTTCCGGATCTGCGCCCCCAACGCCTTTCTGGGGCTGACGGAGATCATGCACGGAGTCGTCCCCGGCATGGGGGGCATGGAGCGGCTGTACCGGCTGCTGGGCAGGGAAAAGGCGCTGTCCATGTGCCTGCGGGGAGAAATGCTCACCGCCCAGGATGCCCTGCAAGCAGGACTGGTCACTACCCTGTGCGAAGGAAAGAACCCCTTAGAGCCTGCCAAGACGTTTCTCCGGGAACTGATCGGCACCAACACCTCCCTCCAGATCCGCACCATCCTGGAAACCATGGAGCGTGCAGAGGCAGGCGTAGAGGATCCCTCCAAGGGCGGCTTTGAACAAGTCCTGGCGGAGGCGAACCAAGCAAAATGAAAAGCACTTACGAACTGACCGTCCGGGGGTACGAGCTGGACTCCTTCGGACATGTGAACAATGCGGTGTACTTGAACTATGCCGAAGCCGCCATGTGGCACTGCCTGAATCGATACGGCCTGGTGGAGCTGCTCCAAAAGGAAGGGCTGTTTCCGGTGATCCTGGAAAGCAGCCTGCGGTATCTCCACGAACTGCATCTTTTAGATCCGGTGCGGATCGAAACCGAAATGTATTGCTCCGCCGGACTGGTCAGATACACCCATATCGTCATACAGGCAAACACCGGGCTGACCGCCTGCCGCATCCGGGGCAAGCTTGCCTATGTGAATGGGGAGCGGATCATCTGCGATATTCCCCAGGCAGCCCGAGAACTGATGGAGCGTGACAGCCATGAAGATTGAAACCACCCCGTTCGTGACCACCGTCACGGATGCGGGATCCCTGTTTGAAATATACGAAAGCCGTGACCGGCTGGGAACCCCCTGCATGCTGCTGGTGTTCCTGACCGACGGCTTTTTTCTTGCGGAATCTTCCCGGGAAGCCCTTCTGCGGAACTGGCTTTCGCAGGTTCCCTTTTTGACCGCCGCTGCCCTGCCGGATCCAAACACCTGGGATCCGGCTCTGCTGGCTGCCTTTGATCTGCGCATCAGTGCAGTGCCCTTTACCGGTGCATGCCCGGCGGAGCGGACATCGCTTCTGTGCGGCAGAAAACCGGAGAATTTCTGTATGCTGATAGAGAATGCGGATAGCTTTTCCGGGGGCGTATCCGCTCTGACGGACAAGCTGTTCGCAGGAAAGACCCCACAGCAGGCGGCGGAAATCACCGCCTGCTTCCTCTGTGCCCGGCATGACCCGGTGCAGACTGTGCTGGAACAGGAGTCCTTTGCCTTTTACCGGCTGATGGAACAGAAGAACGGAGGAAAGAGCCATGCCTGAAGAAACAGCCTTTGCCCTGACCGAAGAAGCCGGTATCCTGACTCTGACCATGTCCGCCCCCGGCAACAATCTGATGACCGGAGCATTTTTCCGGGAGTACGAAGCGATCATGGATCAGGTTCAGCTTCGCAGCACCCAGCCCGGCATCCGGGGGCTCATCATCCGGGGCGGCGGCAGGCATTTCAGCGTAGGCGCCGATGTGGATGCCCTGGCAGAGCGTTCCGCTGCCGAGTCCTTTGACGGGAAGCGCCTGCCCCCTGCCCACTGTAAGCAAAAGCGGCATTTCACCTTCCTGCGCAGTCTGCCCTTCCCGGTGGTCAGCGTGGTGACCGGATTTTGCATCGGCTCCGGCAGCGAGATCGCTGTCAACAGTCATTACCGGATCTGTGAGAAAAACGCCCGGGTGGGACAGCCGGAGTCCACCTTCGGCATCCTGCCTGCCCTGGGAGGGCTTGCACGCACCATTAAGCTGTGCGGCATGTCCAACGCCTACAGGTTGGTCATGTCCGGAGAACTGATCCCGGCAGAAACCGCTTACGCTCTGGGCTGGGCGGATTTCCTCTGCGGCAAAAAACAGGGCTATGCCCAGGCGGTAGCACTCATTGACTGGATCAGCAGCCACACGGCGCATTTTTCTGATGAGGACAGTCTCCCCCTGCTTCGGCAGTATCTACAGGAAGGAGCAGAACTATGAAGCTGGGCATTGCCGGATTCGGCAAAATGGGGCAGGATATTTTCAACCTGCTCTTTGACAAGCTCCGAGAGGATCGGTTTGTGATCCTGGAGCCATACAACACGGAAAAACATGCCGCCAACCTACAGAAGCAGCTGGATCGGAAGCATCGGCGAGGGCTGCTGACGGAGCAGCAGCTTGCAGACCGGAAACAGGCTGTCACCTTTACGGCAGATCCCGGAGACTTTGCCGGCTGCGATCTGGTACTGGAAGCCATCCCGGAGGCGCTTGCCGCCAAGCAGGCGCTGTTCGCCAGACTGGCGCAGATCGTCCCGGCGGACTGCCTGCTGCTGACCAATACCTCCTCCCTGCCGGTGGCGGACATTTTCGCCCCGGTGCAGGATCTGTCCCGGTGTACCGGCATGCACTTTTTCTACCCGGTGCGGCTCACCGGCTTTGTGGAGCTGAACCTGCTGCCGGAAACCAGTGCAAAAACCGCTGAAGCCGTTGCCGCATTGGTACAGCGCATCGGCAAGGAACCACTGCCCCTGGAGGGCGCCTACCACATGTATCTCAACCAGATCCTGTCCTGTGCCGTTGCCCATGGCTTTGTGCTACTGGAGCAATACGGGGTCAGCCCGGCGCAGTTAGACAAAGCGCTGTCCGGTCTGATGCCCACCGCACCTGTGTTCGAGATCCTGGACAGCGTGGGGGTAGGGCTTATGGGAGCAGACCCCGGTCGGTTCCGGATTCCCCGGAACGCCGGGCTGCTGGCATACGGTCATACCGCTATGAAGCAGCTGCTGGATGCGGGATGCTCCCCTGCGCCCCTGTCCTTCCTGGACTATGCAGCAGCCCACATGCCGGACACATCCGGGGATGCTTCCCGGGCGACGGCAGATATGACCGCTTTGCTGCTGAACGAAATGGCACACGCTCTGGGGGCATACAACGGGGATCGGGCGCTGTTCGCTCGTGCTATGCAGGAAACATTGGGACTGGCACAGACCCCAAAAGAACTGTATCAGGCATACGGAGCGGAGACGCTTTCCTCCGTTCTGGATCGTTTTTACCAAACCACAGGCTTTGCATCCTACCAGCCTGCCGGAGCGCAGGTCTGGGATACTATTTTTTCTGAGGTGTAATTATGAATCGAGTTGTGATTACCGGGCTGGGCGCAGTCACCGCAATCGGCAATACCGTCCCGGAATACTGGAAGAATCTGATCGCCGGCAAGGGCGGCATCAGCCCCATTACCCGGATCTCCACAGAGGAGCATGACACCAAGGTCGCTGCCCAGGTGCCGGATTCCTTTGAAGCAGAAGCATCCCGCTACTGGAAAAAACGCCAGCTAAGCGCCACCACCCGCGCCACCCGTACCGGACTCGCCAGTACCGGAGAAGCGGTTGCAGACAGCGGCATAGACTTTACTGCCTGTGACCGCTCCAGGGTGGCTGTGATCTACGGGGTCATTGACAATTCTCTGGAGGATGCAGAGCTGGACAAGCCTTTGAACATCACCCTGCGGAAAATGCCCAGTGAGCTGCCTGCCATGGTATCCATCAAGTATGGGCTCACCGGTGCCGCATTCAATGTAAGCACCGCCTGCGCCTCCTCTGCGTACGCCATGGCGCTTGCCAAGCAGATGATTGAAGCGGGCATGTACGACACGGTGATCGTAGGGGGCGTTTCCAACACGGTTACCCACTCCGTCATCAAGGGCTTCAACCAGCTCCTCGCCATGTCCGTGAACCCGGATCCTAAAACCGCCTGCCGCCCCTTCACCCGGGATCGGGACGGCTTTATTATGGGGGAAGGTGCCGGTACTCTGATCCTGGAATCGGAGCAGACTGCAAAGGCACGGGGTGCCCGGATCTACTGTACCCTGGCAGGGGCGCATATGGACAGCGAGGCTTACAACATGACGGCTCCGAAAACCGACGGCGCCGGCATGGCACAGACCATGGCTGCCGCCCTGGAAAACGCCGGCTTACAGCCGGAGCATCTGGACTATATCAACGCCCACGGCACCTCCACCAACCTGAACGACCTGTATGAAACCATGGCGGTCAAGTCTCTGTTGGGAGAGCGGGCAAAGCAGGTGCCCGTGTCCTCCATCAAGGCAGCCATCGGCCACACCCTGGCGGCAGGGGGCGCCCTGGAAGCCATTGCCTGCGTCAAAGCCCTCGAAACCGGCATGCTGCCCCCCACCCTGCACTACGACATTCCGGATCCTGCACTGGATCTGGACTACATCCCCAACACTGCACGAGCACAGCGCATCCGCACCGCCCTGTCCAACTCCTTCGGCTTCGGCGGTCACAACGCTTCCCTGGTGTTCTGCAAATACGAATAACCCACGAAAGGAACTTCTATGCCAATTTGCCAACTGAAAACCAACTACCCCATGGATGCGGCAGCACGGGAGGCTTTGCTGCTGGATACCGCCACAACAGCGGCAGAGCTGCTCAACAAGCCCCTGGCTGCGGTGATGGCTATGCTGGATCCCTGCGACATGCGCATGAACGGCACCGATGACACGGTATTTTTTGCGGAATTCCGCTATGTGCTGCCCCCTGAATTTTCCAAGGAAAAGCAAGCGTTTCTGGATCGCTTTGCGGATCGGATGCTTGCCCTGTTCCGGCAGCATACAGGCGTGGATCCTCACCGGATCTACATGCAGTTTACAGAAATGGCACGGGAAAGTGCCTGGAAATATACCGGAAAGGACTGACGCACAATGAAATGGGCCATCAGAGATTTGCTGAACCCGGTGGTGACACGCTCCATGATATTCGGAGCAAACCCCTTTGATATTGAATACATCCTCAAGAAGATCGACGGCATCAAGGTGATGAGCGGCAAACAGATCCAGAGCGTATGGCTGGGGGAATGGGCGGAAAAGATCCACAAATACACCGACCTTGCCCGGCAGGCTGCGGACAGCGGTCACCGGATCTCCGCCCGGGCATACTACAAGCTGGCGGCACAGTGCCACTATGCCTGCTACATGATCAACACCGAGGACATTGACAAAAAAACCGAGATCTACGATGGTCTGGCACATGCCTACAGCCAGTACACCGGCTACTGTGACCACAAGGTGGAATATGTGGAGATCCCCACCAAGGAAGGGGTACTGCCTGCATACCTGCACTTCCCGGACGATGGCAGCCAGGGTCCCTACCCCTGCGTCATCACCTATTCCGGCATCGGCAGTTGCAAGGAAGAGCTGGAAATGCTGGCAGAGCCGTTGCTGGAACGGGGCGTGGCGGTGCTGACGCCGGACATGCCCGGCGCCGGAGCAGCCGTGATCCACAACGGGATCAAGTGCGGCGGCCCCATGCTGGAGGCTGCCTTTGATGGCATCTACGCCTTCCTGGCAAATCGGGCAGACCTGGATGCTGACCGGATCGGCAACTTTGGTCTGTGTATGGGGGGCGGCTATGCCTTCCGTGCCTCCGCCAAGTATCCGGAAACAAAATGCTGCGTCAGCCTGTTCCCGCTGTTGATGCACTTTGCGGATCAAGGCTCCATTCCGGTATGGATGAAACGGGGCAGGTGGTCCTCCTTCCAGTATGCAGACAACTATCTGGAGGGTATGAAGCAGATCGAGGAGGGCACGGTCGGCTGTGATTTCCTGATGGCGTACAGCGACGACGACAACTGGATGGACACGGAAGCCTCCCTGCGGCTGTTTGACAAGGCCACCGGCTATAAGGAGAAGATCTACATTTCCGAAAAGCCTGCTTATGTATCCGAGGAAACCATCATGCATGCCATGCCCGTGGGAGAGCAGTTCCACTGGGTCAAGCATCTGGCAGCAGATTTTCTGGCGGATCGTCTAACGGAAAGGAAGTAACATGCGCAAGACATTTTTTGATTACTACGGCAAGTACGCAGCAGAAACCCCGGATAAAGTGCTGCTGCGGATCGATGAAAACACCCTGACCTACCGGGAGTTTATGGAGATGACCGCCCGGCTTGGCTCTGGCATGCAGAAGCTGGGGATAAAGCCCAACGACAAGGTGGGCATCATTATGCCCAACAGCATCGAATGGTACCTGGTATACTGGTCTGCCATCCGCATCGGGGCGCAGCCTGTGCCCATGGATCCCCAGAGCGGCAGTCTGGAGCTGTCCCGTCTGATCCCTGCCACCACTGTGAAGATCTGCTTCCTGGCGGAGAGATACCGGAACAACCGGATCATTGACGCAGTCAGCGCCCTGGTACCCGGACAGCTTTCCCAGGACAAGTGTATTTGCTTTGCTCCCCAGGAGGCGCTGCCGGCGGATCCGGTATTCATCACCGAGGACACCTTCCTGCGGGACTACTGCGGCATGGAATGCGCCCCCTTTACCCCGGAACCGGAACACACCATGTCCCTGGCATGCACCTCCGGCAGCACCGGCACCCCCAAGGTACTGGCTGTGCCCTATGAGGGCTTCCTGATCTCCCAGGAGGATATGGGCTCCCACCTGCACTTTACCGCCGGGGACGTAATGATGCTGGGCATGACCCTGTACCACCAGGGGGGCTTTGGCATGGGGCTGCAAATGACCCTCAAGGGGGGCACCGTGCTGTACCAGCCCCAGTTCAACCCGGTCACATTCCTGGAAACCGTCCAGAAATACCACATCAGCGTGATCCAGCTCACCTCCACCCTGGCAAAGGTGCTGCTGTCCACCCCGGATTTTGACAAGTACGATCTGTCCAGCGTCCGGGTATGCTACTTTGCCGGAGAGGTGCTGCCCAAGGAATTGGCAGACATCTTCGTACACCGACTGGGCATCCGGGTCATCAATGTGATCGGCTCCTCCGAGACCGCCACCATGGTGGTGTGGGATTCCCAGTTGGACGGGGATACGGATCCCAGTGACTTCAAGAAGC
This sequence comes from Ruminococcus champanellensis 18P13 = JCM 17042, assembly GCF_000210095.1. Lineage (NCBI taxonomy): Bacteria > Bacillati > Bacillota > Clostridia > Eubacteriales > Oscillospiraceae > Ruminococcus > Ruminococcus champanellensis. Next base: position 2,328,367 of record NC_021039.1, read on the forward strand.
TGCCCTTTACGGACGTGAAGGTGCTGGACGAGAACCGGAACGAGGTCAACGAAGGGGAAACCGGCGAGCTGTGCGTGTTTACGGATGCGGTCATCACCGAATATTTCGGCAATCCGGAGCTGTCCGCTGAAAAGATCCTCCGGGACGAACAGGGCAGACGCTGGTTCTGCACCGGAGATCTGGTGACAAAGCTGCCCGGCGGCGCAGTGCGCTTTGCCGGCAGAAGCAAGCGGATCATCAAGCGGGGCGGCAACCTGGTGCATGCGGAGGAAGTGGAAGCATGCCTGCTGACCCATCCGGACATTGCCGCTGCCGCTGTTACCGATGAACCCCACCCGGTAATCGGGCAGCAGATCGTGGCATACATCCAGCCGAAGGGGGATGCCCGGATCACCCGGGGCGCCCTTGCCCACTACTTTGACGGCAAGCTGTCCGCCTACAAGATCCCTGACAAGGTGGTTCTGGTGGAGGAGATTCCCAAGGACATCGGCAAAATTCAGTTTAAGTATCTGAGAAAAAAGGAGTACAAATAACATGAACAATCTGAACTGGGACGAATTCAAGCAGCACATTTCCGACTACGTTGGAGTGGATGCCGCTGAGATCACCGAAAGCACCGACGTGTATGACGACCTGTATCTGGACTCCCTGGGGCTGTTCGGTCTGGGCTCCCACATTACGGAAACCTATCAGCTGAACATTCCCCTGTCCCTGGTGGCATCCATCAGCACCGTTGGGGAGATTTTTCACCTGCTGAACGATAAGGGCACCCCCATCGGAGGCTGAGCATGGTACTGTTTTTTCTTCCCCACGCCGGCGGCTCTGCCAAAAGCTACTGTACCTTCAAGCGGTACCTGCCCCGGGATCTGAAGGTGGTGCCCATGGAGCTTTCCGGCCGGTTCATCCGATCCGGGGAGCCACTGCTGACGGAGGTTTCCGCTTGCGTGGCGGATCTGATCCAGACCCATCGCCTCCTGCTGGAACAGGAGCCTTATGCCCTGTTCGGTCACAGCATGGGCACCCTGCTGGCTGCGGAGCTGATTCGCCAGACTCGAACCGCCGGATTGCCCACCCCCCGGCATGCCTTCATGTCCGGCAGATGCGCCCCCTGTGACGGCACAAGGATGCTGAATGCCGACCATCTGTCCGATGAAGAGTTGGTGCAGTTTTTCGCCCAGGGTGGACTCAGCACCGCCATTCCGGATACGGATCCGGAGCTGCGCCGGATGCTGAACCGGATTCTCTGCACGGACGTGCGCATGGCGGATCGGTTCGCTCTGACCCCGGAAGAAGCTCCCTTCGGCTGTGATATCACCGTGCTGTACGGCAAGGAGGATCACATTCTCCGGAACGTGGATCTCCGGGGCTGGGACAGATTCACCGGCGGCAAGTGCGACTATTTCGGCTTCTCCGGCGGACACTTCTTCTTTGCCCAGCACCTAAAGGAAATCTGCGGACTCATCACAGAGCGGATCTGCTGATTCCACTATACAAAACATGCCACAGCGTCAACCCGGTGCTGTGGCATGTTCTTTTCTATTTACGACAACACTGCAAAAAATTGTGTGGTGTTGCCTTACGCAAAAAAGCGGCATGGTTTTCGCCATGCCGCTCTTTTTATGGGTTGCTTACTTTACTTCGCCGTAGAATTCAGCCAGGTGGGACAGATAATCGTATCTATCCTTTGCAGTGTGTTCTGCCTTGGCGAACAGCTGATCTGCTCTCTCCGGGTTGGAACGAGTCAGGGAGCTGTAACGTGCTTCATTCATGATGAAGTCACGATAAGAGGTGGTAGGAGCCTTGCTGTCCAGCATGAAGGGATTCTTGCCCTCTGCTGCCAGTCTGGGATCGTACCGGAAGTTATTCCAGTAACCACAGTCAACAGCCTTCTTCATCTCTGCCTGGCAGTTGGTCATACCGCCCTTGATGCTGTGCATCTCGCAGGGAGCGTAGCCGATGATGAGGGACGGGCCGTGGTAGGATTCAGCTTCCTTGATTGCCTTCAGGGTCTGGTTCATGTCCGCACCCATTGCAATCTGTGCCACATAAATGTAGCCGTAGGACATTGCAATGTCAGCCAGACGCTTCTTTGCGATTGCCTTACCAGCTGCAGCAAACTGTGCAACCTGACCGATGTTGGAAGACTTGGAAGCCTGACCGCCGGTGTTGGAGTAAACCTCGGTATCAAATACCATAATGTTTACGTCTTCGCCGGTTGCCAGAACGTGGTCAACGCCGCCGAAACCGATATCATATGCCCAGCCGTCGCCGCCGAAGATCCAAACGGACTTCTTGGACAGGTAGGACTTGTTTGCCAGGATGTCAGCGCGAGCCTCGCAATCGCAGTCAATCTTCTCCAGCTCTGCAACCAGAGCCTTTGTTGCTGCTGCATTCTCCTTGCCGTCCTCCAGGGTGTTCAGGTACTGCTCGCAAGCAGCCTTCACAGCATCGGAAACCTTCTCAGAGCCTGCAATGGCCTTTACATCGTTGATCAGGCGCTCACGGATTGCTCTCTGACCCAGGTACATACCCAGACCGTGCTCTGCGTTATCCTCAAACAGGGAGTTTGCCCAAGCCGGGCCAAAGCCGTCCTTGTTTACGGTGTACGGAGAGGTTGCAGCAGGGCCGCCCCAGATGGAGGAACAACCGGTTGCGTTGGAAATATACATTCTGTCGCCGAACAGCTGGGTGATCAGACGTGCATAAGAGGTCTCAGCACAGCCTGCACAGGAGCCGGAGAATTCAAGCAGCGGCTGCTTGTACTGGCTGCTGATGACAGTAGCATCGGTAGCAACCTCGGGCTTCTCGGAAACCTTTGCAACACAGTAATCGAATACTGCCTGCTGATCCTCCTCGCCCTCTCTGGGAACCATGGTCAGGGACTTGGTGGGGCATACGCCGATACATACGCCGCATCCCATACAATCCATGGGGGAGATTGCCAGTGTATAGGTGTAATCAGTCTTTACGATGGGCTTGGGAGCCTTCTTGGTGTTTGCCGGTGCAGCAGCAGCCTCCTCAGCGTTCATAGCGAAGGGACGGATGGTAGCGTGGGGACATACAAATGCACACTTGTTGCACTTTGCACAGGTCTCAGCGTTCCAGGTCGGAACCATCACAGCTACGCCACGCTTCTCGTATGCGGAAGCGCCCTGCTCGAAGGTACCGTCCACATGATCGGCAAATGCGGAACAAGGAATGGAGTAACCATCCATCTTGCCAGCAGGCTTCATGATCTCGTCAACCATCTTGACCAGCTTAGCCGGGCCCTTGGATGCTTCCGGAGCAGCAGTGTCAACAGCGGTTGCCCAAGCAGCCGGAACGTCGATCTTCACCAGAGCGTCCTTACCGGCGTCAATAGCCTTGTGGTTCATGTCCACAATGTCCTGACCCTTCTTGGAGAACTTCATGGTTGCCTTTTCCTTCATGTAGTTGATGGCATCCTCAGAAGGCAGAACATTTGCCAGAGCGAAGAATGCGGACTGGAGTACGGTGCTTGTACGCTTGCCCAGACCGATCTTTGCGGCAATGTCAATTGCGTTTACGGTGTACAGCTGAATGTTGTTCTTTGCAATATACTGCTTGGTCTCAGCATTCAGGTGCTTCTCCAGTTCCTCAGGCGTCCACTGGCAGTTGATCAGGAACTTACCGCCGGGCTTTACATCGTTGACCATCTTGTAGCCCTTCATGATGTAGGAGGGGTTGTGGCATGCAACGAAGTCAGCCTTGTTGATGTAGTAGGGGCTCTTGATGGGCTGATCGCCGAACCGCAGGTGGGATACGGTGATACCGCCGGTCTTCTTGGAGTCATACTGGAAGTAAGCCTGTACATACTTGTCGGTATGGTCGCCGATGATCTTGATGGAGTCCTTGTTTGCGCCAACGGTACCGTCGCCGCCCAGGCCCCAGAACTTGCACTCGATGGTGCCTTCTGCCGCAGTATTCGGGGAGGGCTTCTCCTCCAGGGACAGATAGGTCAGATCGTCGTGGATACCCAGAGTGAACTTTCTCTTTGCATCAGCCTTTGCCAGCTCTTCGTATACTGCGAAAATGCTTGCCGGAGGTGTATCCTTAGAACCCAGACCGTAACGGCCAGCGATCACGTTGGCGGTTCTGCCCTGCTCGTTCAGTGCAGCAATTACATCCAGGTACAGGGGCTCGCCGATGGAACCGGGCTCCTTGGTTCTGTCCAGAACAGCAATGTTCTTTGCAGTAGCCGGGATTGCCTCTACCAGCTTCTCAGCAGAGAAGGGGCGATACAGACGAACCTTTACCAGACCAACCTTCTCGCCCTTTGCGTTCAGGTAGTCGATGACTTCCTCAGCCACATCGCAGATGGAACCCATTGCAATGATTACGCGGTCAGCGTCAGCTGCGCCGTAGTAATTAAACAGCTTGTAGTCAGTACCCAGCTTCTCGTTGACCTTGTTCATGTAGGTTTCAACGATTGCGGGAACAGCATCATAGTACTTGTTGCATGCTTCACGGTGCTGGAAGAAGGTATCGTCATTTTCGTGAGAACCACGCATAGTGGGATGCTCCGGATTCAGAGCTCTTTCACGGAATGCCTTCACAGCGTCCATGTTGCACATTTCCTTCAGGTCAGCGTAATCCCAAACCTGGATCTTCTGGATCTCGTGGGAAGTACGGAAACCATCAAAGAAGTTGATGAAAGGAACACGGCTCTCGATTGCAGCCAGATGTGCAACAGCAGCCAGATCCATAACCTCCTGGGGGTTGGTCTCAGCCAGCATTGCAAAGCCGGTCTGACGGCATGCGTACACGTCGGAGTGATCGCCGAAAATATTCAGTGCGTGAGAAGCAACGCAGCGTGCGGATACATGGAAAACAGTCGGCAGCAGTTCGCCGGCAATCTTGTACATGTTGGGGATCATCAGCAGCAGACCCTGGGATGCGGTATAGGTGGTTGTGAGCGCACCAGCGTTCAGGGAACCGTGCACTGTACCGGCTGCACCAGCCTCAGACTGCATTTCCTCAACCTTGACGGTGGTCCCGAAGATATTCTTCACACCCTGTGCGGACCACTGGTCAACGTAGTCAGCCATGGGGCTTGAAGGGGTGATCGGGTAAATGCCGGCTACTTCTGTAAACGCATAGGATACATAAGCGGCAGCATTGTTACCGTCCATGGTTTTCTTTTTTCTTGCCATTGGTTTGTCCTCCTAGTATTTAGTAGCAGTGCTCCGGGAAGGATCCAAGGGGCATTGCCCTAGGCAATTGTGCGTGGCGCGCACTATACCCATTACAATACATGATATCACAAAACGCCTTTTTTGTAAATACCTTTTTTCTAAAACATTGCGGATATCCCACGGTTTTTCGGGAATTCCCACGAATTTAAATTCCGCTGCGGCAGAATCTGCTTATCATTATGCTGAATCCATTTCAGGAATTTTGTGCAAAATCACTATTTTTCTTCTCTTTCCCGATTTTTCGCCCAAAATGATTGACGATTCGCTCTTTTTCGGGTATAATAATTACAGTGTAAAAGCAATTTGTTATTTACACTCGTTTTGTTGTCTCCTTTCTTTTGTTCTACACATATGTTTCACTTTACATTATTTTTATAAGAGCCTTTGGCTCTTATTTTTTTCATACATAAGGCGGGAGTGGCTTCTGCTCCCGCCTTCATTTTATGTGAGGTTCCGGACAACTATGCAAAAAACGGTGCAGCTTTCGCTACACCGTTTTCTTTGTGTTAGTGCTTACACTTTTTGCATGCTTTCTGAGAAATCGGAATTAGTCCTTCTTCTTCTTCAGAACTACAGCAGCTGCAGCAGCAGCGGACAGCATGCCAACAACGCCCAGAGCAGCACCGTCTACACCCATCTTCGGAGGCTTAACATCCGGAGTCTTGGTTGTGGTAACTGCAGATGTGGTTACTGCCGGAGCGGAAGTCTCAGCAGCGCCCTCAGTTGTGGTAGTAGTTGTTGTGGTGGTGGTCTCCTCAGAAGTGGTGGTCTCCTCTTCCTTGATCTTGATCCAGCCGTTTACTGTCTCAAAAGGAATGTTCTCCTTGTTAGCATCGATGAAGGAACCTACGTTAACAGTCAGGTTAACCGGGAACTCATCGCCAGGCTGTGCATCAGCCGGAACAGTGAACTTGAAAACACCCAGCTGACCGTTGCCGGAGATTGCAGTTGCAGTACCCCAAGCAAAAGCAAAGCCCTTCAGACCATCAGCAGTCAGATCCTTGGAAATTGCACCACCAACGGAGATCTTCTTGCCCATAGCGCCAATTGCATCGCCATAGCTGTAATCGATATCGCCAGCACCATCCAGAGCAACTTCCAGCTTCGGATCGTAGTTAACCAGGAATTCCAGGCCAGTCCAAGAAGCGTCGAAGTTCTCCAGGTTCAAGGCGATTTCAACAGTCTCGCCGGGTTCAGCAAACTTCTGATCCATGGAAAGCTTTGCAGCGCCGTCAGCGCTTGCAGTGATGCTCATAGCGCCTACTGCCAACATAGCAGCTGTAGACAGAACGCCAACCGTTCTCATAAATGTCTTCTTCATTTTCTTCTTTTCCTTTCAAATGTTTTATGTTATACATGCGGGCAACGCCCGCATGTAAAAACAACAGATTGAATCTTTCAGCTTATTCATCGTCAGTCTGTGCGTATGCAACATACTGGTTTGCACCAGGAACTTCATACCAAGATGCGGATCCATTCGCCAGGAATGCAGCGGAATAATTCAGGATGCATACTGCATCAGCAGTGTTGATCTTTGCATGCTCTGCATCCTTATAGCAGTCAACGTCTGCGCAGAACTTAGCCAGGGAATCCGGCTCAATGATCTCAGCAGAAGGAATCTCAGGCTGACCGCCTGCTTCTTCCAGGATTGCTGCTGCGGAATACTGCAGGATCTGTACAGCGTCTGCAACGTCTACCTTACCATCCAGGTTTACATCGCCTCTCAGACCAACCAGAACAGTGAACTCGCCTGCAACAGCAGACTTATCCAGATCGGTCCAGGTTACTTCAGTCTCAACCAGATTCTCAACAGCTTCTGCAATTGCAGTTTCATCAACCAGAATGCCGATGGTGTACTCGCCAGCCTCGGTGTATTCCAGCTCAGAAGCGCTGTTTGCGGTCAGAGCAAACAGATTGCCGATCGGGAGAGTCTCTGTGTCGGAAACTTCCTCAACCTTGCCGTCTACAACTGCAACAGACTTCATAGAAACAGTAATCTGAACATTCAAGTCGCTTGTGTCGAAGGGAGTGGGATCCTCGGACCAGAACATATCGCCGATCAGAGTAGCCTCCTTATCAAAGGTGTAACCGTCGATTGTAGCGGTTGTGCCTTCAACAACAACTGCCCCGTCTACATACTCAGCTGTCAGAATATCACCGTTTGCATTTACTGTCTCGCAGTTTGCTGCGTTGAATGTGATGGGGTATACGCCAACTGCTGCGTCAGTCGGAACTGTGAACTTTACAGTAAACAGAACTGCATCTGCTGCTGTCTGGTCGGTCTCGGAATTCCAGCTGTAAGCCATGGAAGCTGCGTTCCAAACCGGCTCGCCGGTGTATGCAACGCCTGCTGCGAAGGAATCATAGGTCAGTGTCTCATCAGCAGCCAGGTTCAGGCTGATGCCGTTGACAGGAGATCCTGCATAAACCTTAACCGGGATCTCAACAGTCTCGCCGGGCTTAGCTGCTACAGTGGGGATCTCATACTTTACAGTGTTCTCAGCCACCGTGGTCTGGCTGCCTTCCTCTGTTGTGCTGGAGGTAGGAGCCGCTGTGGTCTGGCTGCCTTCAACAGA